>NZ_JAHUTH010000007.1:0-2500 GCF_025376855.1 Variovorax endophyticus
GGCTGTAATAGCCTGACGATGACCTACTTTCACACGGGAACCCGCACTATCATCGGCGCTGAGTCGTTTCACTGTCCTGTTCGGGATGGGAAGGAGTGGTACCAACTCGCTATGGTCATCAGGCATAAAGGGTTGCTGGGCTGATCGAGTGATCAACCTGGCGAATTCATAGAGTTTTGAATCAGCACGCGCGGAGGCGTTATTTGAATGTGTTTTTGAATGCGTCAACTTGGCATAACACCTTGATCTGACTGATCAAAGTTATAGGGTCAAGCCGCACGAGCAATTAGTATCAGTTAGCTTAACGCATTACTGCGCTTCCACACCTGACCTATCAACGTCCTGGTCTTGAACGACTCTTCAGGGGGCTCGAGGCCCCGGCAGATCTCATCTTGAAACGAGTTTCCCGCTTAGATGCTTTCAGCGGTTATCTCTTCCACACTTAGCTACTCGGCAATGCCACTGGCGTGACAACCGATACACCAGAGGTGTGTCCACTCCGGTCCTCTCGTACTAGGAGCAGGCTTCCTCAAATCTGCAGCGCCCACGGAAGATAGGGACCAAACTGTCTCACGACGTTTTAAACCCAGCTCACGTACCTCTTTAAATGGCGAACAGCCATACCCTTGGGACCGGCTACAGCCCCAGGATGAGATGAGCCGACATCGAGGTGCCAAACACCGCCGTCGATATGAACTCTTGGGCGGTATCAGCCTGTTATCCCCAGAGTACCTTTTATCCGTTGAGCGATGGCCCTTCCATACAGAACCACCGGATCACTATGTCCTGCTTTCGCATCTGCTCGACTTGTCAGTCTCGCAGTTAAGCACGCTTATGCCATTGCACTATCGTCACGATGTCCGACCGTAACTAGCGTACCTTCGAACTCCTCCGTTACGCTTTGGGAGGAGACCGCCCCAGTCAAACTGCCTACCATGCACTGTCCCCGATCCAGATAATGGACCTAGGTTAGAACCTCAAACACACCAGGGTGGTATTTCAACGTTGGCTCCACAAGATCTAGCGACCCTGCTTCAAAGCCTCCCACCTATCCTACACAGATCTGTTCAAAGTCCAATACAAAGCTACAGTAAAGGTTCATGGGGTCTTTCCGTCTTTCCGCGGGGAGATTGCATCATCACAAACATTTCAACTTCGCTGAGTCTCAGGAGGAGACAGTGTGGCCATCGTTACGCCATTCGTGCAGGTCGGAACTTACCCGACAAGGAATTTCGCTACCTTAGGACCGTTATAGTTACGGCCGCCGTTTACTGGGACTTCAATCAAGAGCTTGCACCCCATCATTTAATCTTCCAGCACCGGGCAGGCGTCACACCCTATACGTCCACTTTCGTGTTTGCAGAGTGCTGTGTTTTTAATAAACAGTCGCAGCCACCGATTTTTTGCAACCCATTCATGCTCCGTTGTTCACTTCACACTAATAGGGCACACCTTCTTCCGAAGTTACGGTGTCAATTTGCCGAGTTCCTTCTCCTGAGTTCTCTCAAGCGCCTTAGAATACTCATCTCGCGCACCAGTGTCGGTTTGCGGTACGGTCGTATACAGCTGAAGCTTAGTGGCTTTTCCTGGAACCTCGTTCAGTCACTTCGCGAGCAAGCTCGCTCGATCGTTGGCCTCGGTATATGTGCACCGGATTTGCCTAATGCACGCCTACATCCAACTAAACCGGGATATCCAACACCCGGATGACCTATTAAGATCCGTCCCCACATCGCACTGTATATCGGTACAGGAATATTGACCTGTTTCCCATCAGCTACGCATCTCTGCCTCGCCTTAGGGGCCGACTCACTCTACGCCGATGAACGTTGCGTAGAAAACCTTGCGCTTACGGCGAGGGGGCTTTTCACCCCCTTTAACGCTACTCATGTCAGCATTCGCACTTCTGATACCTCCAGCACGCTTTACAACGCACCTTCACAGGCTTACAGAACGCTCTCCTACCACTTGCAATAAATTGCAAATCCGCAGCTTCGGTAACTGGCTTAGCCCCGTTACATCTTCCGCGCAGGACGACTCGATCAGTGAGCTATTACGCTTTCTTTAAATGATGGCTGCTTCTAAGCCAACATCCTGACTGTTTTAGCCTTCCCACTTCGTTTCCCACTTAGCCAATTTTAGGGACCTTAGCTGGCGGTCTGGGTTGTTTCCCTCTTGAGTCCGGACGTTAGCACCCGGTGCTCTGTCTCCCAAGCTGTACTCTTCGGTATTCGGAGTTTGCCTTGGTTTGGTAAGTCGCCATGACCCCCTAGCCAAAACAGTGCTCTACCCCCGAAGGTAATACTTGAGGCACTACCTAAATAGTTTTCGGAGAGAACCAGCTATTTCCAAGTTTGTTTAGCCTTTCACCCCTATCCACAGCTCATCCGCTAGTTTTGCAACACTAGTCGGTTCGGACCTCCAGTACCTGTTACGGCACCTTCATCCTGGCCATGGATAGATCACTTGGTTTCGGGTCTACACCCAGCGACTGATCGCC
>NZ_JAHUTH010000007.1:7500-304129 GCF_025376855.1 Variovorax endophyticus
CCAGCGTGGCCCCGGCCTCCACCGGCGCGGCGCGCAAGAAGCTCAGCTACAAGGAGCAGCGCGAATTCGACGCCCTCCCCGCGCTGATCGAATCGCTGGAGACCGAGCAGAAGCGCATCGCGGAAATCCTCGCGCTCGACGGCGGCGCGATCTACGCCACCGACGCCTCGCGCGCCACCGAGCTGGCGGCCCGCCATACGCAGATCGACGACGAACTGCTGAGCGCGATGGAACGACAGGAGGAATTGGGCGCGAGCCGCTGAGTCCGCCTGCCGTCCGACGCCGGACGGCCGCGACCTCGGCTATACATGCGGCTCCCACCCAATCCAGACCACAGACAGCGCCCGGGGGAGTCCACCGCATGCCGTTCATTCCAGCGTTCCTCGGCCGATCGATGGCGGCGACCGTGTTGCTCGTCCTCGGCGCCTGCGCCCAACTGCCCCAGGACGTGGACCGCCCGGTGTCCAATGCCCTGGCCTCCCCGGCCGGCACGGCGCTGGCCACGCTGGTCCAGGAACGCCGCCGGGCCGACGCGGCGCGCTACGAATCGGGCTTCCTCCTGCTGGCGGGCCCGCAGGCGGCCTACGGCAGCCGGCTGGCGCTGATCGATGGCGCCCAGAAGACGCTGGACCTCCAGTACTACGCCATCCACGTCGATGCCAGCACGGGCCGCCTGGTGCGCGGCCTGCGCGCCGCGGCCGAGCGCGGCGTGCGGGTGCGCATATTGCTCGACGACTTCCACAGCACCGGCCGCGACGCGCTGGTGCTGGGCCTGGCCTTCGTGCCGAACATCGAGCTGCGGCTGTTCAATCCGCTCGCCGGCGCGCGCGGCTCGACCTTCAGCCGGCTGCTGAACTCGGCCGGCGACGCCTCGCGCATCCAGCAGCGCATGCACAACAAGCTGTTCCTGGCCGACAACGTGCTGGGCGTGACCGGCGGGCGCAACCTCGGCGACGCCTACTTCGGCAACTCGCTCAACGGCAACTTCATCGACGTCGACGTGCTCGCGGCCGGCCCGATCGTGCAGGACCTCTCGCGCAGCTTCGACAGCTACTGGAACAACGAGCGCGCCTACCCGGCGCAGTCGCTGGTCTCGCGCGAGGAGCTGCAGGCGATCCGCGAGCGCGCGCGCCAGACCGACAAGGAGCTGGCCGAGGAATCGGCCCGCGCGCGCGACCCCGCCACCGCCAATTCCGGCGACCAGCCCAAGCCGCCCGACGGCGAGCCCCGCCCCGACGGCCCGCCCACGGCCGAGCAGCGCGCGCGCGCCTGGGACGAGAAGCCGCTCGACCTGCGCAGCGCGCGTTTCGTCTGGGCGCCGGCCGCGATGCTGGCCGACCAGCCCGGCAAGATCCCGGCCGACGTGCCCGGCGGCCCGGACGGCGCCCGCGCGCCCGGGCTGGTGGTGAGCCAGCCCGAGGACAAGGCCAGGGTCTCGCGCAGCGCGGCCGCGCTCACGGCCGACTCCGACCTCGCGGCCGGCAGCGAGACGGTGGTCGAAGGACTGCTGCAGCTCATCGGCCAGGCCCGCTCCGACCTGCTGATCATCTCGCCCTACTTCGTGCCCGGCGCCGACATGAAGCAGGCCTTCGCCGCCGCCCGCGCGCGCGGCGTGCGCATCCGGGTGCTGACCAATTCGCTGGCCTCGAACGACGCGCCGGTGGCCCACGTGGGCTATGCGCGCCACCGCGAGGAACTGCTCAAGATGGGCATCGGCCTGTACGAACTGCGCAGCGAGCAGGCCGGCCTGGGCAGCGCCTTCGGCGGCTCCACCGGCTCGACCGGCGGCAGCAGCGTGACCGGCGAGTCGCGCGCGATGCTGCATTCGAAGGTGCTGGTGATGGACGGCCGGCTGCTGGTGGTCGGTTCGATGAACCTCGACCTGCGCTCGCAGTTGCAGAACACCGAGATCGCGCTGCTGATCCGCAGCACCGAGCTGTCGCGCCTGGCCGCCGATCAGATCGAGCGCGGGTTGCGCGAGCGCGCGTGGCACGTCGAGCTCGTCGACGGTTCGCTGGTCTGGCATGCGCCCGAGGGCAGCGGCCTGCCCGACAGCCGGACCGAGCCCGATGCCAGCCTGAGCCTGCGCCTGCTGCTCAAGCTCTTCGGGCCGCTGGCGCCGGACCAGTTGCTCTAGTCAGCCCGGCGCCGCGGAAGCGGCCTCAATGCTTGTGCTGATGCGCGGCCCCGCCCGCGTCGGCACCGGCCGGCGCGCCCACGGGCAGCGTGACGTCGAGCGCGGTCTTCACGCCCTTCGCGTCCTCGAACTTCAGGGTCAGCGGCACGTTCGTGCCCTTGGCGACCGCGCCCTTCAGGTCCATCAGCATGACGTGGAAGCCACCCGGCTTCAGTTCCACCGTCTGGCCGGCCGGCAGGTCGAGGCCGGCGCTCAGTTCGCGCATCTTCATGGTGTCGCCTTCCATCTTCATCTCGTGCACCTCGGCCACGCCGGCCGCGGGCGTGGAGATGCCCACGAGCTTGGTGCCCGTGGGCGAAGTCAGCTTCATGAAGGCGCCGGTGCCGCTCTGGCCCGGCACCGACTGGCGCACCCAGCCATCGCGCACGTCGACGGTGGCGACACCTTGCGCCACTACGTCCAGCTTGGCGGCCGGGCGCTTGAGGCCCGCGGTGGAATTGCCCGAGGCCGGCACCTCGGCCCAGTCGGCGCTGCCCACGTCGCAGGTCTGCAGCACCTTGAACCACAGCGTGCCCGGCGTGGCCGGCGCCTTGCCGCGCACCACGAACTCGGCCTTCTCGGTGGCGGGCAGCGCGGCCTGCGCGTTCTCGGCGGTCCAGCGCACCTCGCCGCCGGCGCCCTTCTGCACATCGAGCTTCCAGCCCTTGCGCGCCTGCGCCTCGCTCAGCACGAAGCCCGCGGGCAGCTTCACCGCCAGGCCGGTGGTGGACTTGGCGCCTTCGCAGGCATGGCCGACGCGGAAGGCGGCGTCGTAGTCGCTGCCCACGGTGACGCCGCCGGGCGGCAAGGTGACGTGGGCCAGCACGGCGGCGGCGCTGCCGGTCAGCAGGACGGCGGCGACGCTGCGCAGGGTGAGGTGACGGTTCATGAGAGTTACTCCTTGAGGAAAGACGGTGGAAGACAGGGCAGGCGTCAGAGGTCGAACTTGAGTTCGCCCACGTAGGTCCGCTGCGGATAGGGATGGAAGGCCCAGTACTTGTTGTTGTTCAGGTTGTCGATGCCGAAGGATGCGCTCCACTGGCGGTCGATGCGATAGCGCACCCGCAGGTCGGCCACGAAGAACTTCGAGAAGCCCATGTAGGCGAAGCCGTTCGGATCGCTGTTGTCGAGCGTGCCGTACTGCTTGCCGCTGTAGCGCATGCCCAGGGTGTAGCTCCAGTTGGCGTCGGGCCGGTAGGTGGCCAGCAGGGTGGCGCGCACCTTGGGCACGCGCGGCTGCTGCTGGCCGACGCTGGCCGGAAAGCCGCGGTTGGCCGTGATCTTCGAGCTCGCGAGCGTGAGGCTGCCGCCGAGGTCGAGCCCGCGGAGGCCGACGTCGGTGGCGTTCAGCGCCACCTCGAGCCCGCGGGTGCGGATGGCATCGACGTTCTGCACCGTGCTCACGAGGTTGGTCAGCGCCTGGCTGTAGAGCGCGTCCTTCGTGCGCTCGAAGAACAGCGTGGTGCGCAGCACGCCGTCGAGCCCCCAGCCGTCGAGGCCGCGCTCGGCGCTGAGCTCGGTGGTCCACGAGCGCTCGGGCCGCAGGTTGGGGTCGGTGTTGACGATGCGGTTGCCGTCGATCGAGCCCTGGTAGAGCTCGCTCACGGTCGGCATGCGCACCGCGCGGCCGGTCGAGGCCTTGAACAGCCAGTCGGACGTGGCCTGCCAGGCAATCGCGGCCTTGGGCGAGTCGTAGCTGTTCTTGCGCGGCGCGAAGTCGAGCAGCCGGGTCGCGTTGCCGAGTTGGCCGCCCCAGGCCTCCCAGCGCTCGTGGCGCAGGCCCAGGGTGGTCTTCCAGTCGCGCGCGAAGCGCCAGGTGTCCTGCAGGTAGAGCGACTGCAGCCGCGTGTTGCCGTTGAAGGCCGAGAACGGCGTGACCGGCGGGCCGCCGATCCAGTCGAGGGTGTTGCCGACGCTGGTGCGCAGCTTGGCCGTGTCCTGCTGGAAGCCGAAGTCGACCACGTGCGCGCCCACGCCCTCGGCCGAGCCGGTGGGCCGCCAGGTGCCCGCGGCCTTGAAGGTGCGCCAGCCGCTGCCGCCCATGTCGGTGGTGCGGCCCGGCCCGCCGAGGAAGGCGCCGGGCAGCGGCGTGGTCGGCGTGCGCGAGGTGTCGCTCGCGTAGTCGAACAGGCTGGCCGCCACCTCCCAGTCGAACACGCCGCCGCTGTGGCTCTTGACCGAGAGGCCGTGCATGTAGTGGGTGAGCCGGGTCTCGGTCGGCACCAGCGCTCCGCTGGGCGCGTCGAGGTTGTAGCTGCGCCCGGCGATGTTGACCCGCCCGCCGTAGACCGGCTGGCCCAGCGGATCGCGCAGCCAGGTGTCGACGCTGCCGTGCGTGCTGTTGTTCCAGGCGCCCAGCGTGTAGGTGGCGCGCACCGTGGGCGAGAAGTCGTAGGCCAGCTTGAGCTTGGCCTGTTCCTGCGTGGTGTCGTAGATCGTCGCGCCACCGACCAGCCACCAGGGCTGGTTCGAGGGGTTGAGCCCCAGCACCGCGCCGGCGACCGGGGTGCCGGCATTGCCGAGCGTGCCCGCGCTCAGCAGCCGGTTGCCGAACACCAGCGCCTGGCCCTTGCTCTGCGTGCGCGAGGCGCTGAGCCACCACGACCAGTCGCCGCTGCGGCTGCCCAGCGACAGGTCGAGCTGCTGGCCGGCCGGCGAGGAATGGCTGTTGTAGAGATCGAAGTTCGAGACGAAGCCGCTGAGCTTCACGTGGGCCTCGAACTTCTCGGGCATGCGCGTCACGTAGTCGACCACCGCGCCCACCGAGTTGCCGGGGTAGGCAGCCGAGAACGGTCCGTACAGCACGTCGACGCGCTCGATCTCCTCGGGCGAGACCATGCCCCAGCGCGGCGCGTAGGTGGCGCCGTTGCCCAGCGGGTTCGACAGCATGATGCCGTCGGCATAGACCATCGAGCGCGCGCTGTTGCCGGTGCCCGAGGCGCGCGTGGCCAGCACCGCGTGGTTGAAGTCGCCGATGTAGCGCTTGCGCACGACCAGGCTCGGCAGGTACTTGAGCGCGTCCTCGCTGTCGGTGGCGTTCACCGTCTCGACGATCTGCGCGTGCGTCGTGCCTTCGATGGTGGTCGGGATCTGCGCCGGCAGCGAGGTCGGCCGGCCGCCGGTGACGGTGATGGCGCCGAGCGCGCGCTCGGCGCCGGTCGCATCAGCCGCCGCCGGCGCGGGTTGCGCCCAGGCGGGCGCGCCGAGCGAGGCGCCCAGCGGGAATGCCATGGCGATCGCCACGGCGCGGGAATGCTTGTTCACAGGGATACTGCTCCACGAAACGCTGGCCAGGAAGGACCGGAGACGCCCGTCGAACGGGCGCATCCAGCCATGGACTCGAGGGTTTCAGGAGCGCGAAGGCGGTCCGCGCGCGGGCAGCGGCGCAGCGGTGGCCGCGGCCAAGCGCGCGGCGGGAATCGGCTGGAGCACGCGCCCCAGCGGCAGGGGAAGGTCGAGGGTCGCGACCGGCGGCACCGGCGGCGGCGCGCCGGTCAGCACGCACAGCGGGCAGTCCATGTGCGAGACGCCCATTTCCTGCACGCCGTCCTCGGTGTGGACCACCGCCTTGACGGCACCGGCGCTCGAGCAGACCAGCTCGATCGCCTGCGGATGCACCAGCGGCGAGGCGATCGCCGCGCCCAGCGAGAGCGCGAACCACAGCAGCACCCAGCGGCCGGCGAGGCCGAGGAAGCGGGTGTGGCGGCGCATCAGGTGCATGGCGGGCGCGATTATCGGCGCGTTTTGGACGCGGCGGGCTTGGCCGGTGTCTTCGCGGCCGGCTTGGCCGCCGACTTGGCCGGTGCCTTGGCTGCCGGTTTGGCGCCCTTCGGCGCCGCCTTGGTGCCCTTGGCCGGCGCCGCCGCACGCGCGCCCGCCTTGCCGCGAACCGGCGCGGCCTTGGCCGAGCGGCTGCCGCGCGCTGATCGCACGGGCGGTGCCGCCGCCGCTTCGGCCTCGGGCTCCTCGGCCGCGGCGGGCAGCGTGCCGCGCTCGCCCGGCAGCACCTCGGTCACCGTGAAGCCCTGCGCCGCCAGCAGGGTCGGCAGGCCCTGCGCGCCGATCATGTGCAGCGCGCCCACGGCCGCGAACACCCGCTGGCCGCCGTCGTGCATGCGCGCGATGCCGGCCGCCAGGATCGGGTTGCGGTCGTCGAGCAGCCGCGTCATCAGCCGCTGTTCGGCCGGCGTGCGCATGCAGTCGCACCACTCGGGATAGCGCGCGAGCCGCGCGAGGTCGCTGCGCCCCCAGGCGTCGGCCAGCTCCTTGAGCTGGGCGCGCAGCTGGCCCGATTCGAGCTCGTCGAGCGCCGAGTCGATCTGCGCCGCCTCCTCCTCCTCGGAGCCGCCGGTCAGCATCTCGAGCTGGGCCGCCGGGTTCTCGAGCGCGAACACCGGCTTGTTGGCGTTGCGCGCCCACACGGCCAGCATCTCGTCGATGCCGAAATCGGGATAGAGGCCGTCGGCCCGCCCGGCCAGGCCGGTCAGCGCCGTCACCTGCAGGATCGGCTGCAGCGTCGCATTGGCGCCCGGCGTCACGCAGGCGATTTCGTTCTGCCGCGCGAGCCGGCGCGCGCGCTCGCCGCTGAGCAGCCGCGCGACCAGCGCCGGGTCGGCCGGCTGGGTCAGCGGCTTCATCGCGGCGGGATCGCGCACGTCGATCTCGAGCGCCAGCGCATCGCTCTGGCCGAGCGCGCGCTGCACGGTCGGGCCGGGGCGCAGCCAGGGCGCGCGCCCGAGGTGGATGGTGCCGTACAGCCACGAGGTGCGGCCGTCCTTCTCGATGCGCCACAGCAGGCCGCGGTCGGCGCCGCTGCGCTGGTCGCTCGAACTGCGCGAGCGCTCGAGGCTGCCGATGGCCGAGGGCGGGCAGGCCGCCTGCGCCGCCACGCCGGCCAGCGCGCAGCAGGCGCCGACCAGGGCCGGCAACGCGCCGCGCGCCCAGGAGAAGGGGAAACGGATGGAAGAGAGGAAAGATGAGGAGACCAGGCGCATGCGCCGTGCCGACCGATCGGCCGGCTTGTCGATTTCGCGCCTCGGTGCAACCAGTGCCCGGAGTATCCGCAAGGCTCGCTCCATGAAGAAAGAAAGTCCGGCATTACAACAGCACCGCTGCCCATAATCCGGAACATGCAGAGCATCTTCCATCTCGCCTTCCACGTGCGCGACCTCGACGTCGCGCGCCGCTTCTATGGCGAGGCCCTCGGCTGCGCCGAAGGCCGCAGCACCGACACCTGGGTCGATTTCGACTTTTTCGGCCACCAGATCTCGCTCCACCTGGGCGAACCCTTCGCCACCACGCGCACCGGCCGCGTCGGCGACGCGATGGTGCCGATGCCGCACTTCGGCATCGTGCTGGCCCTGCCCGACTGGCAGGCGCTGGCCGCGCGGCTCGAGGCCGCCGGCACCGACTTCGTGCTCAAGCCCCAGGTGCGCTTCGAAGGCCAGCCGGGCGAGCAGTGGACCATGTTCTTCTGCGACCCCTTCGGCAACCCGATCGAGGCCAAGGGCTTCCGCTCGCTCGACGCGCTTTACGACAAGTGACCCACGCTCCGGTCCGGCCGGTCGATGTTCCGCGGCTCGCGGCGCGGCTGGCCCTGGCCACATCGCTGGCGCTGCTGTTCGCCGGCGCGACCGCCGCGCGCGCGGCGCAGGACTGCGAGCTCAACGGCCAGCCGGTCAACCCCGCCAACGGCGGCGAGACCGCGCGCAAGACCGGCGTGCTGCGCTGCAAGGACCGCGGCAGCGGCCAGCTGCTGCGCGAGGAGCAGATCCAGAACGGCGTCTTCATGGGCCTGGTGCGCGTCTACGAGAACGGCCGGCTCGCGAAGGAGCACACGCTCAACGCCAAGGGCAACATGCACGGCCTGGCGCGCGAGTTCGCGCCCGGCGGCCAGGTGCTGCGCGAAGCCACCTACGACGACGGCCAGGAACGCGGCCTGGTGCGAAGCTTCCATGCCAGCGGCAAGCTGCGCCGCGCCAGCTTCTATCCCGAGCAGGGCGGCGACCGGGCCTCGGCCGAGTTCACCGAGCGCGGCCAGCTCTCGGCGCTGCGCTGCGGCAACGCGCCGATGCTGGCGCCCGCGGCCGACGACGCGCGGCTGTGCGGCTTCGGCGGCGCGCCCTCGCAGGTCGAGCTGTTCGACGCGCGCGGCATCCTGCGCTCGCGCCAGTCCTACCTGGCCGGCAAGCGCGTGCGCACGCAGGATTTCTACGACAACGGCAAGCCCTCGCAGCTCGACGAGATCAACGGCAACCAGCGCACCGAGCGCCAGTTCTCTTCCGAGGGCGTGAAGCGCCGCGAGACCGTCTCGCTGCTGGGGGCGTCGCGCTCGGCGATCCGCCTGCGCGACCAGGAGTTCTCCGAGCGCGGCACGCTGGTGCGCGACCAGCGCTGGAACAGCGCCGGCGAGCCGATCGGCGACGACAGCTACTACCTCAACGGCCAGCCGCACACCAGGTCGGTCTACAGCGGCACGGGCAATGCGCGCACGGTGCTGGTCACCGAGTTCCACGACAACGGCCAGCGCGCCGCGCTGGGCCGCTACCTCGTGGGCGGGCGCGGCGCGCGACAACTGCCGCAGGGCACGCACCAGCGCTTCGACGAGAAGGGCACGCTGGTCGCCGAATCGAGCTTCGACGCGCGCGGCCGCGTCACGCGCGAGCGCGGCTGGGACGAGAACGGCGAACTGGTGCGCGACGACGAGGTGTTCGAGGACGGCTCGCGCAAGGCCTACGCGCGCTGACGGGCCCCCTCGGGGGCGATCAGTCGAGCTTGATGCCTGCCTGCTTGATGATCGGGCCCCAGCGCTTCGACTCGGCGCGCGACAGCGCCGCGAACTGCGCCGGCGTGCCGGGCATGGCTTCCATGCCGAAGTCCTCGAAGCGCTTCTGCACCTGCGGATTGCCGAAGGCGCGGTTGAGGTCGCCGTTGAGCTTGTTCACCACCGGCGCTGGCAGCCCGGCCGGGCCGAGCACGCCCTGGAACGCGAACACCTCGGAGTTCGACACGCCCACCTCGGCCAGCGTCGGCACCTCGGGCAGCAGCTTGCTGCGCGCGCCCGAGCCGATGGCCAGCACGCGCACCTTGTTGCCCTTCATGATCGACAGGCCCGAGGCCAGGTCGAGGAACATGCAAGGCACCTGGCCGCCCATCACGTCGGCCATGGCCGGGGCCGCGCCGCGGTAGGGGATGTGGGTGATGAAGGTGCCGGTGCGCACCTTGAACATCTCCATCGCCAGGTGATGCGGCGAGCCGTTGCCCGGCGAGGCGTAGTTGACCTTGCCGGGGTTGGCCTTCACGTAGGCCAGGAACTCCTTGAAGTTCTTGGCCGGGAAGTCCGGATGCACCACCAGCGCCAGCGGGAACTTGCCGATCGCGCCGATGTAGCTGAAGTCCTTCTCGGGGTTGAAGGGCAGCTTGCCGAACAGGTGTTCGTTGAAGGCCAGCACGGCGTTGTCGGCCGACAGCACGGTGTAGCCGTCGGGCTTGCTCTTGGCGACCATGTCGGCGCCGATGTTGGTCGAGGCGCCGGGACGGTTGTCGATCACGATCTGCTGGCCCAGCGTCTGGCGCATGGCCTCGGCCAGCGCGCGCGCGATCACGTCGGTGCCGCCGCCCGCGGGATAGGGCACCACCCAGCGGATCAGTTGCGAGGGATAGTCCTGCGCGCGGGCGAAGGGCGCGGCGGCCATGGCGGCGCCCGAGGCGAGCGTGGCAAGAAGGGTACGGCGGTCCATGAGTGTCATCTCCAGGTTGTCATTCGGTTGCGGACAGCGATGGTACGGGCAGCGCATGCAGCGCGTCGGCCAGCGCGGCGCGGCAGCGCGCCTCGTCGCCGACCTGCTCGAACAGCAGCAGCGCGAGCCGCGCGAGGAACAGCGATTCGCGCTCGGCGCCGGCCTCGCTGATGGCGTTCGCGCAGTCGGCGTAGAGGCGGTCGCGGGCCTCGGGGGCCAGGCTGGGAAGTGCGGTGGTCATGCAGCGAGGGTCTCCAGTTGCACGGCGGCGGCCGCGCGTTCGAGCGCGCGCGGCAGCACGCCCGCGCCCAGGCGGCGCCAGCGCGCGGCCACGTGGCCATCGGGGCGCAGCAGGTAGACGGCGCCCTCGCGCGCGCCGAGGGCCTCGAACACCCGCGCGTCGGCATGGGCATCGGCGGGGCCGTCGGCCGCGACGGTGCACAGCGCGAACGGCAGGGCACCGGCGCGCGCCGCGGCGATGTCGCCGGCCGGCAGTTCGACATCCGCGCCCGCGGGCCGCAGCACGAGCAACGTGAAGCACGCGCCGATCCGGTCGGTGAGATGGCCCTGCGCGAGCTGCTGCTCGGGCATCGCCTCGCCGGGCAGCGGGCCCGCGGGCAGCGCGTCGCCATCTTCGCTCGACAGCGGCGAATCCTCGTAGCGCACCGCCTGCGTCTGGCGCGGATTGATCAGTTGCGCGATGCCGCGGTGCGCGCCCGACAGCGACAGCGCGGCCTCGCGCAGCAGGTCGAAGCCGCGCGAGGGCGGCGACATGAACTCGGTGCTGCGCATCGCGTTCTCGGCATTGACGTGGAAGGCGGCGATGCGCTCGGCCGAGTAGCTGTCGAGCAGCGCGGCATCCGACAGGCCGCGCGCCACGAAGGCCAGCTTCCAGGCCAGGTTGTCGGCATCGTCGAAGCCCGAGTTGAGGCCGCGCACGCCGAAGATCGGCATCGCATGCGCCGCGTTGCCCGCGAACAGCACGCGGCCATGGCGGTAGCTCGCGAGCGTCATCGCGCCGGCGCGGTAGACCGAGGTCCAGACCGTCTTCCACGGCAGGTGGCCCTCGCCGATGGCGTCGAGATGGCGCTGCACGAACTCGGCCACGGCCGGTGGCTGCAGCGCCTCCTCGGTGCTCTGGCCGGCACGCAGCTGGTAGTCGATGCGCCAGATGTCGTCGGGCTGCCGGTGCATCAGCACGGTCGAGCCCGGGTTCCACGGCGGGTCGAACCAGGCGCGGCGCTCGGTCGGGTGGCCGCTCTTGAGTTCGATGTCGATGATCACGTAGCGGCCTTCGTAGCCCGTGCCCTCGAGCGCCAGGCCCAGCGCCTTGCGCACGAAGCTCTGGCCGCCGTCGCAGGCCGCGAGCCACCGGCCGCGCAGGCTGTACTCGCCCTGCGCGTTGCGCGCCTCGAGCAGCACGCCCGCGTCGTCCTGCGAAAGGCCGGTGAGCTCGGTGCCCCAGCGGATGTCGATCAGCCCCGGCTCCGCGGCGTTGCGGCGCTCGATCTCCTCGAGCAGGTAGTGCTCGGCGTAGTACTGCTCGAGGTTGATCATCGGCGGCAGCTTCTGCCGCGCGTCGTGCGGCATCTCGAAGCGGAACACCTCCTCGGTCTTGTAGAAGCTGCGCCCGCCGGTCCACGGCAGGCCCTTGGCCAGGAAGGCCGGCAGCACGCCCAGGCGCGCCATGATCTCCAGGCTGCGGCGCGAGATGCAGGCCGCGCGGCTGCCCACGCAGACCGTGTCGTCGGCCTCGAGGATCACGCTGCGCACGCCATGGTTGGCGAGCCCCAGGGCGAGCGCCATGCCGACCGGGCCGCCGCCCGCGATCACCACCGGATGGCTGCCGCCCGCCACGGCCTCGAGGCCGTCGGCCGCGAGCGCCGGCAGGCGCACCGGGTAGCGCGTGTAGTCGAAGGCGCCGACCGAGGGCGGCAGGCCGGCCGCTGCCGGCGGCAGCGGTCCGCCGGCGGCATCGCCGGGGCGCGCGGCCGGCGAGGGATTCGAGGGAGCAACGGGGCGGTTCATGCCCGGGATTGTCCCGACACGCCCGCCGCCGCATTGTCATAACTTCGTACGAAGTGTTTACCCGAATCTCCTGCCCTCTCCCCGCCCCATGAAACGCTGGCGCCTTCCCGCCGCGCCCGAGGCCACGCTGTCGGCCAGCGTGGTCGGCGACGTGCTCGCCGGCGTCGGCACGCCGCACCTCGCGGCCAGCTACCTCGCCGCGATGCAGCGCGTGATGCCCGTCACCTTCTGCACCGTGTTCGCGGTCGGCGCCAGCGGCCGCATCGAGACCGTGTCGGCGGCCAGCAGCTACGGCAGCACGGCCGAGCGCACGGCCGAGCGCTACGTGGCGCAGCGCTTCGACCTGCTCGATCCCAACATGGCCTGGCTGGCCGCGCGCAAGCTGCCGCGGCGCGCGCAGCTGTGGCTGGGCCACCAGCTCGGCGACGAGGTGGCCGATCCGGCCTACCGCGCCGCCTGCTATGGCGACGTCGGCATCCGCGAGCGCGCCTCGGTGCTGTTGCTGCTGCCCACGGGCCAGCGCGTGGCCGTGAGCTTCTACCGCAGCCTGGCGCAGCCCGAGTTCGGCGCCGCCGACTTCGCCGTCATCGAGCGCCACGCCACCCTGCTGGCCGATGCCACCACCGCCCACGGCCGCAGCGCCGTGGCCGCGCGCGAGGCCACGGCACCGGCGCTGGCCTCGCGGCTGCTCACGCTGAGCCTGCGCGAGCGCGAGGTCATCGGCCACCTTATGGCCGGGCGCACCGCGAAGGAGGCGGCGCGCGAGATCGGGGTCGAGCTCACGACCGTGCGCACCCACCAGTACCGGGCGTTCCGACGGCTGGGGATACGGTCGCAGAAGGAATTGCTGCGCGGCTGGCCCGCGGCGCAGTGAGCGGGCGCGCTCAGTCCTCGGAAGCCTGCGGCTCGGCCGCGTCATCGGGCGCGGCCACCGGCGCGGGCTTCGCGGCCTCGTCCGCCGCCGCCTTCGCGCGCCCGCCCGGCGCCACGATCTCCTGGTCGATCGCGCCGAACATCGAGCGGCCGTCGAGCCCCTTCATCTCGATGCGGATGGTGTCGCCATAGCGCATGAACTCGGTCGAGGGCGCGCCGTCCTGGATGGTCTCGATGCAGCGCTTCTCGGCGATGCACGAATAGCCGCGCGGCCATTCCATGCGGCCGTTCTTCTCCACGCCCTGGTTGCTCACGGTGCCGCTGCCGACGATGCTGCCGGCGCGCACGTTGCGCGTCTTGGCGACGTGGGCGATGAGCTGGCCGAAATGGAAGGTCATCTCGGGGCCGGCCTCGCACAGGCCGACCTTGCGGCCGTTCCAGCTGCTCTGCAGCGCGAGGTGCACGCGGCCGCCGATCCAGGCCTCGCCGAGCTCGTCGAGGGTCACGGCCACGGGGCTGAAGGCGGTGGCGGGCTTGCTCTGGAAGAAGCCGAAGCCCTTGGCGAGTTCGGCCGGGATCAGGTTGCGCAGGCTGACGTCGTTGGCCAGCATCACGAGGCGGATGCCGTCGAGCGCCTGCTCGGGCGTGGCGCCCATCTTCACGTCGCCGGTGACGACCGCGATCTCGGCCTCGAAGTCGATGCCCATGGCCTCGCTGGGCACGACCACGTCGTCGGTCGGGCCGATGAAGTCGTCGCTGCCGCCCTGGTACATCAGCGGGTCCTGGTAGAAGCTCTCGGGCACCTCGGCATTGCGCGCCCTGCGCACCAGCTCGACGTGGTTGAGGTAGGCCGAGCCGTCGGCCCACTGGTAGGCACGCGGCAGCGGCGCCATGCACTGGGCGGGATCGAAGGGAAAGGCGTGGCGCGCGCGGCCGGCGTTGAGCGCGGCGTACAGGTCCTGCAACTGCGGTGCCATGAAACCCCAGTCGTCGAGCACCTGCTGCAGGCGGTGGGCGATGCCGGTGGCGTAGTGGGCGAGCGTGAGGTCGCGCGACACGACGACGAGCTGGCCGTCGCGCGAGCCGTCCTTGAGGGTGGCGAGTTTCATGGTGCGGTGCTGGGAAAAAGGCGACGGGGCGCCGCGCCGGGCCCCGCGCCGCTCCCCTAAACTGGTTGGACGGGCGGCAGTGTACCGAGGTGGCCCCGATGAACCTCGGTGGCGGCGCCCACTCCACCTTCCATGCCGACGACCGTCGCTCCCCCACCCTCCTCCCCGGCGCCCTGGCGGCCCTCGTGGCGGGCGCTGGCGCTGCTGACGCTGCTGGTGGCGCTCGCGCACATGGCGCTGCTGGGCCTCGCGCCGGCCGGGCTCGGGGCCGAGCCCGCGTCGCCGATCACCAAGTTCAGCACGCGCACCATCGTGATCGCGCCGCCGGTGGCCGAAACGCCCGCGGCGGCGCCGCCGCCCGCCGCGACGGCCCCGCCCGCGCCGACCCGGCCGCTGCGGCCGCGCGCGGTGCACGCGCCGCGTCCGAAGCCCGATCCGGTCCCTGCGGCGGCCGCGCCCTCGCCCGATCCCGCGCCCGAGGCCACTGCGGCCAAGGATCCCGAAACACCCGACCTGGTGGCGCAGGCTGCTCCCGATTCAGGAGCAGCACCCGCGCCCGAGCCGCCCGCCAGCGCGGCCGCCACCCCACCCGCCACACCGGGCAGCGCGCCCGCCACCGGCGCCGGCGAAGCGCCCGCCACGATGGCCGGCACCCAGTCGCTGCGCATCCCGGGCTCGGTCACGCTCGATTTCGAGGCCACGGGCCAGATCGGCGCCTCGCCGCAGCGCGGCGTGTTCGGCGAGCTGGTGTGGCTGCAGGACGGCACCCGCTACGACGGCCGGCTGACGCTCAAGGCCGTCTTCTTCACCTTGCTGAACTGGCGCAGCACTGGGGTGATCGGCCCCTCGGGGCTGGAGCCCGAGCGCTATTCCGAGAGCCGCAAGGCCGAGGTGGCCTCGCATTTCGCGCGCGACCGCGGCGAGGTGGTGTTCAGCAACAACGCGCCGCCCGTGCCGCTGCAGCCCGGCGCGCAGGACCGCATGAGCGTCATGATGCAGCTCGGCGGCCTGCTGGCGGCCAGCCCCGAGCGCTACCCGGCCGGCACCCGGATCGCGATCCAGACCGTGGGCGCGCGCGATGCCGACGTCTGGGTGTTCGTGGTCGGCGACGAGGAGAAACTGAACCTGCCGGCCGGCGAGTACCTGGCGCGCAAGCTCACGCGCGATCCACGCAAGCCTTTCGACCGGAAAGTCGAGCTCTGGCTGGCTCCGGCCTATGGCTACCTGCCGGTGCGGATCCGCCAGACCGAGCCGAACGGCGACTTCGCCGACGCCCAATTGCGCAAACCCCTACCCGCCACGCCCCCCGGTTGATGCGAAAAACCAGGCATCCAAACGTTTTAATGGCAACACGACAACCCATCTTGAAACTGGCGCGTTGATTGCTATGTAACCCTCATGAACGCCCTCGACATCCTCACAGGCCCCGCCATGAACATGCTTTACGACTCGGATTCCTTCGTCGTCGTGCACGTGCAGCCGAACGAAGGCGAGGTTCCTGCCGAACCCAACGTGCCGGTGCTCGAGCGCCACGGCTTCGAGATCGTCGACAAGCGTTCCGGCAAGGAGCTCTACCTCGACGGTTCCTGGGCCGAGCTGTTCCGCCAGCAGATCGCGGCCTGGCAGCTCAACACGCCGACCCAGGAAGAGGTGGAGGACACGCTCGAGGGCTATGCCGAACTGGCACAGACGCCGCTTCTGGTGCACTGAGCCGAGCTCCGTGCCAATAACGAAGCGCCCCGCGGGGCGCTTTTTCTTTGGGCCTTACCGGTAGATCCACTGGAACATCGGCCCCACAAGCAGCAAAACGGCCACCAGCCGGCAGACCTGGAACGCCGTCACCACCGGCACCCCGAGCTGCAGCACCTTGGCCGTGATCGACATCTCGGCGATGCCGCCCGGCGAGGTGCCGAGGATCATGGTGGCCGGATGCAGCCCGGTGGCCCAGGCCAGCAGCCAGGCCACGCCGGCGCACACCACGAGCATGGCCAGCGTGCCCACCGTGACCGAGCCCAGCCAGCGCGGCGCGGTGTGCAGGAACTCGCGGCTGAAGCGCACGCCCAGGCTGACGGCGATCACCAATTGGGCGGCATTCGACATCCAGCCCGGCACCGCCGACAGCGACAACCCGGCGACGGTGAAAGCCATCGCGACCAGCAGCGCGCCCATGAACCACGGGTTGGTGCGGCCCAGCGCGCGCATCGCCAAGCCGCCCGCGCCCGTGGCCACCGCCAGTAGCGCGAGGCCGCCGGGGTTCACCTCGCGCGCGCTCGGCGGGTTGATCTCCAGGCCGTGCAGCCCGCTCCACTGCATCGCGAACGGGATCGTCACCGTCACGATCAGCACGCGCAGGCTGTGGGCCGCGGCGACGAGGTCGGTGCGCGCGCCCTGGGCCTCGGCCAGCAGCGTCATCTCCGAGGCACCGCCGATCGCGCCCGCGAAGTAAGTCGTGGCTCTCATGGAGCGCTCCGGCACCTGGGGCATGCGCGGCGCATGCAGGCCGTAGAGCCAGCGCCCGAAGCCCCAGCCCAGCAACAGCGCCCAGGCGATCGCGAGCACGATCGCCCACCAGACGCTGGCCACCAGCGCGACCACGTGCGGCGTGAAGTACAGGCCCAGCGCGGTGCCGATGGTCCACTGCCCGGCGTTGCGCAACGGCACGTGGCTGGCCGTGGGCGCGCCCGCGATCGAGGCCAGCGACACCGCGAGCAGCGGGCCGATCATCCAGGGCAGCGGGGTATGGAGCGCGAGGCAGATCTGGGCCGCCACGAAGGCGAGCAGCAGCGTGGCCAGCACGCGGACCGGGAAGGAAAGGGACACGCGGAACGGACGGACAGGCGGTAGGGGCAAAGGACGGCAGCGCGCGCGGCGCCGTTGCGTAGTATGGCGCGATGTCTTTCGCGCACCGGCCCGTCTCCGTCCTCCTGCTTGCTCTTCTGGGCAGCACCCTCATCGCCGGCTGCGCGGGCTGGCCCGGCGGCGCCGAGGCGCCCGACGCCCCCATCGCCCGCCGCGTCGAGGCCCTGCTGCCCACCGACGCCCTGCTGCTCGGCGAGCAGCACGATGCCCCCGAGCACCATGCGATCGAGCGCGAGACGGTCGAGGCGCTGGCCGCGCGCGGCCGGCTCGCGGCGCTGGCGCTCGAGATGGCCGAGGAAGGCAGCGGCACCGCGCACCTGCCGGCCGCGGCCACCGAGGCCCAGGTGCGCACCGCGCTGAGCTGGAACGACAAGGCCTGGCCCTGGGCCGACTACGGTCCGGCCGTGATGGCCGCGGTGCGCGCCGGCGTGCCGGTGGTCGGCGCCAACCTGCCGCGCGCGCGCATGAAGGACGCGATGGCCGACGTTTCGCTCGACGTGCAGCTCAACGGCGAGGCCTACACCGCGCAGCAGGACGCCGTGCGCGAGGGTCACTGCAAGCTGCTGCCCGAATCGCAGATCGTGCCGATGACCCGGATCCAGGTCGGCCGCGACCGCGCCATGGCCCAGGCCATCGTCAAGGCGCGCCAGCCGGGCCGCACCGTGCTGCTGATCGCGGGCGCGGGCCATGTCGACCGCCAGCTCGGCGTGGCGCAGCACCTGCCCGACGAGGTCTCGTTCAAGACCGTGCGCCTGCTCGCCGCGCCCGCCGATGCCGCGGCGACGTCGGTCGGCTACGACCGCACCTGGCGCACCGCGCCGCTGCCCGAGAAGGACTACTGCGCGGAGCTCCGCAAGTCGATGGGCCCGGCGAAGAAGTCCTGACCGGTCCGGACGTGCGAAGGCCGCGGCGGGACGTGCGTCCGGCCGCGGCCTTCGTCTTTCTTCGCGCGACGGGCCCGCGGGCCCGCCCCCCGCTTCAGCGCGCCAGGATCGACGAGGTCGCCGAGTTGCCGGTGGCCGAGGCCGTGACCTGGTTGCCCGTGGTGCGCAGCGTGCTGCTGCCCACCGCGCCCGTCGAAGTCACGCCGGCGCCGAAGTTCACGGCGGTCACCGTGGCCGTCACCGCGCCGCTGTTGACCTGGTAGCTGCCGACCGCCGCGCTCGGCGTGCCCGTGTTCAGCGCGGTCTGCGTCACGCGGTTGGTGGCGCTGTTGCCGTAGGCCTGCGCCGCCAGCGAGTTGCCGGTGACGCCGATGCTGCCGTTGAGCGTGCCCGGGCCGGTCGCGTTCAGTGCCACCTGGTAGCTCACGCCGCTGCTCGTCGCGCTGACCGCGCCCGTGTTCACCTGGCTGTTGAGCACGCCCGCGCTGGCGCCGACGTTGAGCGCCAGCGGCGAGGCCGTCAGCGTCGCGCTGCCGGTCGAGGCCGCGCCCCCGTAGCCGCTGCCCGCGCTCGAGTCGACCACGTTGGTGGCCGCGTTGCCGCGCGCCAGCGCCGAGGTGGTGTTGCCGTTGAGCGCGATGCTGCCCGCGTTCAGCGGCACCGCGCCCGCGAGCGTGATGCCCGCGGCGGTGGTGGCGCTCGCGCTCACTGTCGCGCTGCTGGTCTGCACGTTCGACACGCCCACGCTCGCGCCCTGGGTGGCATCGCCGGTCACGGTCGCGCTGTTGGCGGCGCGGTTCGCCGAGGCCTCGGCCAGGGTGCTGTTGTTCGACACCGTCGCCGCCCCGCTCGACAGCCCGGCGGTGCCGGCCACCGCGCCGTCGTCGTTGTAGATCGCGGTGCTCGCGGTGCTGGTCACGCTGGTCGCCGCGGTCTGGCGGTTCGACACCAGCTGGTCGCCGGTCGCCACCACGTTGGCCGGTCCGCCGGTCTCGGCAAGCGAGACGCTGCCGGTGGCGGCCGCGGGCTTGATGTTGGCCGCGGACACCTCGAGCGTGTTGGTGGCGTCGTTCATCACGCCCAGCGCGGTGTTGGTGTTGCCCGAGAAGCGCACCGACGAATCCGTGGACGCGACCGGCGCGAACAGTTCGGCGCTCGAGCTGGCCGACACCGACGCCTGCGCGGACTGCGTGGACTGGATCGCGCCGCGCGCATCGACGGCCGCGCCTTCGAGGCTGAGCGAATTGGTCGCGGTGTTGGTGACCGCGCGCGCGCTCTGGCGGTTGTCGGACACGCTGATCGTCGAGGCCTGCACCGTGGCCGTGCCCGTGCTGTCGACGCCGATGCTGCCGGTCGCGACCGCCGACACCGGGCCCACGCCAAGTTGCGCGTTGCCCAGCCCATGGTCGGCCGTGATCGCCACGCCCAGGCCCGGCCCGCCCGCGGCCTGCGCCGTGGCCGGGTCGCCGGTGGCGACGCTGCCGCCCTTGACCGCGATGCTGTTGGTCGCCGAGTTGCCGGTGGCCGCGCTGCCGGTGGCGTTGCCCTCGAGCGTGGCGGCGCTGCGGGTCAAGGCATTGGTGCCGGTCAGCGTGAGCTGCGTGACGTTGGCGGCCGTCGCGGCCACCGCGCCGATGCTGTCCTGCGCGTTCAGCAGGCCGGTCTTCGCGCCCTGCGCCGTGCCGCCGGCCAGCGAGACGGCATTGCCCGCGCGGTTGCCCGCGGCCTCGGCCTGGGTCTGGTTGCCGGTCATCGCGATCGCGCTGTCGGTCACGCCCGCCGCGGCGGGCACGGCGCGATCGGCGTTGTAGATCGCGGTGTCGGCGCGCGCGCTGGCGCCGCCCACGGCCGACTGGCGGTTCATCAGCGCATGGTCGGAGACCACGCCGCCGTCGCCCGGCAGCGCGGCCTGCAGCACGATGGTCGGCAGTGGCGCGCCGGCGGGGGTGGTGTCGGCCGCGATCGCAATGCGGCTGGTGGCGTCGTTGGACACGGCCAGCGCGGTGTTCGCGTTGCCCGCGATGCGCACCGAGGAGTCGCTCACCGAGCCGGGCGCGTAGGCCTGCGCGAAGGAGCGCGCCTCCACCGGCGCGATGCTGGCCTGGCCCGACTGCAGCGCGCTGCGTCCCGAGACGTTCGCGGCCTGCAGCGAGAGGTCGTTGGCCGCGGTGTTGGCCACCGCCTTCGCGCTCTGGTCGTTGTTCGAGACGCTGAGCGTGGTGTCCGCCACCAGCATGCCCGCCGCGGTCGAGATGCCGAAGGCGCCCGCGGCCTTGGAGGAGATCGGCGCCGTGCCGATCGCGAGCTGCGCGTTCGACAGCGAGTGGTCGGCGATCGCGCCGCTCAGGATCGTGGTGTTGGCCGCTCCGGCCACCGGCAGCAGGCTGGCCGCGGCGATGTCGTTGCCCTTGACCGCGATGCTGTTGGCCGCGGCATTGCCGGTGGCCGAGCCGTGCAGCGTGTTGCCGTCGACCGAGAGCTGGGAGTCGGTCACGCCCTTGCCGCCCAGCTGCACCTGCACGCCGCCCTGCAGGGCCAGCGGGGCGCCTTCCTGGCCGATGACCGAGGCGACCTTGGCGCTGCTGAACTGCAGGTTCTGCACCGCGGTGGTGGTGGCGATGCCGAGCGCGTCCACGCTCACGCCGTTGGCCGCGCTGTTGCTCGTGGCCGCGGCGACGGTGGCGTTGTTGTCGGCGTCGATCTTCGAGCCGCCGACCGAGCCCGCGACCTGCGCCACCTGCACCAGCACCTCGGGGCCGCCGCTGCGCGTGGCCAGCACCGAGCCCTGGCCCGACTGGCCGTTCTGCACGCTGAACGAGGCCTCGGTGGTCATCGCGCCGCCGGCGACCGTGGCGCCCGGGATCACGGGGCCCGCGGTGTCGATGCCGGTCGCGCTCACCTGCACGGTGTTGCCGGTGGCCCGGCTGCCGTAGGCCAGCGCCTCGGTCAGGTTGCCGCTGCTCGACACCGATGCATCCGACAAGCCGCCGCTGACGATGGTGCGCACCGCGTTGCCGCCGACCGCGCTGGCCTCGATCTTGGTCGAGGCGCCCGCCACCGACTGCAGGTTGGTCACGTTGGCCACGGCCGCGTAGCCGCCGCCAGCGTCGATGTTGTTGGCGCCGAGCTTGAGCGCGTTGGCGCCGTCGTTGCCGTAGGCGGCCGCCACGAAGACGTTGCGGTCGTTCGCCACGCTGCCCGCGTCGACGCCGTTCGCACCGGCGACCGTGACCGCGAAGGCGTTCACGCCGACCGCGGTGGCGCCGACGGTGGACTGCACCGACTGGCTGCTGAGGATGCCGTAGGAGGCGTTCACGGCCGGCTGCGTCGCCAGCGTGTTGTCGAACGGCAGGTTGTTCGCGACGTTCACGTTGACGACCGAGGCCGGGTCCTTGCCGGCCGTGACCGCGAGGTCGCCGCCCGCGACGCCCAGCGTGTTGGTCACGGAGTTGCCGTAGGCGATGCCGCGCTGCAGGTTGTCGGTCAGCGCGGCCGAGCCGCGCACGAGGTCGGAGCCGACCGCGATGCGCGCTTCGGCGACGTTGAGCAGCGCGCCGGTCGAGGAGCTGCCGTCGTTCATCTGCACGCTGGCGATGCCGGCGCCGGTGCCGACCGCGTTGCCCTTGAGCGAGAGGTCGCTGGTCGCGCCGCTGCCCACCGCCACCGCCTCCTGGCGATTGCCGGTCAGCGAGAGCGCGCTGTCGGTCACGCCGCCGAGCGAGTTCGCGGTGAGCCAGATCTTCGAGCCCTGGTTCAGCGCGGTGGTCGTGCTGTTGTTGTAGTTGCCCTGCAGGTTGGTGAGGGTGGCCGGGCCGCTTGCCGACACGCGCCCGTCGGCGCTGGTGCCGCCGGTGAGCGCGACACTGTCGCTGCCGCCGCCCAGCGTCATGGTGTTGGCCTCGAGCGCGAGGCGCTGGTCGGCCTGGTTGCCGCGCGCGGTGGCGGCCGCGGTATTGCCCGAGACCGCGACCGTGCTGGCATTGGTCAGGCCGGTCACGCCGTCGCCGGTCTGGGCCGCGATCACCGCGCCGTCCGCTGGCGTGGTGCCGATCCGGGCCGTCACCGCCGATTCCGAGTTGGACTGCTGGTTCGAAATGCCCGCGGTGCCCGCGAACGAGGCCGCGCCCGCGCCGGGCACGATCGCGCTCGAGGCGATGTTGCCGGTCGCCGCCGCGCCGACCGCGTTGTCCTTGAGCGCGAGGCCGCCCTTGTCGAGCGATTGCACCCCGGCGAGCACCTGGCCGCTCACCGTCTGCGCGACCAGCTCGGTGCGCAGGTTGCCCTGGCTGTTGAGCACCGCGAGATCGGCGTCGAGCTTGCTCGTGACGGCCACGCCGCCGTGCACGCTGTTGTTGATGCCCGCGGTGCCCGTGCCCGCGACCGACACGCCGGCGCCGACCACCACGCGGTTGCCGGCCGTGCCGGCGGTGGCCGAGAGCGCCTCGTTACCGGTGGCCGCGCTCGAGATCGCGTTGCCCTGCACCGACAGCGAGCCCTGCAGCGTGTTGACCGCGCCGCCGCCCAGGCCGTTGACCAGGCCCAGCACGGTGGAGCCGCTGTTGTCGGCCACGTGCTTGACCGCGGCGAGGATGCCGTCGCCGTTGACCTGCAGGTTCGACACCACGGCCGCGCCCGCGAAGCTCGGCGCGCCGCCGGCCTGGACCTCGGCCGCGCTGCTGGCGCTGTTGCCCTTGAGCGTGGCCGACAGCGTGTTGCGATCGAGCGCTGCCGCCGCGGTCACGGTGTTCGCGCCGCTGGAGGTCAGCATCAGGTCGATCATGTTGCCGGCCAGCGCCGCGCCCGAGGGGCCGCCGACGCCGCGCTGCAGCGAGGTCACGACCAGGTTGCCCTGGGCGTCGAACAGCGGGGCGCCACCGGGGAAGCTCAGCGCCGCGCTGCCCGTGATGCCGGTCGCGCCGGCCATCGCGCTGCCGGTCACGAGCGAGCTGCCCTGGTTGATGGTGCTGGAGGCCGAGATCGTGTTGTCGGTGGCGCTCGCGCTGCCGCTCTGGAAGTTGTTGAGCTCGACCGCGAGCTTGCTGCTGGCGACGCCGCTGGTGATCGCGCCGCTGTTGTTCGCCACGCCCAGCGAGGCCGCGTTGTCCACCGGCGTGGCCGGCGGCGTGCTCGACAGCGGCTGGATCGCATTGGCGAAGGCGTTGCCGGTGGCGCTCGCGCCGATCAGGTTGCCGCTGGTGGCGGCCGCGACCGGATTGGGATTCGAGGGCGTGCCCGTGACGATGGTGCCGCCGGTGGCGCCGGTGATGCCCGCGCTCACCGCGCCGCTGTTGGTGGGCTGCGAATTGACCATCGGCGTGCCGGCCACCGAGCCGTTGAGGGCCGCATCGACCGAGGTGTCGGCAGCCTGCGCGGCACCGGCGGCGAGCAGGGCCGCCGCGACGGCGGAACCAATGCGGTTGAGGCGGATGGCGGGCTGGCGTGCGCCCCGGCTGCGGATCTTGCGTGCTTTCATGGAGTGACTCCTCGGGTGGGATGGCGATGTGGACGACGGAAAACGGATGAACGAACGGACGGAAAGGAAGAAGAAGGAAGGCCAGGAAGAAAACGGCGGGCGCGAGCGCCCCCGCGCGGGCCCGCTGCACGGGACGCGCCGGGACGGTTCGCGGATGGATCAGCTGCCGCGGCCCGGGCCGGCGGCGGGGTCGGGGTTGGCCGCGGCCGTGGCCGCGCGGCTCTCGACGGTTTCGGAGGCCGCGGTGGGCTCGGCCTGCGCGGCCGACGGTGCGGCGGCGCGGTCGCCGCCGGTGGCGGGTGCCGGCGCGCCGGTCGCGCTGGTCGCCGGTGCGGAGGAAGCGGCGCTCGGCGCGGGCGCGGCGGATGCGGCCGCCGGCGCCGGCGCCTGCAAACCGCCCACCACCGCGGCACCCACGCGCAGCTTCGCGACCTCCTGCAGCCCGGGCCCGTCGCGGTGGATCGAGGTGTCGGCCGCGTCGGGCCGCCACAGCACCGTGATCGCGCCCGGCGCGATGCCGCGGTTGGCCAGTGCCGAGGTCACGGCGGCGATGCGCTGGTCGGTGAGCTCGTCGCGCTTGCGCGCGTCCCAGTTCTCGGTGTCGCGCGCCACCAGCACGATGTCGGTGGCGCCCTTCTTCGCGGCCGCCGCCACCTGGTCGATCTGCGCCAGCGCGCTGCCGCCGAGCGTGGTGGCGCCGAAGTCGAAGGCCACCTGCAGCGCGGCGCCGGTCAGCCGCGCGCCGCCCGAGCCCGCGGCGTTGACGGCCACGCCGGGGCTCGCCTGCACCACCGGCGGCGCGGCGCCGGCACCGGTGCTCGCGTCGGCCGGGTTCTGCACCTTGCGCAGCTGCTCGGCCGGCACCAGCGGGATCTGCTCGCCGCCACCGGGGCGCAGGGTCATGCAGGGCCGGTGGTCGACCTGCGTGACCGCGGCCATGAGCCGCACCACGCCTTCCTCGAGCGCGGCGCGCACGCCCATCTGCACCGGCTCCTGGCCCTTCGCGCCGATGTCGACGTCGTAGAGCCGGCTGCCGAAGAAGCGGAACACGTTGAGCCCGACCTCGTAGCCGTTGAACTGCTTGGTGAGGCTCACGGTGCGCACCACCATCAGCGAGCGCGTGTCGACGATGCGCAGGTCCACGCCCACCGACTGGGTGAAGGTGCGCGCCTTCACGCCGACCTGGTTCACCGCCACCTCGGCGCCGCCCGAGTTGATGTTGTAGTTGAGCTCGGTGATGCCGCCCACGATGAAGTAATCGGACTTGTTGATCGTGCCGCCGAAGTACGGCATCCACGGCACCACCTGCGCGCCGCCGCCCGGCCCGCCGCCGAGCTGGTGCGTGCGGCCGTCGCCGAGCTGGCGCCGGTCGGCGTAGGCCAGTTCTCGCTCGGCGATCACCGGGTCGAAGCGCTCGGCGATGCGCACCGCGCCGCCGAGCTTGCCGAGGGCCGAATAGACCATCAGCGCGCCGCCCTGCGTGATCGCGTTGCCTTCGTTGATGCTGTACTTGCCGGTGTAGTCCTTCACGTCGCCCACGCCGATCACCACCTCGGGCCGGCGCGTGGCCGCGATGTGGTCGGCGAAGCAGGCCAGCACCGGTTCCATCGGCGTGACGTTGTCGCGCACCGAGGGGCCGAGCACCACCGGCGCCTCGTTGGGCGCGAAGCGCTGCTGCGGCGCCGAGACGCAGCCGGCCAGCACCAGCACGCCGGCGAGAGGGCCCGCGAGAAAGACCGCCCGGCGGGCGTGGGGCGAGATGTGCTGCATGGCGCCCCCGTTCAGTTGAGCACGCCGAAGGCGCAGGCGGCGCTGCCGCTCACGCCCGCCGTCTGCGCACCGGTGTTGCCCTGGGCCGAGTTCAGCGCCTGCCAGGCCGCGCCCTGCACCTGCGTGCTGGTGCCGCCGACGACCGCCGAGCCCACTGTGCCCGCATTGGCCTGGTTGGTGCCCACCACCGCGGCGCCGAGCGTGCCGACCGCGCTGTTGCTGTCGTTGCCCGTGGCGCCCGAGCGCGCACCGGCATTCGCGGGCGAGTTGGCGACCGTGCTGTTGTTGCCGTCGTTGCCGGTCGAGGTCGCCGAGACGTTGCAGTTGTACTGGCGGCCGACCGTGGTGTTGTAGACCGGCGCCGCGTAGTAGCCGCTCTTCTGCTTGCGGACCATGTCCTGCACCGCGGCCTGGTTGACCTTGTCGGTGCTGGTCTGGAACTGCCAGGCGGCGTTCTCGCCGACGTTGTTGGCCTGCGCGCGCGGCGCCGCCACCAGCAGCAGCGCCACCATCAGGCCCACGTGCACCGTGGCGGCCCAGCGCGCACCACGGCGGAGATCGGGACACCGGGACCCGGCGGCACGGATTGCACGAGGCATGGCAGCTCTCCTTTCAGGAGGAAGAACACTTAAACGAAAAGTGCTACTTCTTTGTAAAGAGAATGCTATGGATCGGGCCACCAGGCTGGCTATTCCGGAAACCAGTAGTACCTATGAGTACAAACCAGTGGTGAGCACTGGATGGCCGGACAGTGCGGTCGCCCCGATTTTGTGCACCTCGCAGGGTGCCGATCGGGGGGCGCGCCCCCGTGGCGGGGGTGCGTCCGCGGCCCGTTGCGGGCCGCGGGAAAGACCAGGATCAGGCGTGCGCCTTGATCGAATCCGCCAGCGTGTTCACCAGCGTGTCGATGTGCGACTTCTCGACGATGTACGGCGGCGCGATCACCAGCACGTCGCCCGCGGGCCGCACCAGCGAACCCTTGTGGAAGCAGTCGAGGAACACGTCGTAGGCGCGCTTGCCCGGCGCGCCCGCGATCGGCGCCAGCTCGACCGCCGCGGCCAGGCCGAGGCTGCGGATGCCGATCACGTTGGGCAGGCCCTTGAAGGTGCCGTGGAAGGCGTCGCCCAGGAGCTTGCCCATCTCGCCGGCGCGCGGGAACAGGCTTTCCTTCTCGAACAGCTCGAGCGTGGCGATCGCCGCCGCGCAGGCCACCGGGTGGCCCGAGTAGGTGTAGCCGTGGAAGAACTCGACCACGTGCTCGGGCGCGTCGGTCTTCATCATCGCGTCGTAGAGCTTGTCGCGGCAGATCACGCCGCCCAGCGGGATCACGCCGTTGGTCACGCACTTGGCGAAGTTCAGCATGTCGGGCACCACGCCGAAGTAGTCCGACGCGAAGTTGGTGCCCATGCGGCCGAAGCCCGTGATGACCTCGTCGAAGATCAGCAGGATGCCGTGCTTGTCGCAGATCTCGCGCAGGCGCTTGAGGTAGCCCTGCGGCGGCAGGTACCAGCCGGCCGAACCGGCCACCGGCTCGACGATGATCGCGGCCACGTTGCTCGGGTCGTGCAGCGGCAGGATGCGGGTCTCGAGCTCGACCAGCGGGTCCTCGGCCCACACCGGTTCCTGGTTGTGGATGTAGGCGTTGTTGACCGGGTCGTGGATGAAGCGCATGTGGTCCACGCGCGGCAGGAAGGCCGAGCCGAACACCTTGCGGTTGCCCGGGATGCCGCCCACCGACATGCCGCCGAAGCCCACGCCGTGGTAGCCGCGCTCGCGGCCGATGAAGACGTTGCGGTGGCCCTCGCCGCGTGCGCGGTGGTAGGCCAGCGCCACCTTCATCGAGGTGTCGGCGGCCTCGCTGCCGGAGTTGCAGAACAGCACCTTGTTGAGGTCGCCGGGGGCCAGCGCGGCGATCATCTCGGCCGCGCGGAAGGCCTTGTCGTTGCTGATCTGGAAGGCGGTGGCGTAGTCGAGCGTGTCGAGCTGCTGCTTGATCGCCTCGTTGATCGGCTTGCGGTTGTGGCCCGCGCCCACGCACCACAGCGACGAGATGCCGTCGATCACCTTGCGGCCGTCGTGGGTGGTGAACTCCATCCCGTCGGCCGCCACGAAGACCCGCGGGTCCTTCTTGAAGTGGCGGTTCGGGGTGAAGGGCAACCACTGGTTGTCCATGTTGAAGTCCTGGTAGGCCATGCGCGTGCTCCTGTGTGTCTCGTCGGGATGTGGAAGGCCCCGTCGCCGAACGGCCGGCGCCCCGGGAAAAAGGGACGTGGCGGACGGGGAGAACGGCATTCTGGCACCCCTGCGACAATCACGCCCCTGACCATGACCACCACCCCTGCCTACATCCTCACCCTCTCCTGCCCGGACCGCACGGGCATCGTGCATGCCGTCTCGGGCTTCCTGCTGGAGCGCGGCGGCAACATCGAAGAGGCCGCCCAGTACAACGACCACGACACGGGCCTGTTCTTCATGCGCGTGCGCTTCGCCTGCGCCGAGCACGGCGAGGCCGCGCTGCGCGAGCAGCTCGCCGCCTTCGCCCAGGGCTTCGGCATGACCCTGCAGCTGCAGGCCGCCGCCCAGCCGATGAAGACGGTGATCCTGGTCAGCAAGGAAGGCCACTGCCTCAACGACCTGCTGTTCCGCTGGAAGAGCGGCCTCCTGGCCATCGACGTGCGCGCGATCGTCTCGAACCACCGCGACTTCTACCAGCTGGCCGCCAGCTACAACGTGCCCTTCCACCACATCCCGGTGACGGCCTCGACCAAGGCGCAGGCCGAGGCGAAGCAGCTCGAGATCATCGAGGCCGAGGGCGCCGAGCTCGTGGTGCTGGCGCGCTACATGCAGATCCTCAGCAACGACCTGTGCCAGAGCCTGGCCGGCCGCGCGATCAACATCCACCACTCGTTCCTGCCGAGCTTCAAGGGCGCCAAGCCCTACTACCAGGCGCACGACCGCGGCGTGAAGCTGATCGGCGCCACCGCCCACTACGTGACGGCCGACCTCGACGAGGGCCCGATCATCGAGCAGGACGTGGCGCGCGCCGACCACACCGACACCGTCGAGGACCTCACGGCCCGCGGCCGCGACACCGAGAGCCAGGTGCTGGCGCGCGCGGTGAAGTGGCACAGCGAGCACCGCGTGCTGCTCAACGGGCATCGCACCGTCGTGTTCCGCTGAGCGGGCGCCAACCCGAAAGCAAAAGCCCCCGGCGCGGCCCATGCAGGCCGCCCCGGGGGGCTTTTTCGTGCCGGCCGCGTCAGTTGCGATTCGGATTGTTCGGCCGGCGGTCGTAGCGGTTCGGCACGCCGTCGCCGTCGCGGTCCCAGCGACCCGAGCTGTAGACCCAGCGGCCGCCGTCCTGGCGCCATTCGGGCGCGCGGTAGGCATAGCCCGGGCGGGCGCGCACCCAGACGCCGCCGATCCACACATGGCGGCCGCCACGCCACTCGTAGTGGCCCGGGGCCCAGACATAGCCGCGGCGCGGCGGCGGCACGCGCTCGTAGCGCGGCGGCGGCGGCGGCACCTGGATGGTCACCACCGGCTGCGCCTGGGCGGCCGTCGGCAGCGTGAGCGCGCCCACCGAGAACAGCGAGGTGGCGGCAACGGAAAAAGCGATGGCTGCGAGTTTCTTCATGGCTAGGCTCCATGAGTTGTTGGAGGAGCCTTCATGCTGCCGGTGCCTTGTGAACCGCCTGTAAGCGCCACGCGAAATCTTGTGTAGAGCTGTGACGCGCCGCCCGGCGCGCCGCCTGCAGGCGGCGGCCGACGCGCGTAGGCCTATTCCCGCAATTCCTGCAGATCGACCGCGCCGGCCATGGCCGTGAAGCCCGCGGCGTTGGGATGCAGGTGGTCGCCGCTGTCGTAGGCCGGCAGCAGCGCCAGCGGCTGCGCGGGATCGCGCAGCGCGGCATCGAAGTCGGCCACCGCGTCCACGTCCTGGCGGCCACGGATCCAGCGATTGACCGCGCCGCGCAGCGCCTCGGTGTGCTCGTTCCAGTACGACGAACCCTTGAACGGCGGGATGGTGCCCAGCAGCACCTTGAGCCCGCGCTCGCGCGCCTGCCGCACGAGCTGCTGCAGCCCGGCCTCGAGCTGCTCGGGCGTGGGGATCTCGCCGGCCGGCACGGCCTGCCCCGGCAGCCCGATGAAGGCGGTGCGGCCGATGTCGTTGGTGCCCATCAGCACGATCACGTGCGTGACGCCGCTCTGGCCCAGCACGTCGTCGCCGAAGCGCGCGAGGCCGCTGCGGCCCGCGCCGCCGTACAGCAGCCGGTTGCCGCCGATGCCGACGTTGAGCACCGCCACCTCGCGCGCCGAACCCGGTCCCTTGCGCAGCAGCGTCGCGAGCTGCTGCGGGTACGAATTGCCGCCGCCCTCGCCGTCGAGCCCGCCCGCGGTGATCGAATCGCCGAAGGCCACCACGGTGCGGATCGCGCGCGGGGCCCAGACGTCCACGCCCGTCACGAAGGCGTTGACCGGCACCCGCTGCACCTCGGGCAGCCGCGCCGCCGCCACCGCGTTGCCGTTCGACATCCAGGTGGCGTTGCTCGGCTGCAGGTGCACCGTCGACAGCGGCGTGGAGCGCTCGTAGTAGCTGCTGACCACCAGCGTCTGCCCGGCCTCGACCGCGAAGTCGACGCCGTCGCTCCAGGCCTCGGCGCCGGGCGCGATGACGATGCCCGGTCGGCCGTCGAAGCGCAGCGCGCGCAGCGAGGACGGAGAGATCGCGCCGCCACCCGTGCCGCGCGCCACGCTCGCGGCCGTCACGCCCAGCGGCGCCGTGCCGAAGCGGTTGGAGAAACGCACGCGCAGCCGCTCGCCGCCCACGCTGGGCTGCAGCTGCTGGCGCAAGGTGAGGCCGGGGAAGGCGCGGTCGTCGGGCGCGACCGGCGGCGGCGTGCCCAGCGGCGAGATCTGGCGGAAGTCCAGCGGCGCCGAGGCCCAGCTGCCGACCCAGTGGTCGGCCGCCACCGGCGAATGCGAGGCCGGCGCGGAGGCGGAAGATGCCGGGGCATCCCCCGACGGCGCCGCGCAGGCGGCGGTGGCGAGCAGCGCCAGGCACAGCGTGCCCGCCGCAAGCCTGGCGCCGATCCCGGCGAATCCATGTGAAACCAGCGTCATGCTCCTCGGGCGAAAGCGCCAGAGTGTACGGAGCCGCCTTGTCACTGCGCGTGACAAGGTCTGCGCGCGGGTTACCAGGTGTCGACGTAGGGCGCGACCGCCTCCTCGCGCCGCCCGGCGGCCGAGGCCAGCCCGCGCACCAGCCAGTCGCGCGTCTGCGCGGGATCGATCACGGCGTCGATCTCCAGCGTCTGCGCCATGTGGATCGCTTCGCCGTTCTCGTACTGCTGCGCCACCAGCTGCTTGAACAGCGCGTCGCGCTCGGCCCCTTCGGCCGCCGCGGCCAGCTCCTTGCGGAAGCCCAGCCGCACCGCGCCCTCGAGCCCCATCGCGCCGAACTCGCCCGTGGGCCAGGCCACGGTGAACACCGGCGCGTCGAAGCCGCCGGCCGTCATCGCCTGCGCGCCCAGGCCGTAGCCCTTGCGCAGCACCACCGCGAAGAAGGGCACGCGCAGGTGCGAGGCCACCATGAACATGCGGCAGACATGGCGCACCTGCGCCTGTGCCTCGATCTCGGGGCCGACCATGAAGCCCGGCGTGTCGCACAGCGAGACGATCGGCAGGCCATGCGCATTGCACAGCTGCATGAAGCGCGCCGACTTGTCGGCCGCCTCCACGTCGATCGCGCCGCCCAGGTGGTGCGGGTTGTTGGCCATCAGCCCGACGGGCCTGCCTTCGATGCGCGCGAGCGCCGTCACGATGCCCGCGCCGAAGCCCGCGCGCAGCTCGAGCAGCGAGCCGGTGTCGGCCACGCCGCGCATCGCGGCGCGCACGTCGTACACGCGCAGCCGGTTCTCGGGCACCACGTGGCGCAAGGCGCGCGGGTCGGCGCACTGCCAGTCGGCGACCGGGCCCTGGAAGTACGACAGGTACTGCTTCGCGGCCGCGACCGCCGCGGCCTCGTCCTCCACCAGGATGTCGATCACGCCGTTGCGCGACTGCACGCTGCTCGGCCCGATCTGCTCGGGCGCGAAGCTGCCGAGGCCGCCGCCCTCGATCATCGCGGGGCCGCTCATGCCGATGTTGCTGCCCTTCGTGGCGATGATCACGTCGGCACAGCCCAGCAGCGCCGCGTTGCCCGCGAAGCAGCGGCCATGCACGATGCCGACCACCGGCACCTTGCCCGAGAGCGCGGCGAACTGGCTGAAGGTGTGGTTGTTGAGGCCCGCCACGATCGGCATGTCGGTGTCGCCGGGCCGGCCGCCGCCGCCCTCGGCGAACAGCACCACCGGCAGCCGCAGCTGGTGCGCCACCGCGAGCAGCCGGTCGGTCTTGTGGTGGTTGCGCATGCCCTGCGTGCCGGCCAGCACCGTGTAGTCGTAGGCCAGCACGGCGCAGCGCGACTTCTCGGGGCCGAACTGCCTCGCGTTGATGCTGCCGATGCCGGTCACCATGCCGTCGGCCGGCGTGTTGGCGACCAGATCCTCGAGCGTGCGGCGGCGCGTCTGCGCCGCGATGGCGAGCGCGCCGTACTCGATGAAGTTGCCGGGATCGGACGCGCTGTCGCAGAGGTCGGCGATGTTCTCGCGCGCGGTGCGTCCGCCCTGCGCATGGCGTTTGTCGACGGCCGCCCGGCGGTTCTCGTCGAGCGTGAACGCATGGCGGTCGATCACCTTCTTCAGATCGGGCCGGATCGCGTCGAGGTCGTGTTCGGCGCGCGCCTCGGTGTCCACGGCCTGCGCGTCCACCGCCTCCAGCCGCAGCAGCGACTGGCCCTCGACCAGGAAGTCGCCCGGCGCGGCCAGCAGCGCCACCACGCGGCCCGCGGTGGGCGCATGCAGCAGGTGCTCCATCTTCATCGCCTCGAGCACGCCGAGCTGCGCGCCCGCGGGCAGCACGTCGCCGACCGCGACCTCGAACTGCACCAGCTTCGCGGGCATCGGGGCCTTCACCGTCAAGCCATCGTCGGCTTCATCGATCGCCGGGGCCGCCGCCTGCGCGACGACCGGCACCATCTCCTTCGCGCGCTTCTCGAGCGACGCAGCGGCCGCCAGCAGATCGCCCAGATGCGCCTCGACGAAGCGCGTGTGCACGGCCTGGGTCGCGAACTCGGGCCGCGCGGCGATCGCGCGCAGCAGCGGCAGGTTGGTGACGATGCCCTCGATGCGGCACTCGTCAAGCGCGCGCAGCGAGCGGCGCAGCGCATCGGCGAAACGCGCCGAGGGCGCATGCACGATCAGCTTGGCCAGCAGCGTGTCGTAGTGCGGCGAGGGCGCCAGGCCCGCATAGCCGTGCGTGTCGACGCGCACGCCGGGCCCGGCGGGCAGCTCGAAGCGCGCGAGCGTGCCGCCCGAGGGCCGCGCCTGGCCCTGCGCATCGAGGGTCTCGGCATTGATGCGCCACTGCAGCGCGAAGCCGCGCTGCGCCGCGGTGCGGTCGGCCTCGATGCCGAGCGCGGCCAGCGACTCACCGGCCGCCACCGCGATCTGCAGCTGCACCAGGTCGAGCCCGGTCACGGCCTCGGTCACCGTGTGCTCGACCTGCAGCCGCGGATTGGCCTCGATGAAGACATAGGGCAGCGTGGCCGAGGCCGCGTCGACCAGGAACTCGAAGGTGCCGAGTCCGCGATAGCCCACGGCCCGCGCCATGCGCAGCGCGGCCTGCGTGAGCTGCGCGCGCAGCGCCTCGGGCAGCGAGGGACTGGGCGCGATCTCCACCAGCTTCTGGAAGCGCCGCTGCAGGGTGCACTCGCGCTCGCCGAGACTGGCCACGGCCTGGCCGTCGCCGAGCACCTGCACCTCGATGTGGCGCGCATCGCGCATCAGCCGCTCGACGTACACGCCCTCGATGCCGAAGGCCGCGCGCGCTTCCGACATGCAGCGCGCATGCGCCTCGGCCAGCTCGCCGGCCTCGAGCACCGCGCGCATGCCGCGCCCGCCGCCGCCGCCGATGGCCTTGACCATCACGCCCGCGCCCTGCGCCTGCTGCTCGGCGAAGAAGGCCTGCGCCTGCGCGAGCGTCACCGCGCCCGCGCTGCCGGGCATCACGGGCACCTCGCAGCGCGTGGCCAGTTCGCGCGCGCGCGCCTTGTCGCCGAACAGGGCGAGCTGTTCGGGCGTGGGCCCGATGAACACCAGCCCCGCATCGGCGCAGGCCCGCGCGAAGTCGGCGCGCTCGCTGAGGAAGCCATAGCCCGGATGCACCGCGTCGCAGCCCTGCGCCTTCGCGGCCGCGACCAGCGCGCCGATGTCGAGGTAGGCCGCGGGTCCGGTCGCGTCGAGCGCGAGCGCCACGTCGGCCAGCTGCACGTGGAGGGCCGAGGCGTCGTCGCGCGCATGCACGGCCACGCTGGCGATGCCGAGGTCGCGCAGGGCGCGCACCAGGCGCACGGCGATCTCGCCGCGGTTGGCAATCAGGACTTTGGAAAACACGCGGGGTCTTTCAGTTCTTGTCTTTGAGCAGCCGGCGCAGCACCTTGCCGGCGCCGGTGGTGGGCAATGCATCGATGAAGCTCACGAAGCGCGGCGCCTTGTAGCTCGCCATGTTTTCGCGCGACCAGGCGATCAGTGCCTCGGCCGCGACCTCGGCGCCGGGCTTGCGCACCACGAAGGCCTTGACCACCTCGCCCTTCTCGGGATCGGGCTGCGCGACCACCGCGGCCTGCGCCACCGAGGGATGCTTGATCAGGATGGTCTCGACCTCCTCGGGGAACACGCTGTAGCCCGAGACCTTGATCATCTCCTTGAAGCGGCCGATGAAGCTGAGGTAGCCGTCGGCGTCGAGCTTGCCCATGTCGCCCGTGTGCACCCAGCCGTCGCGCAGCGTGGCGGCCGTGGCCTCGGGCTTGTTCCAGTAGCCCTTGAACGAGCCCGGGCTGGTCAGCACGATCTCGCCGACCTCGCCGGTGGGCATGTCGGCCTGCGTGTCCGTGTCGACGATGCGGATCGTCACGCCCGGCACCGCCACGCCCTGCGTGCCCCAGCGCGGCGCATGGCGCGGCGTGTAGGTGTCGCAGGTGTGGGTTTCGCTCAGGCCGTAGGCGGCCTCGAAGGAGGTGCAGTTCGGCGCATGCGAACGCCACTGCGCGGCCAGCGGCTCGGTGAAGGCGATGCCGAAGCTGGTGACCGGGTTCATGCGCAGGCTCGCGAGGTCGAAGCCCGCGATGTCGGGCAGCTGCATGCAGGCCACGTTCATCGGCGCGATGCTGTACCACCAGCTCACACGGTGGCGCGCGATGGCCTGCAGCGCCGCGCGCGGATCGAAGCGGTGCAGCAGCACCGAGGCCGCGCCCGTGAGCACCGGCACGTTGACGCCCATCAGCATGCCGGCGATGTGATACAGCGGCGCGATCGACAGCAGCACGTCGTCGGGCCCGACACCGTTGCAGTCGGCCGCGGCGCGGGTCTTGAACAGCGCGTTGCCGTAGCTGAGCATCGCGCCCTTGGGCAGGCCGGTGGTGCCAGAGGTGTAGGTCATGAGCGCGACGTCGTCCATGGCGATCGCCACCGGCTGCGGCTTCGCATCGGCGTTCATGACGGCGAGGAAGTCCTCGCAGCCCGCGGGCACCGTGCGTTCGGTGTTGCGCTCTGCGGCGAGTTCGGCCGGCAGGTCGAGCGCGGGCGTCTCGGGCGTCTTGGGCAAGAGGTCGGCGTAGTGCACGACGAACACGTGTTCGAGCGCGCTGCCGGACTTCACCTTCTCGACCACCGGCAGCAGCGGCGCGGCCGCGACGATCACGCGCGCCTTCAGGTCGTCGACCTGGTAGGCGAGCTCGTGCTCCTTGTTGAGCGGGCCGCTGGGGCAGACGATGGCACCGATCTTCTGGATGCCGAAGTGCGCCGCCAGGTACTGCGGGCAGTTGTTGAGGAACAGCACCACCGGCTCGCCCTTGCGCACGCCCAGGGCCTGCAGCCGCGCGGCGAAGGCATCGCTCGCGCGGTCCAGTTCGCGCCAGCTCATCGCATGGCCGTACCAGTGGCAGGCCGGATGCCCGCCGCGCTCGCGCGCATGGGCGCGCAGGTAGTCGTGCAGCGGTTGCTGCGCGCGCGGCGGGAGCGCGCGCAGCAAGGGTTCGTCGGTTGTCTCCATGGCGTCACTTTCTCAGGGTTATCGATAGCCGCTCGCGCCTGGCGGGCGCTTGCCATCGCCGGATGGTGCACGAACAATCCTACCCATGGGTATAACTTCCGCGACACGGCACAAACCCTCTGGGCGCAAGGCGCGCGCGGAGCAGGACGATCCTCCACGCGCGCCAGGCATGCAGGGCATGCACGAGGCGCATGCGACAGAGGCCGCGGCCCTCACGGCGCGCCCCGACCTGCCGCAGGGCACCGGCCGCCAGCGCGCCGCCACGCAGGGCACCGACCTGCAGCGCGAGCGCATCCTGCAGGCCGCCACGCAGCTGTTCGCGGCACAGGGCTACGCCAACACCACCATGGCGCAGATCGTGCGCGCGCTCGGCGTCACGAAGCCCTTCGTCTATTACTACTTCCGCGACAAGCAGGAGATCTTCGAGACCATCTCCTGGCGCCCCGCGGTCGACTGCTTCACCGCGCTCGACTTCGCGGCCGACGATCCGCGCCGCGCGAGCGAGAAGGTGCTCGAGGGCATCGAGCGGCTGATCCGCGCCACCGTCGCGCATCACCCCGCCGCCTTCTTCCCGTACCGCGAACCGCAGGTCTACCGGCCCGAATACCTGGCCGCGCAGAAGAAGCTCGCGCACCACTTCTACGACCTGCTGTGCCCGCTGCTCGAACAGGCGCGGCGCGACGGCGACCTCGATTTCGACGAGACCAAGATCACCGCGCTCGCGGCCTGCAGCCTGCCGGGCTTCCTCTACAGCTGGTACCGCCCGGGCGGACGGCTCTCGCCCGACGAAGTGGTGGCCGAGCTCACGAAGCTCGCGAGCCGCGTGATCGGGCTGCGCACCGGCCACTGACCACCCATCCCAGGAGACACACCATGAAGTTCCACCCGGCGCCCCTGGCGCGGATCGCGCTCGCCTGCCTGATCGCCACCGGTGCCGCCGGCGCCGCGCAGGCCCAGCAGACCTACAAGCTCGCCTACATCGACCCGCTCTCGGGTCCCTTCGCCAACGTCGGCGAGCTGATGCTGATGCACACGCAGTACGCGATCGAGGAGATCAACGCGAAGGGCGGCGTGCTCGGCGGCACGAAGCTGCAGCTGCTGCAGTTCGACAGCAAGCTCTCGGCGCAGGAGAGCCAGAGCGCGCTGCAGGCCGCGATCGACCAGGGCGCCAAGGCCATCGTGACCGGCGGCTCGGGCTCCTCGGTGGTGACGGCGCTGGTGCAGGCGGTGGCGCGCTGGAACCAGCGCAACCCGGGCAAGGAACTGCTGGTGCTCAACCACTCGTCGATCGATCCCGAGATGACCGGCAAGGCCTGCAGCTTCTGGCACTTCCAGACCGAGGCCAATACGGCGATGAAGATGAAGGCACTGGCCAACTACATCAAGAAGACGCCCGAGGTGAAGAAGGTCTACCTGCTGAACCAGGACTATGCGCACGGCAAGCAGTGGGCCAGCTACGGGCGCCAGCTCGTGGGCCTGGCGCGGCCCGACATCCAGTTCGTGGGCGAGGCGCTGCATCCGATCGGCCGGGTCAAGGACTTCTCGCCCTACATCGCCAACATCAAGCAGAGCGGAGCCGACTCGGTCATCACCGGCAACTGGGGCCAGGACATGACGCTGCTGCTCAAGGCCGCGGGCGATGCCGGCTACGACCTGCGCTACTTCAACCACAGCGCGGGCTCGGTGCCGGGCACGGTCACGGCGGTGTCGCAGGCGAAGCTGGGCCAGCTCACCTGGGTCGCCGAATGGCATCCGGGCCAGGCCGGCACGCCGAAGGTCGATGCGCTGGCCAAGGCCTACAAGGCCAAGACCGGCAAGGACTTCCTCGCGCCGCGCATCGACATGACGCCGCGCCTGCTCGCGGCCGCGATCGAGAAGGCCGCGAGCACCGACACCGTGAAGGTGGCGCGCGCGCTCGAGGACCTGAGCTACGACTCGGTGGTGGGCCCGGTTCGCATGCGCGGCGAGGACCACCAGTTGCTGCTGCCGCAGGTGGTCAACACCATCGCGCCGGTCGACGGCAAGACGGTGAAGCTGGGCTGGGAAGGCACGAACTACGGCTTCCGCACCGACGCGGTCTACAGCGGCAACGAACTGGCGCAGGGTACCGACTGCAAGATGGTCCGCCCTTGAACGCTCAGCCGATGCGCGCGATGGGCGTGCCCGCCACCACCGGCGCCGCGCCCGCGGCCAGCCGCGCGAGCCGGCCCGCGCGGTGGGCCACGACCTGCACCTCCATCTTCATCGCCTCCATCACCGCGATCGGGTCGCCCTGCGCGACCAGCGCACCCTCGTCCACGGTCCACGCCTGAAGCGTGCCGGTGATGGGCGCGGCCACGGCGGCGGGGTCGGCGGCCTCCTCGGACTGCGGCGATGACGACGGCGCGGCGGGCGCATCGCCGATGCCGCGCAGCAGCGCCGACGGCAGGCCCAGCGTCACGCGCCGGCCGTCGATCTCCACCGCCGTGCGCAGCAGCGCGGCATCGCGCACGGGCTCGGCGCGCACGGCCGCGGCCAGCGGCTGCGCGAAGTCGGTCTCGATCCAGCGCGTATGGACCTTGAAGCCGTCCTCGGCCACGAAGTCGGACGCCTCGACCACGGCGCGATGGAACGGCAGCACCGAGGCCACGCCCTCGATGCGGAACTCGCGCAGCGCGCGGCGCGCGCGCGCCATCGCCTGCGCGCGCGTGGCGCCGGTGACGACCAGCTTGGCCATCAGCGAATCGAAGCTGCCCGGCACGCTCGAGCCCGAGACCACGCCGGTGTCGACGCGCACGCCGGGGCCCGAGGGCGGCTCGAACAGGCGCACCGGTCCGGGCGTGGGCAGGAAGCCGCGGCCCGGGTCCTCGGCGTTGATGCGGAACTCGAAGGCATGGCCGCGCGGCGCGGGCGTCTCGCTGACCGACAGCGGCAGCCCGTCGGCGATGCGCAGTTGCTCGACCACGAGGTCGATGCCGGTGGTTTCCTCGGTCACCGGATGCTCGACCTGCAGCCGCGTGTTGACCTCGAGGAAGGAGATCGCGCCCGTGGGCCCGAGCAGGAACTCGACCGTGCCGGCGCCGACATAGCCGGCGCGCGCGCAGATGTCGTGCGCGGCGCGGTGGATGCGCTCGCGCTGCGCCTCGCTCAGGAAGGGCGCGGGCGCCTCCTCCACCAGCTTCTGGTTGCGCCGCTGCAGCGAGCAGTCGCGCGTGCCGAGCACCACCACGCGGCCGTGCGTGTCGGCGATCACCTGCGCCTCGACATGGCGCGGCCGGTCGAGGAACTGCTCGACGAAGCACTCGCCGCGGCCGAAGGCGGTGACGGCCTCGCGCACCGCCGACTCGTAGAGCTCGGCCACCTCGTCGAGCCGCCACGCGACCTTGAGGCCGCGGCCACCGCCGCCGAAGGCCGCCTTGATCGCGATCGGCAAGCCGTGCGCCTCGGCGAAGGCCAGCACCTCCTGCGCATCGCGCACCGGCGCCGGCGTGCCGGCCACCAGCGGCGCGCCGACCTCGAGCGCGATGCGGCGTGCCTGCACCTTGTCGCCCAGTGCCTCGATGGCCGCAGGCGGCGGGCCGATCCAGCACAGGCCGGCCTCGATCACGGCGCGCGCGAAGGCCGCGCTCTCCGAGAGGAAGCCGTAGCCCGGATGCACCGCGTCCGCGCCGCTGCGCGCGGCCGCGGCCAGCAGCTTGTCGATGGCCAGGTAGGTGTCGGCCGGGCGCGTGCCCTCGAGCGCATGGGCCTCGTCGGCCACGCGCGTGTGCAGCGCGTCGAAATCGGCGTCGGCATAGACGGCCACCGAGCGCACGCCGTAGTCGGCGCAGGCGCGCGCGATGCGCACGGCGATCTCGCCGCGGTTGGCGATCAGGACTTTCTTCATGGCGTGTCGGAGGAAGGAGCGGGAAGGCAGTGCGCGTCGAAGGCGCGCACCGGGTTGAAACGCAGGCGCGCGCCGACCGGGATCTGGCCGGCGCGATCGAGGTGGTGGGTGGCGACGGCGCCGATCACCGGGTAGCCGCCGGTCAGCGGATGGTCGGCGAGGAACAGCACGGGCTGGCCGCTCGGCGGCACCTGGATCGCGCCGAGCGCGGTGCCCTCGCTGGGCAGCTCGGCGGTGTCGAGGCGCGCCAGCGGTGTCTCGCCCGCGAGCCGCAGGCCGACGCGGTTGGACTGCGGCGTGACGGTCCAGCGCTGGCTCGCGAGCAGCGCGACCGCCTCGGGCGTGAACCAGTCGGTGCGCGGGCCCAGCACCACGTCGAGCACCACCTCCTCGTGCAGCGTCGGCAGCGCGGGCGGCGCGGCGTCGGGCAGGCCGACGATGGCGCCGCGCGCCACCGGCCGCAGCGCCAGCCGGTCGCCCGCGGCGATCGGCGGCGGGCCGATGTGCGCCAGGGTGTCGGTGGCGGCGCTGCCGAGCACGGGCGCGACCTCGAAGCCGCCGCGCACCGCGAGGTAGCTGCGCAGGCCCGCGCGCGGTTCGCCGACCGTGAGGCTGTCGCCATCGGCCAGCGCGATCGCCTCGTGCGTGGGCACCGTCCAGCGCGTGCCGCCGGCGCTGCGCAGCTGCAGCGGCACGTCGGCACCCGCGAAGGCCACCACCGCATCGCCGCGGCAGCTGAAGCGGAAGCCCGCGCCGACGATCTCGATGCAGGCCGCGTCGCTGGCATTGCCCACGAGGCGGTTGGCCGCGCGCAGTGCGCCGCGGTCCATCGCGCCCGAGGCCGAGACGCCCTGGCCCGCGAGCCCGTGGCGGCCCAGGTCCTGGAACAGCGCCTGCAGGCCGGTGGCATGGACCTCGAGGGCCGGCCCTTCGCGCGCGGCCGATGGCGCCGGGGCCGGAACGGATGGCGCGATGGTCGGCGCGGCCTGCCCCGAGACATCGACGAAGCGCACCGTGCAGCCCGGCTGCAGCAACGCCGGCTGCGCGCGGCCCAGGTCCCACATCGGCGTGGCGGTCACGCCGATGATCTGCCAGCCGCCGGGGCTGGCTTGCGGATAGACACCGCTGAAGCGTCCCGCGAGCGCGACCGCGCCGGCAGGGATGCGGGTGCGCGGCGTGGTGCGGCGCGGCACGTCGAGGCTGGGGTGGCCGCCGCTCAGGTAGGCGAAGCCCGGCGCGAAGCCGGTGAAGGCCACGGTGTAGTCGTGGCCGGTGTGGCGGCGGATCACCTCCTCGCGCGAGATCCCCAGGTGCCGCGCGACCTCGCCGAGGTCCTCGCCGTCGTAGTCGACCGGGATCTCGATGCGCCGGCCCGCGCGTTCGATGCTGCCGTCGAGGCGGCGCCCGCCGATGCGCCGCGCGAGCGCATCGTGCGTGACCGCGCCGGGACGGAAGCGGACCAGGATCGTGCGCGCGGCCGGCACCAGTTCCTCGATGCCCGCTATCGGCTCGGCCTGCAGCGAGGCCAGCAGCGCGAGCGTCTGCGCGAGGTCGTCGAGCTCGACCAGCAGCGCGTCGAGGTTGACCGGCAGGAAACGCATCATCGCGGCGCTCCCGCCGGCTCTTCTTCGTCGCGCGCGAAGGCCCGCACCGCGACGCCCGCGCGCTCGAAGGCGGCGCGCACCTCGCGTGCCATCTCCACCGCGCCGGGGCTGTCGCCATGCACGCAGACCGAATCGGCCTGCAGGCGCAGCAGGCTGCCGTCGATCGCCTCGACCTCGCCGTGCGTGGCCAGCCTCAGCATGCGTTGCGCCACCGCCCGCGCGTCGTGCAGCACCGCGCCCGGTTCGCTGCGCGGCACCAGCGTGCCGTCGACGCGATAGGCGCGGTCCGCATAGGCCTCGGAGACCGTGCGCAGCCCGCTCGCGCGCGCCCAGCCGAGCAGCGGCGAGCCGGCGAGGCCGACCAGCCAGAGCCGGTCGTCGATCGCGCGGATGGCGGCGATCACGTCGCGCGCCTGCCGCTCGTCGTGCGCGATGGCGTTGTAGAGCGCGCCGTGCGGCTTGACGTAGCGCACCGAGGTGCCCGCGGCGCGGGCCAGGCCCTGCAGCGCGCCGATCTGGTAGATCACGTCGGCCACGAGTTCGGCGCTGCCCATCGCCATCGCGCGGCGACCGAAGCCCGCGAGGTCGGGATAGGACACATGGGCTCCGACCGCCACGCCATGGGCCTTGGCATGGCGCAGCGTGTCGAGGATGCCGGCCGCGTCGCCGGCATGGAAGCCGCAGGCCACGTTGGCGCTGCTCACGATGCCGAGCATCGCCGCGTCGTCGCCCATGCGCCAGGCGCCGAAGCTCTCGCCCAGGTCGCTGTTGAGGTCGAGCGTGCTCACGTCGCTGTACCCGGACGAAGCGGACACCGGGCCGGGCGCGGGAGGGAGGGCTTCGGAAGGCGCATGAAGAACATGGGATCGACTCGAATCTGGCCGTTTTGTTGGAACGAAGTTTATTTGATTGTTGAACAATTCAATCAATCAGTTGAGCAATATGTATGCTGACTCTCAGGGGCAAACCCTGGTTCCGTGCCCGAGGCACCGCGGCGCGAGGAACGGAATCTGCTACAACCCCTCACCCCTGGAATCCCCCATCCGCATGACCTCCCCAGCTTCCGAACCGCTGACTCCCCCCGCCCAGGCCCTGAGCGAGCGCATGGCCGAAGCGCTGCGGCAGAAGATCACGCAGGGCGAGTTCATGCCCGGCGAGCGCCTGTCCGAGCAGTCGTTGAGCGAGAGCCTCGGCATCTCGCGCAACACGCTGCGCGAGGTGTTCCGCATGCTCGCCAAGGACGGCCTCGTGAAGCACGCGCCGAACCGCGGCGTGTTCGTGGTCATCCCGAGCATCGCGTCGATCATCGACATCTATCGCGTGCGCCGCCTGATCGAGTGCCAGGCGCTCGCGCAGGCCTACCCGCGGCATCCCGCGAAGAAGAAGATGCGCGAGGCGGTCGATACCGCGAAGGCCTGCCGCGACGCGGGCGAGTGGCTCGGCGTCGGCACGGCGAACATGGCCTTCCACATGGCCGTGGTCGAGCTCGCCGACAGCGAGCGGCTCAACCTGCTGTTCGGCTCGGTGCTGGCCGAACTGCGGCTGGCCTTCGGCCTGCTGCGCGACGCCGAGTTCCTGCACGCGCCCTATGTCGAGATGAACGAGAACATCCTCGCGCTCGCGGAGGCCGGCGAATTCGCCCGCGCCGCCGCGGCGCTCAACGACTACCTGGTCCATTCCGAACGCATCGTGCTCGCGGTCTACGCGCGGCACATCAACGATTCGGGCTGGAGCGTCTGAGCCGCGCAGCGGCCCCGCGGCGCGGGGCCGTCGCGCAGCGACCTCAGCCCGGCAGGCGGATCTTGCAGTTCGGGTCCTCGTAAGGGCCCGACTGCTTGGTCCACTTGTCCGCGGGCATGTCGGGCTCGCAGACGGTCTTGCCCGTGCTGTTGCTCTTCCAGAGGTAGTACTCGCTGGGCTGTGCCATGGCGAGACCGGCCAGCAGCAGCGAGGCGGCGGCGAGGGTGAGCTTGAGTTTCATGGTGATGCTTTCGTGTGTTCGTGAAGATAAGCGAATGCCGTGCCCCGTCACTTGAGGTTGTTGCCGATCACCACCAGCAACTTCTTCGTCTGCGCGACGATCGCCGTGCGGTAGGCCTCGAAGCGGGCGTCGGTCATGGCGTTGTCGTCGGGCACCCCGCCGGTGGCGGCGGTGAAGAAGTTCGTCATCACCGGCACATGGATGTGGCCGGCAGGGATGTCGAGCTTGAAGGTATCGCGCAGCAGCGTGTTGCGGTAGGCGCTCTCGTTCGACAGGTAGTTGCCGCCGCCGCCGGACTGCGCGCAGGCGGTGGCTGGCGGGGCCTTCACCAGCGAGGGATCGGGCATGGCGTTCATCACGCCGTTCGAAGCCACAGTCGTACCCGCCTCGTTGTCGCAGTCCGCGAAGTACGAGTAGTTGGTGTGCCAGGTCACGTCGAAGCCCTCGGCGCCCTCGCTCGTGGCGCCCGGCGGACGCGGGATGCCGGCATTCGTCTTGCCGGTCACCATCGCGGCGATCGGCAGCGACGAGGTGGTGAACTGCGGCGGTGCTTCCTTCAGCCAGGCGCTGATGGCGTCGTAGCCCAGCCAGCGGGACTGCGGGTTGGTGTCGCAGCCCGAGCCCGGCATCGAGATCGGCGCGGTGTTCGGCACGGTGATGGTGCCGATTGGCAGCACATATTTCGGCAGCCTGTTGCCAACCGGGCAATAGATGATGCCGTCGTTGCCCGCCGAGGGACCGTGGTAGCGGGCGTTCCATTGCTCGAGATTGAAGACGTTGGCACTGCCCTGGCTCATGGTGATCGAGGCGTCGACGCGCTTCGGACCGGCCTTGAACCACGGGCCCAGCGTGTCCTCCTGCATGCCCGCGTGGAACGGGTCGTAGCTCACCGGCAGGATGTAGCTCTCCACGTGCAGCACGCTGCCGTCGTCGAGCGTGATCTCGCGGCCGTCCATCTCGAGCGCGGTCGCGCCCGAGGGGTTGCCGTTGCGCAGACCGGTGTTGGGCGTGCCCAGCGCGCCGAGCGTGAAGGTGTCGAAGCCGCTCACAATCATGCGACGGTACTTGCCGCCGCCCGGCGCATTGCCTTCAGGCAGTTCGATGTCGTACTGGCCGCGCGAGGCACGCTCGAACTCCCACTGGAGCGACGCCTTCTGTGCCTCCGAGAGCGCGAACTCGGGGGCCCACTGGCGCAGCACCTTGGTCATCTGCACGCGCGCCCAGTACAGCATGCGGTCGTCGCTGTTGGGCAACTGGCTGCCAGCGGGCGAGGCACGGCGGCCCTGCACCCGGTCGACGGCCGCGCGCCACAGGGCCGCGCCCTCCGACTTGACGAGCGTCACCGCCGCGTCGTAGCCGGCCACGGTGGTCGTGCCATCGCTGGCGCACAGCTTGGCCGAGAAGTTCGGCGCGAACTGGTCGAAGCCGGTGTCCTTCACGATGCGCTCGGCGAGCGGCCTCTCGTCGATGCCCACCACGGAGGCGGTGCTGTAGGGCAGCGGCGTCGCGAGCCGGCGCTCCTCGTAGGCCAGCTTGGCACTGGCATCCCAGCTGCATTTGGTCATGGAAGACGGTGGTGGATTGCCCGTGGCGGGCGGAACGATGGAGACGACGCTGCCCCCTCCTCCACCGCCGCCGCAGGCCGCAACCACGGCCGCAACGAGGACCGAAACGGCCGAAAGCTTCACTCTGTGTCGTGTCAACATGATTCGATTTCCTTCTGAAAACTGTCCGGGCATGGCGCACTGCGGCGCCTTCTCATTCCCTGGTCGTTCTGCGATGGGTCGTCGATGGCTTTCTCGATGGCAATCCCTCCGGCCTGGCCGCACCGCGCGGCGGTGCGTGAAACAGACTCCCTTTTGCTTTGCACTTTTTTCGGTGGCGCGGGACGAGCGCGTCCCGCACGCCGCCCCGGGGGCGGGTGCTCGTCGTGGAGCGCGAGGATTCAGGACGCGGCGAACGCGGGCGGCGCGCGCTCCGCCGCATGCAGCTGCGCGACACGCAGGCGCCTGCGACCGGCGGTGCGAAGGAACGGGCAGCGGCGCATGGCGTGCGTCAGTGGGTCAGGGCGTCATCTGCTGCGGCAGCCAGGTCACGAGCTGCGGCACGAAGTAGACGAGCAGCACCGCGGCCACCATCAGGAAGAACATCGGCAGCGTCACGCGCGCGATGTACAGCAGGTCCTTGCCGGTCATGCCCTGCAGCACGAACAGGTTGAAGCCCACCGGTGGCGTGATCTGCGCCATCTCGACCACCAGCACGATGAAGATGCCGAACCAGATCGGGTCGATGCCCGCCGCGGTCACGGTCGGCATGATCACGCCCATGGTCAGCACCACCATCGAGATGCCGTCGAGGAAGCAGCCCAGCACGATGTAGAACAGCGCGAGCATCGCCACCAGCTGGAACTTCGACAGGCCCAGCGAGCCGATCCATTCGGCCAGGTGGCGCGGCAGGCCGATGTAGCCCATGGCCAGCGTGAGGAAGGCCGCGCCCGCGAGGATCAGCGCCATCATGCAATAGAGGCGCGTCGCGCCCAGCAGCGCTTCCTTGAAGGTCGTCCAGCTCAGCGCCCCCTGCGAGGCCGAGATGATCAGCGCGCCCACCACGCCCACGGCCGCGGCCTCGGTGGCCGTGGCGATGCCCGCGTAGATCGAGCCCAGCACCGCGGCGATCAGCAGCGCCACCGGGATCAGCGACATCGAGGCCTTGAGCTTCTCGGCGAAGGGCAGCCTGGCGTCCGCGGGCGGCACGCGCTCGGGATGGCGCAGCGCCCAGAACGCGATGTAGCCCGAGAACAGCAGCGCCAGCAGGATGCCCGGCACGATGCCCGCGATGAACAGCCGCGCGATCGACACGTCGGCGCTGACGCCGTAGACGATCATGATGATCGACGGCGGGATCAGCAGGCCCAGCGTGCCGGCGCCGGCCAGCGTGCCGATCACCATGTCGTCGGGATAGCCGCGGCGCTTGAGCTCGGGTAGGCTCATCTTGCCGATGGTGGCGCAGGTCGCCGCGCTCGAGCCCGAGACGGCCGCGAAGATCGCGCAGCCCACCACGTTGGTGTGCAGCAGCCGGCCCGGCAGGGCCTGCATCCAGGGCGCGAGGCCCTTGAACATGTCCTGCGACAGCCGCGTGCGGAACAGGATCTCGCCCATCCACACGAACAGCGGCAGCGCGGTGAGCGTCCAGCTCGAGGCCGAGCCCCAGATGGTGACCGCCATCGCGTCGCCCGCGGGGCGCGAGGAGAAGACCTGCATCGCGATCCATGCGACGCCCGAGAGCGTGAGGCCGATCCACACGCCGCTGCCCAGGATCAGGAACAGCGAGAGGATCAGGAGGCCGGCGATGGCGATGTCACTCATGGCGCAGCGCCTCCGTTCCGGCCGCCCTGGCCGGGCGGCCCCGCCACTCGATCACGAACTCGTCGATCGCGGCGATCGCGAAGACGACGACGCCGAGCGCCATCGACAACTGCGGGATCCACAGCGGGGTGGCGTCGTTGCTCGTGGAGATGTCGTGGTAGTCGAACGATTGCCAGGCCAGGCGCACGCTGTACCAGGCGAACAGCAGCGCCAGCAGCGCCGCCGCGCCCATGGCCCAGCGCTCGAGCCAGCGCTGCGCGGCGGGGGGCAGGTTCTGCAGCACCAGCGTCACGCGGATGTGCTCGGCGCGCTTGAGCGTGTGCGCCAGCGCGAGGAAGCCCGCGCCGGCCATCATGTAGCCGGCATAGGCGTCGATACCGGGAATGTTGAAGTGAAGCTGGCGGCCGATGATGGACAGGAGCACCGCCACCAGCAGGCCCACCATGAAAAGCGCCGCCAGGGCGGCGGCGCTCATGTAGAGAAAGTCGAGCGTCTTGCGCATCGGGTGCCGTCGGGACGCTCGCTCACATCTTCTTGTAGGCGTCGACCACGGCCTGGCCCTCGGGGCCGGCCTTCTCGGTCCATTCCTTGATCATGGTGTCGCCGACCTTCTTCATGTCGGACTTGAGCTGGGCCGAGGGAACGTGCACCGTCATGCCGTTCTTCTTGAGCAGGTCGAGGTACTCGAGGTTCTTCTTCTTCGACAGGTCCCAGCCGCGCTTCTCGGCATCGGCGGCGGCCTTGAGCACGGCGTCCTGCGTGGGCTTGTCGAGCGCGTCGAAAGCCTTCTTGTTCATCAGCACCGCGTTCTTCGGCAGCCAGGCCTGGGTGTCGTAGAAGTTCTTGATGTACTCGTAGGTCTTGGTGTCGTAGCCGGTGGAGCCCGAGGACATGTACGACTCGATCACGCCGGTGGCCATGGCCTGCGAGAGCTCGGCCTGCTGCACGGTGACGGGCTGCGCGCCGACCAGTTCGCCGATGCGCGCGGTGGCGGGACTGTAGGCGCGCCACTTCACGCCCTTGAGGTCGGCGGCCGAGGCGATCTCCTTCTTGACGAAGATGCCCTGCGGCGGCCAGGCCACCGTGTAGAGGAGCTGGATGCCCTGCTCGGCGAGCTTCTTCTCGAGCGCGGGCTTCTGCGCCTGGTAGAGCTTCCAGGCCGCGTCGTAGCTGTCGGCCAGGAAGGGAATGCCGTCGGTGCCGAACACCTGCCATTCGTTCTGGAAGTTCACCAGCAGGATCTCGCCGAGCTGCGCCTGGCCGCCCTGCACCGCGCGCTTGATCTCGGGCGCCTTGAACAGCGAGGCGTTCGAATGCACCGTGATCTTGAGCTTGCCCGCGCTGCCCTTGTCCACGTCGCTCGCGAACTGCGTGATGTTCTCGGTGTGGAAGTTGCTGGCCGGATAGGCGGTGGGCAGGTCCCACTTGGTCTGGGCGAAGGCCGCGGCGCCAAGGGTGAGGCCCGCGAGGGCAATGCCGAACTTGTGATTCATGAGCGCTCCGGTTCGTGTGAAAGTGAAAACGAAAGCGAGCATACGTGCAAATTCCGGGCCACTTGCTGAGGCCTTTCCCTGTCATGGTGCGCGCCGGCGTTGCGTTCGCGGCATGACTTCGGGAGGAAGAAAGCCGCCGCGCGGAGGGCTCCGCGGGCGGCCCTGGCGAGGCCGGCTGCGCGGCCTCGCGAACCCGTCATGGGTCTGCCGATGCGGGTCTTGATCGGCCTCGTTCGTTATTGCTTGGCGGCGCTCTTCACAGCCTTGTCGCTCCTGGCGGCCACGGGTGCCTCGCCGCCCGCGTAGGCCTTGCCGTTGACCGTGAGGCCCTCGGCCGAGAGCTTGGCCGCGGCCTTTTCCTTCACGCCCTTCACGCGCTGCATGAGATCGGCCCAGTCCTTGAACTCGCCCTGCTTGCGCGCGTCGAGGATGCGCTTGGAGAGCGCGGGCCCCACGCCCTTCAGGCCGTCGAGATCGGCTTCGCTGCCCTTGTTGACATCGACCGCCGCGAACGATGCGGCGGCGAACAGCAGGGCGGCCGTGGCCACGATTTGCTTGAACATGTTTGAACTCCCTCGTTGATGCTTTTGATGCGCCGACAAGACGTCGGCTTCGGCTCAACGAGGGCTTCGAACGGGGCGTTGACGGCCGCGTGCGAGCGGCCACCATTGTTCAGCAAGGTGATCGAAGCTGCTCAGAGCTCTTCGACGCGGCGCGGCGGATAGCTGTCCCAGGCCTGGCAGCCGGGGCAGTGCCAGAAGTGCTGGTGCGCCTCGAAGCCGCAGGCCGCGCAGCGGTAGCGCATCAGCGGCCGCGTGGCCTGGTCGAGCGCACGCTGCACCTGCGGATGGAACTGCTCGTGCTCGAAGCGTTCGCCCGCGAGCCAGCGCGAGGCCGCGACCAGCGAGGGCTGGTGCGCGAGATGCGCGATGTAGCCGTCGCGCGGCACGGGCTGCGCGCCCTCGGCCTCGGGTGCGGTGTCGGCGGGTGCGCCGCCGAGCGCGATCAACGCCTCGAGCACGTCGATCGACGGCGATTCGGCATAGCGCCGCTGCAGCAGCGCGAGCGCCTCGGGCGTGCGCTGCGCGGCCACGGCGGCCTGCTGCAGCGCGGCGGCGTACAGCGGCAGCGCGAGCGGCGCGGTGTCGCTCAGGGCCACCAGGGTGTCGAAGGCGGCGCCGGCCTCGCCGCTGCGCAGCTGCAAGGTCGCGGTGTCGATGGCCGGGCGCGGTGCCTGCGGCGCCTGGGCCACGGCCTGCTCGAGCAGGCGGCGCGCGGCCGCGAGGTCGCCCATGCCGACCTGTTCGGCGGCCTGCTCGCAGAGGTGGTGCGCGCGGCGCGTGCCGTAGCTGGCCTGGTCGGACTCGTCGAGCTTGCGCGCCACGTCGGCGGCCTGGCTCCATTCGCGCGAGCGTTCGTAGATGGCCAGCAGCGCGAGCCGTGCCTCGTTCTCGTAGCGCGTGCCCTCGAGTTTCTGCAGCGCCGCCTCGGCGCGATCGAGCAGGCCGGCGCGCAGGAAGTCCTGCGCCAGCGCGTGCTGGGCGCGCTCGCGGTCGCCGCGGCTCAGATCGCCGCGGCCGAGCAGGTGCTCGTGCACGCGCACCGCGCGCTGGTACTCGCCGCGGCGGCGGAACAAGTTGCCGAGCGCGAAGTGCAGCTCCTGCGTGTCGGGGTCGTTCTGCACCGCCTCGATGAAGGCGTCGATGGCCTGGTCCTGCTGTTCGTTGAGCAGGAAGTTGAGGCCGCGGAAGTAGGCCTTGGGGGCCTGGCGGTTCTCGAGCTTGAGCTGGCGGATGTCGAAACGGGAAGCCAGCCAGCCCAGGACGAAGGCGACGGGCAGGCTGATCAGCAACCAGCTGGGATCAAAGTCCATGTTGGCGTACGGCGGGAAGGTCGGTGGCGGCGATGGTCGGCGCCGGGGTGGTGGCCGGCACGGCGGCCGTCGCGGTGGGCGTGGGGTTGCCCGCGGTCGTGGCCGGCAGTTGCGCGGCGGCGCTGCGGTGCTTCCACCAGCCCGGCAGCATGCCGAGCGCGCCCACCACGAGGCCGCCCGCGAAGGCGGCCAGCACGACCAGCACCAGCGGCGCGCGCCAGTAGGTGCCGAAGAAGAAATAGACGGTCGCGTCGTGCTGGTTGTTCAGCGCGAAGGCGAAGAGCGTAAAAAAAATGGCTGCCTTGAGCAGCCACAGGAGGTATTTCATGCGCGGTCCCGTTGGCGGGACGATTCTACGGTTGCACCTGCGCCGGATGGTCCGCGCCGATGGGGGCCGGGTTCAGGCCTTCGGCGTCGTCTTGATGCCGAGTTCGGCGCTGCGGGCGTCGACCGCCTCGCGCAGGGCCTTGCCGGGCTTGAAGTGCGGCACGCGCTTCTCTGGAATCTGCACGCTCTCGCCCGAGCGCGGGTTGCGGCCGATGCGCGGCGGACGCCGGTTGACCGAGAAGCTGCCGAAGCCGCGGATCTCGATCCGGTGCCCGCGCACCAGGGCATCGCTCATCGCGTCGAGGATGGTCTTGACGGCGTATTCGGCATCCCGGTGGGTGAGTTGCGCAAAGCGCGCTGCGAGTTCTTCGACGAGGTCAGAGCGGGTCATAGGTCAAAGCAAAAGCAGGGGCGAAAAAAAAGACAGAGAGGCCACCAGGGCCTGCTCTGTCTTCGGGCGACGGCTTACTTGTCGCTGTTGTCCAGCTTGGCGCGCAGCAGGGCGCCCAGGCTCGTCGTGCCCGCGTTCTCGCGTGCCGACTGCTGGCTCAGGCTGGCCATGGCGCCTTGCTCGTCGACCATGTCCTTCTGCTTGATCGACAGCTGGATGTTGCGGGTCTTGCGATCCACGTTCACGACGATGGCCGTGACTTCGTCGCCTTCCTTCAGCACGTTGCGGGCATCTTCGACGCGGTCGCGCGAGATTTCCGAAGCACGCAGGTAGCCGATGATGTCTTCGCCCAGGTCGATCTCGGCGCCGCGGGCGTCGACCGTCTTGACCTTGCCGGTCACGATCTGGCCCTTGTCATTCACCGTGGTGAAGGTGGTGAACGGGTCGCTGTCGAGCTGCTTGATGCCCAGCGAGATGCGCTCGCGGTCCACGTCGACGGCCAGCACGATCGCTTCGACTTCCTGGCCCTTCTTGTAGTTGCGAACGGCGGTTTCGCCGGCTTCGTTCCACGAGAGGTCGGACAGGTGAACCAGGCCGTCGATGCCGGCAGCCAGGCCCACGAACACGCCGAAGTCGGTGATCGACTTGATCGGGCCCTTGACGCGGTCGCCACGCTTCGTGTTCTGAGCGAACTCTTGCCACGGGTTGGCCTTGCACTGCTTCATGCCCAGGCTGATGCGGCGCTTGTCTTCGTCGATCTCGAGGACCATGACTTCGACTTCGTCGCCCAGCGAGACGATCTTGTTCGGAGCGATGTTCTTGTTGGTCCAGTCCATTTCCGAGACGTGCACCAGGCCTTCGATGCCGGGTTCGAGCTCGACGAACGCGCCGTAGTCGGCAATGTTCGTGACCTTGCCGAACAGGCGGGTCGATTGCGGGTAGCGGCGCGAAACGCCCATCCACGGGTCGTCGCCCATCTGCTTGAGACCCAGCGAGACACGGTTCTTCTCGGTGTCGAACTTGAGGATCTTGGCGGTGATTTCCTGGCCGGCCTGAACGACTTCGCTCGGGTGGCGGACGCGACGCCATGCCATGTCGGTGATGTGCAGCAGGCCGTCGATGCCGCCGAGGTCCACGAACGCACCGTATTCGGTGATGTTCTTGACCACGCCGCGGACCACAGCGCCTTCCTTCAGGGTTTCCATCAGCTTGGCGCGTTCTTCGCCCATGCTGGCTTCGACCACGGCACGGCGCGACAGCACGACGTTGTTGCGCTTGCGGTCGAGCTTGATGACCTTGAATTCGAGGGTCTTGTTCTCGTACGGGGTCAGGTCCTTGATCGGACGCGTGTCGATCAGCGAGCCCGGCAGGAACGCGCGGATGCCGTTGACGAGCACCGTGAGGCCGCCCTTGACCTTGCCGCTGGTGGTGCCGGTGACGAAGTCGCCCGATTCCAGCGCCTTCTCGAGGGCCAGCCACGAAGCGAGGCGCTTGGCGGTGTCGCGCGAGAGGATGGTGTCGCCGTAGCCGTTTTCAACGCTGCCGATGGCAACGGAAACGAAATCGCCGGCCTGGACTTCGAGCTCGCCCTTGTCGTTCTTGAACTCTTCGATCGGCACATACGCTTCGGACTTCAGACCGGCGTTGACGACGACGTGGTTGTGTTCGACACGCACGACTTCGGCCGTGATGACCTCGCCGGTGCGCATTTCGGAACGCTTCAGGGACTCTTCGAATAGGTCGGCAAAAGATTCAGACATTTATGGTTCCTTCCGTCAGGCAGGGTTGGCAGGCGCTCTTGCGACATTGCGTGCGACTGCACTGGATCTGGAGACGGCGGTTGGTTGTGGGCGGAAGCCCGGTTGGTTGAACAACCAGAAGGCCGGTGCGCTGTCGCGCGAAGGGAGCCTTCTGGAGCGGTAGGCGCCTCCCGGAACACCCGGTGGGCGCGAGCCTTTCAAGCGGACTCGAAAGGCTGCACTTGTCGCCACCAGTCCAACACCGTGTCGATCGATTGCTCGATCGAGAGCTGGGAGTTGTCGAGGTGGCGCGCGTCCTGCGCCGGCTTCAAAGGGGCGACACTGCGGGACGAGTCCCGGGCGTCGCGCGCCTCCAAGTCGGAGCGAAGACTGTCGAGTGTAGTCGAAATACCCTTTGAAATCAACTGCTTATGGCGCCGCTCGGCGCGCTGGGCGGCGCTCGCGGTCAGGAACACCTTGAGCGCGGCGTCGGGGAAGATCACCGTGCCCATGTCGCGGCCGTCGGCCACCAGGCCCGGCAGCTGGCGGAAGCGCTGCTGCAGGCCCAGCAGGGCCTCGCGCACGGCCGGCAGCGTGGAGACGCGCGAGGCGTCCATGCCGGCGGCCTCGGAGCGGATGTCCTCGCTGACGTCCTCGCCGTCCAGCAGCACCTTGCCCTCGACGAACTGCAGCGGCAGGGCGGCGGCCAGCGCGGCGATCCGCGCCTCGTGCGCGGCGTCGGCGCTCAGGCCGGCACGGCGCATGGCCAGACCGGTCACGCGGTAGAGCGAGCCCGAGTCGAGGTAGTGGTAGCCCAGCAGGCGCGCCACTTCGGAGGCCAGCGTGCCCTTGCCCGAGGCGGTCGGGCCGTCGATGCTGATCACCGGGATGTCGGCGGCCGTGGAGACCGAGAACAGAGTCTCGAAGTAGTCGGGGAAGGTCTTGGCGACGCAGTGCGGCTCGAGGATGCGCACCGGCACCCGCGCCGGGTTGAAGGCGGCGAGCGAGAAGCACATGGCGACCCGGTGGTCGTCGTAGGTGCGGATGCTCGCGGGCCGCCAGCCGGCCGGCGCCAGCGGATGCACGCGGATGAAGTCGGGCCCGGCCTCGACCGTGGCGCCGAGCTTGCGCAGCTCGTTGGCCATGGCGTCGATGCGGTCGGTTTCCTTGACGCGCCAGCTCGCGATGTTGCGCAGGGTGCTGGGGCCGTCGGCGTAGAGCGCCATCACGGCCAAGGTCATCGCCGCGTCGGGGATGTGGTTGGCGTCGAGGTCGATGGCCTTGAGCGGCCAGGCGCCGCGGCGCACCGCGAGCCAGTTCGGCCCACTGTCGACCTCGGCGCCCATCTGGCGCGCGGCGTCGACGAAACGGATGTCGCCCTGAATCGAATCGGCGCCCACGCCCTCGATCCGGATGCCGTCGGGCCCGGACGCGGCCGTTGCGATGGCGCCCAGCGCGATGAAATAGCTGGCGGACGAGGCGTCGGCCTCGACATGGATGTCGCCCGGCGAGCGGTAGCTGCTGCCGGCGGGAATCGTGAAGCGCTCCCAGCCGTCGCGCCGCACCGCGATGCCGAAGCGCGCCAGCAGGTTCAGCGTGATCTCGATGTAGGGCTTGGAGATCAGCTCGCCGACGACTTCGATCGTGATGTCGCTCGCCGCTGCGAGGGGCAGCGCGAGCAACAGGGCGGTGAGGAACTGGCTCGAGACGTCGCCGCGCACGCGGATCGGGGCGTCGAGCACCAGCTCGCCGTGCGGCACCGGATGGATGCGAAGCGGCGGGTAGCCGGGATTGCCGAGGTAGTCGATGCGGCAGCCCAGCTGGGTGAGGGCGTCGACCAGGTCGCCGATCGGGCGCTCGTGCATGCGCGGCACGCCGCGCAGCTCGAATTCGCCGCCCAGCAGCGACAGTGCCGCGGTCAGCGGCCGCATCGCGGTGCCGGCGTTGCCGAGGAACAGCGACAGCAGCTCGGTGTTGCCGATCGCCCGGCCGCCGATGCCGGTGATGCGCACCTGCTTGCCGGCCGGCTCGACGCCGCAGCCCAGCGCGCGCAGCGCATCGAGCATGACGCGCGTGTCGTCCGAATCGAGCACGTCGTGCAGGGTGGTGGTGCCGCTCGCGAGCGCGGCCAGCAGCAGCACCCGGTTCGAGATGCTCTTGGAGCCGGGCAGCTGCACCGTGCCCGAGGCGCCGGTCAGCGCGGGGAGATCGAGGAAGGCCGAGGCGTACATCTCAAGCGTCCTGCTGCGAATCGGGTGACGACGAGGCGCCGGGCTGCCAGGCGGCCCGAACCCGGCGGGCGCGCGCGATCGACTGCTCGAGGGCCTGCGATTCGCCCTCGGCCATGGCGTTTTCCATCTCGAGCAGCGCGGCGCGGAAGGCGCGCGACTGCGCCAGCACCTGCTCGCGGTTGGCCAGCAGCACGTCGCGCCACATCACGGGGTCGCTCGCGGCGATGCGCGAGAAGTCGCGAAAGCCCGGGCCCGCGAGGCCCAGGAAGCGATCGCCCTGCGGCTGGCCGGCGAGGCCGTTGACGTAGGCGAAGGCCAGCAGGTGCGGCAGGTGGCTCACGGCGGCGAAGGCGCCGTCGTGCTCCTCGTGGGTCATGGTGAGCACGTTGGCGCCGATGCCGCTCCAGACCTGCGAGGCGCGCTGCACGTTGGAGCGCAGCGTGGACTTGATCGGGGTGAGCACCACTTGCCGGCCGGTGAACAGCGAGGCCTCGGCATGCTCGATGCCCGAGACTTCCTTGCCCGCGATCGGGTGCGCCGGCACGAAGTTGCCGAGCTGCCCCTGCAGGCCACGGCGCGCGGCTTCGATGACGTCGCCCTTGGTGGAGCCGACGTCCATCACCAGCGCGTCGCTGCCGATGCCGTGGCGGATCGCCTTGAAGGTGGCTTCAGAGGCCGCCACCGGCACGGCCAGCAGCACGATGTCGGCGCCCGACACCGCCAGCAGCGCCGAGGGCGCGGCGACGTCGATCACGCCGAGCTGCCGGGCCTTCTCGGTGGTGGAGGGCGACTTGCTGTAGCCCACCACCCGTTTCACCAGCCTGGCGCGCTTCAGCGCCAGCGCGAAGGAGCCGCCCATCAGGCCGCAGCCGATCAATCCCAGTTGCTCGAACATGTGCTTGCTTGCGACGGACTCAGGCCTTGACGGGGTAGGCGCCGAGCACCTTGTAGAACGCGCAGAGACCGCGCAGTTCGGCCAGCGCCGCGGCCACGTTGGGCTGCGAGGGATGGCCGTCGAGGTCGATGTAGAAGTAGTACTCCCACTGCCCGGTGCGCGCGGGGCGCGACTCGAAGCGGGTCATCGACACGTTGTTGACCTTGAGCGGCACCAGCAGGTCGTGCACCGCGCCCGGCCGGTTGGGCACCGACACGATCAGGCTGGTGCAGTCGCGGCCCGAGGCGGGCGGCATCGCGAGCGTCTGCGGCAGGCAGATCACCGAGAAGCGGGTGCGGTTGTAGGAGTCGTCCTGGATCGCGTGGGCCACGATGTGCAGCCCGAAGCGCGTGGCCGCGCGTTCGCCGGCCAGCGCCGCGAAGGCCGGGTTGCCGGCCGCGAGGCGTGCACCCTCGGCATTGCTCGACACGGCGCGGCGCTCGGCATGCGGCAGGTGCTTGGTCAGCCAGCCCTGGCACTGGGCCAGCGCCTGCGGATGGGCCAGCACGGCTTCGACGCCCTCGAGCGAATTGCTGCTGCGCAGCAGGTGGTGGCGCACCAGCAGGCTGACCTCGCCGACCACATGCGTGGGCGAGTGCAGGAACAGGTCGAGCGAGCGCGTGACCACGCCCTCGGTCGAATTCTCGACGCCGACCACGCCGTACTGCGCGCTGCCGGCGGCGGTGGCGTGGAAGACCTCGTCGAAGCTGGCGCAGTAGATCAGGTCGGCGGCGCCGCCGAAGTACTCGATGGCGGCCTGCTCGCAGAAGGTGCCCTCGGGGCCGAGCACCGCCACGCGCTGCGGCGACTCGAGCGCCAGGCAGGCCGACATGATCTCGCGCCAGATCGCCGCCACGTGCAGGTCCTTGAGCGGACCGCCGTTGCTCTGCTGCATCTTGTCGATGACATGGGCCACCCGGTCGGGGCGGAAGAACGGCGTGCCTTCGCGTTTCTTCACTTCGCCGACCAGCTCCGCCACGTGGGCCCGCTCGTTGAGCAGGCGCAGCAGTTGCTGGTCGAGCGAATCGATCTGCACGCGCAGATCGGCGAGGCTTTCGGAATGGTCGGGGGAGGAGGGCGGGGTAGGAGCTGGGGCGGTCATCGGTGAGGTGCGCGCGCGTCTAGGCGTGCGACCGCTCGAATTCTCGCATGTAGCTCACCAGGGCCTGCACGCCTTCCAGGGGCATGGCGTTGTAGAGGCTGGCGCGCATGCCGCCCACCGACTTGTGGCCCTTGAGCTGCAGCAGCCCCGCCGCGCGGGCGCCCGACAGGAAGGCCTCGTTGCGGGCTTCGTCGCGCAGGAAGAACGGGATGTTCATGCGCGAGCGGCAGCCCGGGTCGATCTTGTTCAGGTAGAAGGACGACGCATCGATGAAGTCGTACAGCAGCTTCGCCTTGGCGATGTTGCGCTGCTCCATCGCGGCCACGCCGCTCAGCGCGCCTTCGGTCTGCTCGCGCAGCCACTGGAACGTGAGCCCCGCCATGTAGATGCCCCAGGTCGGCGGGGTGTTGTACATGGACTGGTTGTCGGCCACGGTCTTGTAGTTGAACGCGCTCGGGCAGATCTCGAGGGCATGGCCCAGCAGGTCGTCGCGCACGACGACGATCGTGAGGCCGGCCGGACCGAGGTTCTTCTGCGCGCCGCCGAAAGCCAGGCCGACACGGCTCCAGTCGACGCCGCGCGAGGCGACGTGGGAGGAGAAGTCGATCACCAGCGGCGCCTTGCTGCCGAGGGCAGCGAGGTCGGGCAGCTCGTGGAACTCGATGCCGTTGATGGTCTCGTTGCTGCACAGGTGCACGTACGAGGCGTCGCCGGACAGCTGCCAGCCCGCGGGATCGGGCAGGCGCGTGTGCTGGTCGTCGGCGTTGCTCGCGGCCACGCGCGCGTTGCAGTAGCGCTGCGCTTCCTTGTGCGACTTGACGCTCCAGCTGCCGGTGACCACGAAGTCGACCGTGCCGCCGCGCGACAGGTTCAGCGGGACGATGGCGTTCTCGCCGAGGCCGCCGCCCTGCATGAACAGGATCCGGAAGTTGGCGGGTACCGCCAGCAGCGCGCGCAGGTCGGCTTCGGCCTGCGCATAGATCTCGCCGAACTCCTTGCCGCGATGGCTCATCTCCATCACGCTCATGCCGCTGCCGTGCCAGTCGAGCATCTCGGCGGCGGCGCGTTGCAGCACCGCCTCGGGCATGGCGGCGGGGCCCGCGGAGAAGTTGTAGGGGCGCGGGCCGGCCGGTTCTTGCAGGGTGTGCGGGGCGTTCACGTCACTTCTTGGCGGGAGCCTTGGCCGGTGCCTTGGCGGGGGCGGCCGGCGCTTCGGTCGGGGCGCCCAGTGCCTTGGCGACGCTGGTGTCGAGGGCCTGCATCTTCGGCTCGATGGTGGCGCGGGTCTCGGCCACCAGCTTTTCCGTCAGCGCGGTCTGCATCTTGGGGTTCAGGTCCTGGTACTTCTTGCTCAGCGGCGAGTTGATCCAGGCCAGCAGCTGCTTGAGTTCGTCTTCGGTGAAGGACTGCTCGAGCAACGGGCTCAGCGTGGCCGGGGCCAGCTGCACGGCCTTGTCGCGCACGATCGGATAGGCGTCGTCGTAGTACTTCTTGAGCTCGGCATCGGCGGCCTTGGCGGCGGCTTCACGCTTGGCCTCGGGCACCTGGGTCTGCAGGTACTGCGAACCGGCCTGCGCGATCGGGGCGCTCGACTGCTCGACCAGGCCGCGGGCCAGGGCTTCGATGCCGGGGCGCTGCAGGTCGAGGAACTGCTTGATGAGCGTGGCCTTGTCCTGGGCCAGGGCGCCCATCGAACTGCCGGCCAGGGCGACGGTCAGGAGTGCGAGCTTGATTTGTTTTTTCACTGAGGATTCTCCGTTGAAGATGTGGAAGTGTCGTCTGCGCCGGGCTCGGGTTCGCCATTGGCATCGTTTTCGACGATACGTTGCAGCCCGCTGAGTTTGGCACCTTCGTCGAGCCCGATCAGCGTAACGCCTTGCGTCGCGCGACCCAGTTCACGAATCTCGGCGACCCGGGTGCGCACCAGCACGCCCTTGTCGGTGATGAGCATGATCTCATCGTCCGAATGCACGAGTGTGGCGGCAACGACCTTGCCGTTTCGCTCACTCTGTTGAATAGCGATCATGCCTTTGGTTCCACGGCCATGGCGCGTGTATTCGGTAATGCTTGTTCGCTTTCCGTAACCATTTTCCGTGGCCGTGAGCACGCTCTGCTGCTCGTCCTCGGCCACCAACATGGCGATCACGCCCTGGCCTTCCTCGAGCATCATGCCGCGCACGCCGCGCGCGTTGCGGCCCATCGGGCGCACGTCGTTCTCGTCGAAGCGCACCGCCTTGCCGCCGTCGCTGAACAGCATCACGTCGTGCTTGCCGTCGGTGAGGGCGGCGCCGATCAGGTAGTCGCCGGCATCGAGGTCGACCGCGATGATGCCGGCCTTGCGCGGATTGCTGAACTCGTCGAGCGCGGTCTTCTTGACCGTGCCCATCGAGGTCGACATGAACACGTACTGGTCGGCGGGGAAGTTGCGCTTCTCGCCCGTGAGCGGCAGCGCGACGTTGATCTTCTCGCCCTCGGCCAGCGGGAACATGTTGACGATCGGGCGGCCGCGCGAGCCGCGCGAGCCCGCGGGCACCTCCCACACCTTGAGCCAGTAGAGCCGGCCGCGGTTCGAGAAGCACAGGATGTAGTCGTGCGTGTTCGCGATGAAGAGCTGGTCGATCCAGTCGTCTTCCTTGGTGGTGGTGGCCTGCTTGCCGCGGCCGCCGCGCTTCTGCGCCCGGTATTCGCCGAGCGGCTGGCTCTTGATGTAGCCGCTGTGCGAGAGCGTCACCACCATGTCGGTGGGCGTGATCAGGTCCTCGGTGGAGAGGTCGAAGGCGCTGTGCTCGACGAGGCTGCGGCGTGCGCCGATCTTCGACTGGCCGAACTCCTGCTTGAGCGCGCCGAGCTCGTCGCCGATGATGGTCGAGACGCGCTCGGGCTTGGCCAGGATGTCGAGCAGGTCGTCGATCTCGGCCATGACTTCCTTGTACTCGGCGACGATCTTGTCCTGCTCCAGGCCGGTCAGGCGCTGCAGGCGCATCTGCAGGATTTCCTGGGCCTGCGTCTCCGAGAGGCGGTAGAGGCCGTCGTTGCCCATGCCGAACTCGCGCTCGAGGCCTTCGGGGCGGTAATCGTCGGCGCTGATCGTGCCGCCATCGGCGCGCGTGCGGGTGAGCATCTCGCGCACCAGTTTGCTGTCCCAGCTGCGCGCCATCAGCTCGGCCTTGGCGACCGGCGGGGTCGGGGCGTTGCGGATGATGGCGATGAAGTCGTCGATGTTCGCCAGCGCCACCGCCAGGCCTTCGAGCACGTGGCCGCGGTCGCGGGCCTTGCGCAGGTTGAAGACCGTGCGGCGCGTCACCACTTCGCGGCGGTGCTGCAGGAAGACCTCGATCAGGTCCTTGAGGTTGCACAGCTTCGGCTGGCCGTCGACCAGCGCCACCATGTTGATGCCGAAGGTGTCCTGCAGCTGGGTCTGCTTGTAGAGGTTGTTGAGCACCACCTCGGGCACTTCGCCGCGCTTGAGCTCGATGACGAGGCGCATGCCCGACTTGTCGGACTCGTCCTGGATGTGGCTGATGCCCTCGATCTTCTTCTCGTGGACCAGCTCGGCCATGCGCTCCTGCAGCGTCTTCTTGTTGACCTGGTAGGGGAGCTCGTCGACGATGATCGCCTGGCGCTGGCCGCGATCGATGTCCTCGAAGTGGCACTTGGCGCGCATCACGACCTTGCCGCGGCCGGTGCGGTAGCCGTCCTTCACGCCGTTGATGCCGTAGATGATGCCGGCCGTGGGGAAATCGGGCGCCGGCACGATCTCCATCAGCTCGTCGATGCTGGCCTGCGGGTTGCGCAGCAGGTGCAGGCAGGCGTCCACCACTTCGTTGAGGTTGTGGGGCGGAATATTGGTGGCCATGCCGACCGCAATACCGCCGGAGCCATTGACCAGCAAATTCGGCAGCCGGCTCGGCAGCACGGCCGGTTCTTTTTCGGAGCCGTCGTAATTGTCCTGGAAATCGATCGTTTCCTTGTCGATATCGGCCAGCATTTCATGCGCGATTTTGGCCAGCCGGATTTCCGTATACCGCATTGCGGCCGCGTTGTCGCCATCCACGGACCCGAAGTTGCCCTGGCCGTCGACCAGCATGTGGCGCATCGAGAAGTCCTGGGCCAGCCGCACGATCGTGTCGTAGACCGACTGGTCGCCGTGCGGGTGGTACTTGCCGATCACGTCGCCGACGATACGGGCCGACTTCTTGTACGGCCGGTTCCAGTCGTTGTTGAGCTCGTGCATCGCGTAGAGCACGCGGCGATGCACGGGCTTGAGGCCGTCTCTCGCGTCGGGGAGGGCGCGGCCCACGATCACGCTCATGGCGTAATCGAGATAACTGCGGCGCATTTCCTCTTCGAGACTGATGGGCAGGGTTTCTTTGGCGAAGGACGTCATTGAGCGAGAGGCTGGCGGCAGGAAGGCGAAATTTTACGCTGCGAAGGGTGTCGCACCGCCGCAACACAAGGGCTCTATTCCGCCTCCGTCCTACGCTTCGTGGCCGCCGTGCGGCCTGTTTGCCAAAGACCCTATGGCACAATCGCCTCAACGTTTTGGGTGGTGGTCACTTAAAGCGTCCTTGATTCGCAGCGCGGCTGCGGCTTTTTCCCCAAGAGGAGAACCATGAAGAAACTGAATAAAGTGGCGATGATGTTTGCAGTCGCTGCGCTCGCCACTGCCGCCGGCGCGCAGACCCGTGTCACCGCTGCGAATGGCGGTCCTACGATCGACAACTGGCAAAACGGCACCGGCGAACTGGTTTGGAAGAACGGCACGAACGAACTGTGCTGGCGCGATGCCAACTGGACGCCCGCCACGGCTGCTGCCGGTTGCGACGGCGCTCTGGTTCCCCCGGCTGCTGCGGTTCCCCCGGCTCCTGGCGTGGTTCCGCCGCCCGCCGCTCCCGCTCAACCCCCGGCTGTCGCCGCTTCGAAGGTGACCTTCGCTGCCGACGCGTTCTTCGACTTCGACAAGTCGGTGCTGAAGCCTGAAGGCCGTGCGAAGCTGACCGACCTGGTCGAGAAGATCCGTGGCGTGAACCTCGAAGTGATCATCGCCGTCGGCCACACCGACTCGATCGGTTCGGACGCCTACAACCAGCGTCTGTCGGTGCGTCGCGCCGAAGCCGTCAAGGCCTTCCTGGTCTCGAAGGGCATCGAACGCAACCGCGTCTACACCGAAGGCAAGGGCGAGAAGCAGCCTGTGGCTGACAACCGCACCAAGGAAGGCCGCGCCAAGAACCGTCGCGTGGAAATCGAAGTGGTCGGCACCCGCGCCAACTGATAGTTCGATTCCATCGACCCTAAAACCCCGCCTCGGCGGGGTTTTTTTATGCCTGAATCAATGCAGGCTGAAAGTTTTCAAGCCGGCCCTTTCGTCATGGGCTGGTCATCGTCCGTTTCATAATCCGTCATATGACAGAAAACGTGAATGCCGATCCGGCCGAACTCGCCAAATTTTCGGAACTGGCCCACAAGTGGTGGGATATGGAAGGCGAATTTCGCCCTTTGCACGAAATCAATCCTTTGCGCCTGGAATGGATTGAAGGTATTGCGCCGATTTCCCAGCGGCGCGTGGTGGATATAGGCTGCGGCGGCGGAATTCTTTCGGATTCGATGGCCCGCAAGGGCGCGGACGTGCTCGGTGCCGACCTCGCGGGCAAGGCCCTGAAGGTGGCGCAGCTGCACGCCCTCGAGGCCGGCACGCGCGGCGTGAAGTACCGCGAGGTCAGCGCCGAGGCGCTCGCCGCCGAGCAGCCCGGCAGCTTCGATGTCGTCACCTGCATGGAGATGCTCGAGCACGTGCCGGATCCGGCATCGGTCATCCGGGCCTGCGCCACGCTGGTCAAGCCCGGTGGCTGGGTCTTTTTCTCGACCATCAACCGCAACCTCAAGTCCTTCATGCTCGCGATCGTCGGTGCCGAGTACGTGATGGGCATGCTGCCGCGCGGCACCCACGAGTACGCGAAGCTGATCCGTCCCAGCGAGCTGGCGGCCTATTGCCGCGCCGCCGGCCTCGACCTGCGGCACACGCGCGGCCTCGAGCACAACCCGATCACGCGGCGCTACTGGCTCAGTGCCGATACCAGCGTCAACTACATGATCGCCACGCAGAAGCCGGCGGAAGTCCAGGCATGAAGGGCGTACCGACCCGTGCCGTGCTGTTCGACCTCGACGGCACGCTGATCGACAGCGCCCCCGACCTGGGGGCCGCAGCGGACCAGATGCGCACCGCCCGCGGGCTGCCCTCCTATCCGCTCGAGCGCTACCGCCCCATGGCGGGCGCGGGCGCGCGCGGCATGCTCGGCGTGGCCTTCGGCATCACGCCCGATGCGCCGGAGTTCGATGCGCTGCGCGAGGAGTTCTTCGTGACCTACGAGCGCTGCATGTTCAACACGCAGGCCTTCGATGGCGTCGCGCCGCTGATCGAGGCGCTGGTCGCGCGCGGGCTGCGCTGGGGCGTGGTCACGAACAAGTCGAAGCGCTTCGCCGAGCCGCTCACGCAAGCGATGCCGCTGTTCGCGAGCGCGGGCGCGGTGGTGAGCGGCGACACCACGCCGTACGCCAAGCCGCATCCCGAGCCGCTGCACGAGGCGGCCCGGCGGTTGGGTGTGCCCTCCGAGCATTGCATCTACGTCGGCGACGACGAGCGCGACATCGTCGCGGGCCGCGCGGCGGGCATGCGGACCGTGGCCGCGGCCTACGGCTACATGGGCGCGCAGGCCGATGCGACCCGCTGGGAAGCCGATGCCTTGATAACTTCTCCGGGCGAGCTCTTGAAACTGCTGGATAGCGCCTAAAATACGCCCCCTTGGGGCTGCACTGGTTTCGACGCGGGTTCGGAGTCGCAGCGGGGCATGTCGAGCTGAATGCGCTCGTAAAACAGATTCAAACAAACTAACTGCAAACGACGAACGTTTCGCACTCGCTGCTTAATTGCCAGTGAGCCTTGCAACAGCAGGCCGATGGGCTGGGCAAGGGGGTTCTGAGCAATCAGTGCCTCCCGGCTGCAAGGATAATTACATCGGCTGGCTTCGATCCGGGTACCTTGGGTCGGGGCAAGAAAATAGGGTGCTGGCGTCCGGTGTAGCGTGCGACTGCGCGACTCCGGAAGCGAGACTTAAATCAGATCGCTAAACATGTAGAACTGCGCGATGAAGGCTTGCGGACGGGGGTTCAAATCCCCCCAGCTCCACCACATTGCCTAAGGCTGGCTCGGACCTATCCGGGCTTGGCGACCCGGGAGGCACTCCCGGGTCGGCCGCACGGCCAAGACCCCCTCTCCATGGATCAGGCGCGCGTTTCACCTGCGTGAAGCGCGTGTTCGTGCGTGAAAAGAGCGATGGGAGAGCGGCAAGGCCACATGCCTGGTCTCGACGGTGCCGAGCCCAGGTGGCCGTCGGCCAGGGGCGCTATCGCGCCAGTCGGTCGCCGTCGCTGCCCGGCTTGGGCATCGGGCCGTTCGGCCCGCGTTCGGCGCGGATGGCCGACATGACGGCTACCAGCATCGCCCCGACGGCGACACCGGCCAGGAAGACCGACAGAACGAAGGATGGATCGGAGAACTGCATGGTCAGAACGCCGATTTGTACACCCAAAGGTCGCACTTGACGCCGCGAGTCCGGAAGGTCGCGGCATTGTCTTACATGCGGCGGTCCGTCGGAGTTGAGCCCCTCCAGGACAACCCGCCCCCGGCTCTTTTCGCTGCCGCGCAGGGCTATATTCGGCGGGCGCCGGCGTTTCACGATTCCGCGCGTTCCCCTCGCATCTTCCTGAAAAGGCTGCCCGTGCCCGACTCCCTGACTTCGGTTCTGACGAGCTACTACGACGAGGTGCCCTACGACTCGCACCCGTTCCCGCAGACGGCGGTGGAGCACCTGGAAGCCACGGCATTTCTCTTCGGCCTCGAAACGCCCGCGCCCGCTCGCGCGCGCGTGCTCGAACTGGGCTGCGCGGCCGGCAACAACCTGATCCCCTTCGCCGAGCGCCACCCCGGCGCGCGCGCGCTCGGCCTCGACCTGTCGTCGGTGCAGATCGCGCAGGGCGTGCAGGCGATCGAGCGGCTGGGCCTGCCGAACGTCGAGGTGAAGACCTTCGACATCGCCGAGGTCGATGCCTCGCTCGGCCAGTTCGACTACATCGTCTGCCACGGCGTCTACAGCTGGGTGCCGGGGCCGGTGCAGGACGCGATCCTGCGCGTGTGCTCCGAGAACCTCGCGCCGAACGGCGTGGCCTACGTGAGCTACAACGTGTACCCGGGCTGGAAGGCGCGCGAGATCGTGCGCGACGCGATGATCCTGCGCGGCGGCCCGCGCGACACGCCCGAGGAAAAGCTGTCCTATGCCCGCGGGATGATCGAGTTCCTCGCGCAGTCGGCGCGTCCCGACAGCGTGCTCAAGAAGACGCTCGACGAAACCGCGCCGATCGTGCGCGACGGCGCCACCTCGTACCTGCTGCACGAGTTCCTCGAGCCCTGCAATGCGCCGTGCTACTTCAAGGAGTTCGTCGCGCGCGCCGAGAGCCACGGCCTGGCCTACCTGGCCGAGGCTGAGCCATCGACGATGTTCGTGCAGAACTACGGCACGCAGGTGCGCGACCCGCTGCTGCGCGAATGCGGCGGCAGCCAGGTGCTGATGGAGCAGTACCTCGATTTCCTGGTCAACCGCACCTTCCGCCAGACGCTGCTGGTGAAGCAGGGCCAGGCGCGCCACATCCGCTACCGGCTCGACGCCACGCGCATTCGCGGCCTGCTGTTCGCGGGCGTGTTCCATGGCGACGACGGCGCGCCGCTCACGCTCGACACGCGCGAGCAGAGCTGCACCGCGATCCGCAACGTGAAGGTCACGCTGCGCCAGCCCGTGCACAAGGCGGTCGCGCATGCGCTCGACAGCCACTACCCGCTCGCGCTGAGCGCCGAGGCGCTGGTCGCCTGCGTGTTGCCGCTGCTGAACCAGTCGCGCGAGGCGGTCGAGCCCGCGGTGATGGCGATGCTCGAGGAGATGCTGATCCTCGGTGCGCTGCGCATCCGCCGCACGCCGGTGCCCTCGGTGGCGCAGGTGCCTGCACGGCCGCAGGCCGCGGCCTCGGTGCGCAACGCGCCGGGCCTGGCGCCGGGGCAGGCCCCGTCGGTCGCGGTCTGCAACGGCTGGCACGAGACGGTGGCGCTGTCGCTGCTCGAGCGCGCGTTGCTGCCGCTGCTCGACGGCACCCGTTCGCACGAGGCGCTGGTCGAACACCTCGAGGCCGAAGTGCGCGCCGACCGGCTGCGCTTCGTGCGCAATGACGAACGGATGACCGATCCCGAGGCGCTGAGCGCCTTCGCCCGCGAGCAGGTGGCGCTGGCGCTGCGCGACCTGCGGCGCAAGGCGCTGCTCGCCGGCTGAACCTCGCACCACACACAACCTCCGCAACCAACGACATCTCAAGAGGAGACTTCCAGATGCAACAACTTCCCTCGACCCCGAAGCTGCGCGCGGCGATCGCCGCCGTGCTCGCGCTGGCCGCCGGCGCGTCGCAGGCCGCTTCGCAGGCGCCCGTCGCGGCCGAACACGGCATGGTGGTGAGCGCCCAGCACCTCGCTTCCAAGGTCGGCGTCGACGTGCTCCAGCGCGGCGGCAATGCCGTCGACGCGGCCGTGGCCGTGGGCTACGCGCTCGCTGTGGTCTATCCGGCCGCGGGCAACCTCGGCGGCGGCGGATTCATGACGGTGCAGCTGGCCGACGGCCGCAAGACCTTCCTCGACTTCCGCGAGAAGGCGCCGCTGGCCGCCACGGCCAACATGTACCTCGACAAGGACGGCAACGTCATCAAGGGCCTGAGCACCAACGGCCACCTGGCCGTCGGCGTGCCGGGCACGGTGTCGGGCATGGAATACGCGCGCGAGAAGTACGGCACGATGAAGCGCGCCGACCTGATCGCGCCCTCGATCCAGCTCGCGGAGAAGGGCTTCGCGCTCGACCAGGGCGACATCGACATGCTCTGGACCTCGACCGCCGACTTCCAGAAGGACCCGGTCTCCGGCGCGATCTTCCTGAACAAGGGCCAGCCCTTCCAGGTCGGCCAGAAGCTGGTGCAGAAGGACCTGGGCAAGACGCTGCGCGCCATCAGCCAGAACGGTCCCGACGGCTTCTACAAGGGCTGGGTGGGCCAGGCCATCGTGGCCTCGAGCCAGGCCGGCAAGGGCATCATCACGCAGGCCGACCTCGACCAGTACAAGACGCGCGAACTGCCGCCGGTCGAATGCGACTACCGCGGCTACCGCGTGATCTCGGCGCCGCCGCCGAGCTCGGGCGGCGTGATCATCTGCGAGATGCTCAACATCCTCGAGGGCTATCCGCTCAAGGACCTGGGCTTCCGCTCGGCGCAGTCGGTGCACTACCAGATCGAGGCCATGCGCCATGCCTACGTCGACCGCAACAGCTACCTGGGCGACCCCGACTTCGTGAAGAACCCGCTCGAGCGCCTGCTCGACAAGGGCTATGCCGAGAAGATCCGCGCCGCCATCGACCCGAAGAAGGCCGGCGTCTCCAAGGACATCAAGCCCGGCGTCGCGCCGCACGAGGGCAGCAACACCACCCACTACTCGATCACCGACCAGTGGGGCAACGCGGTCTCGGTCACCTACACGCTCAACGACTGGTTCGGCGCCAAGGTCACGGCCGCCAAGACCGGTGTGCTGCTCAACAACGAGATGGACGACTTCACCTCGAAGGTCGGCGTGCCCAACCTCTACGGCCTGGTGCAGGGCGAGGCCAACAAGATCGAGCCGGGCAAGCGCCCGCTGAGCTCGATGAGCCCGACCATCGTCTCGAAGGACGGCAAGCCGGTGTTCGTGGTCGGCACGCCGGGCGGCAGCCGCATCATCACGGCCGTGCTGCACACCATCCTCAACGTGGTCGACTACGGCATGAACGTGCAGGAAGCGGTCGATGCGCCGCGCTTCCACCAGCAATGGCTGCCCGACGTCACCAACGTCGAGACCTTCGCGCTGAGCCCCGACACCCGCAAGATCCTGACCGACATGGGCCACAACCTCGGCGTGCCGCAGCCGGCCAACCACCTGGCCGCGATCATCGTGGGCGCGCCCACCCTGGGCGGCAAGCCGGTGGGCAACAACCGCTTCTACGGCGCCAACGATCCGCGCCGCAACACCGGGCTGGCCGCGGGCTATTGAGCGCCGCGAGGAGGGCGCCGGACCGGTCCGCACCTTCTGAGACACTCCAGGGCGGCCGCGTGCGAAGCGCGGCCGCCTTTTCTTTTCGCCATGCAACTGCAAGACATCCTCTATTCCCAGGGCTTCGGCACGCGGCGCGTGTGCGCCGGCCTGGTTCAACAGGGCCTCGTGACCATCGCCGGCGCGGTGGTCGACGATCCCGCCACCGATCTGGACGCGGAAGGCCTGCAGTTCACCGTGCAGGGCACCGCCTGGGCCTACCACGAGAAGGCCTACCTGATGCTGCACAAGCCGGCCGGCACCGAGTGCTCGCAGAAGCCCTCGACCTATCCGAGCATCTACACGCTGCTGCCGTCTCCGCTGCGGCTGCGGCCCAACAAGGGCGCGGTGCAGGGCGTGCAGGCCATCGGCCGGCTCGACCAGGACACGACCGGACTGCTGCTTCTGACCGACGACGGCCAGTTCATCCACAAGATGGGTTCGCCCAAGCACCACGTGCCCAAGGTCTACGAAGTGACGGCCAAGCACCCGATCGACGACAAGCAGATCGCCCGCCTGCTGGCCGGCGTGGTGCTCGACGACGATCCGAAGCCGGTGCGCGCGGCCGCCTGCGAGTCCGACAGCCCGCTGCACCTGCGGCTCACGCTGACCGAGGGCAAGTACCACCAGGTCAAGCGCATGCTGGCCGCGGTGGGCAACCGCGTCGAGGCGCTGCACCGCTCGCGCATCGGCACGGTGGCGCTGCCCGCGGACCTCGCGCCCGGCCAATGGCGCTGGCTGGCGGCGGACGAGGTCGCCGCCTTGCGCGCGCCCGCGAAATAACTGTCAACCATCCACCTTTTCGGTGGCTGGCGGTCAGCCAGTCGTCGGTTCGGATCGTTAACATTCGAAGCCCCTTTTCCGGAACTTCCCTTGCGTTTTCCTTCCCGCTCGACCGGTCGCGCCGCGGCCCTGCTGTCCGCCTGCCTGCTCGGCGCGATCGCCTTCCTGGCCCCGGCCGCCGCCTCCGCGGCCCCGCCGGAACCCCCGCCGATCTTCGTGCTCAACTCGCTCGACGCCAGCGTCAGCGTGATCAACCCGGTCGACTGGACCGAGAAGCAACGCATCGCGACCGGCAAGGAGCCGCACCACATCTACATGACGCCCGACGAGAAGTCGGTCATCGTGGCGAATTCGGCCGGCGACTCGCTGACTTTCCTGAACCCGCGCACTGCCGAGGTCCAGCGCGTGGTCTACGGGATCATCGATCCCTACCAGCTGCAGTTCTCGCGCGACATGAAGTGGTTCGTGACCGCGGCCAACCGGCTCAATCACGTCGACGTCTACCGCTGGGACGGCAAGGACCTCAAGCTCGCCAAGCGCATCGTCACCGGCAAGACGCCCAGCCACATCTGGATCGACAACACCAGCACCATCGCCTACGTGACGATGCAGGACAGCGACGAGCTGATCGCCGTCGACCTGCCGACGCAGACCATCCGCTGGCGCGTGGCCACCGGCCCGATGCCGGCCGACATCTACGGCGTGCACAACGACAAGACCCTGCTCGTGGGCCTGACCGGCAGCGACGGCGTGCAGGTGTTCGACGTGGCGGGGCCGCAGCCGAAGCTGGTGGGCAAGATCCCGACCGGCAAGGGCGCGCATGCATTCCGCTCGGCCGGCGACGGCAAGAGCGTGTTCGTGAGCAACCGGGTGGCCAACTCCATCAGCCGCATCGATCTCGCCACGCTCAAGGTCGGCGACACCTACCCGGTACCCGGCGGCCCCGACTGCATGGACGTGTCGGCCGACGGCAAGACCCTCTACGTGACCTCGCGCTGGGCCAAGAAGCTCAGCGTGGTCGACCTCGCCAGCCGCAAGGTGGTGCGGCAGGTCAATGTCGGCCGCTCGCCGCACGGCGTCTGGACGCTCGACCATGCGAAGCGGATCTAGCCCGCGCCGGCGCGCGGTGGCGGCGCTCGCCGCGCTGCTGGCCGCCGCGGTGGCGATCCCCGCCGGGGCCCAGGGTGCCGCGGCGAGTTGCGAGAAACCCGTCTACCTGACCTTCGATACCGGCCACATGGGCATCGCGCCGCTGGTGGCCGAGGTGCTCAAGCGCCAGCAGGTGCACGTTACCTTCTTTGCCGCCGCCGAGCGCACGCAGACCGAGGGCGACAGCCTCGACAACCACTGGGCCGCCTGGTGGAAGGCGAGGGCGGCCGAGGGCCACGAGTTCGGCTCGCACACCTACGACCATGTCTACTGGCGCGCCGACCTCAAGGGCGTGACGCCGAGCTTCCGTGTCAAGCCCTCGGCGGGCGCGCTGGCCGGGCGCGAATTCACCTGGAGCGCGGCCGAGTACTGCGCCAACATCCGCAAGGCCTCCGAGCGGCTCGAGCTGATCACCGGCAAGAAGCCGCTGCCGCTGTACCGCGCACCCGGCGGCAAGACCTCGCCCAAGCTGCTGGCCGCCGCGCGCGACTGCGGCTATGCGCACGTGGGCTGGGCGCCCGCGGGCTTCCTCGGCGACGAGCTGCCGAGCGAGAAGTTCAGCAACGAGAAGCTGCTCACGCAGGCGCTCGACACCATCCGCCCCGGCGACATCCTGCTCGCCCACCTGGGCATCTGGTCGCGCAAGGATCCGTGGGCGCCGGCCAACCTCGAGCCGCTGATCGTCGGCCTGAAGGCCAAGGGCTTCTGCTTCCAGACGCTGCGCCAGCATCCCGACTACCGCGCCTGGATCGCATCGCACCCCTGAGGCGGTTTCCGTGATCGACTGGCTGACGGATCTCTTCTCCTCGCTGCAGGGCTGGTTCTTCGAAACCGTCGTGCAGCCCTTCGTCTATGCGATCGGCCTCGGCGGCTGGACTGAGGACGCCTTCGACGCCACCGGCTGGCTGCTGGTCGGCCTGATCCAGATCGTGGTGCTGGTCGCGCTGATCGGCCCGCTGCAGCGCTGGCGCGCCGTGGAGCCGGTGACCGACCGGCGCGCGATCCGCATCGACGTGCTCTACACGCTGATCCACCGGCTGGGCCTGTTCCGGCTCGCGATGTTCTTCACGCTGCAGCCCGTGTTCGACGAGCTCATGGGCAGCCTGCGCGCGGCCGGCTGGGGCACTTTGCATCTCGACGAGCTCTGGCCCGGCGTGACCGATGTGCCGGTGGTCGCGTTCGCGATCTACCTGGTGGTGCTCGACTTCGTCGGCTACTGGATCCACCGCGGCCAGCACCAGTTCAACTGGTGGTGGGGGCTGCACTCGCTGCACCACTCGCAGCGCCAGATGACCATGTGGAGCGACGACCGCAACCACCTGCTCGACGACGTCCTGCACGACACGCTGATCGTGATCGTGGCGCAGCTGATCGGCGTGGCGCCCGGCCAGTTCATCGCCTTCGTCGCCTTCACCCAGCTCAGCGAGAGCCTGCAGCATGCCAACCTGCGCCTGAGCTTCGGCGCCCTCGGCGAGCGGCTGTGGATCAGCCCGCGCTTCCACCGGCTGCACCACAGCATCGGGCTGGGCCACGAATCGAACGGCAAGAGCACGCTCGGCGGCCACAACTTCGGCGTGCTGCTGCCCTGGTGGGACATGCTGTTCGGGACTGCCAACTTCGAGAACCGCTACGACCCGACCGGCGTGCGCGACCAGGTCGAGCCCGATGCGGCCGGCAAGGTGCGCGACTACGGCCAGGGTTTCTGGGCCCAGCAGTGGCTGGGGCTCAAGCGCATGGTCGGCCGCGGTTGAGCGCGGCGACTTCGCTTCCGCTGCCCCACCTTCGCGCGGCGCGCGCGCGAACCGGCGAATCGCCCGGCCGCCGGCTCTGGCTTCACGGCCGCGCGGGGCGCGCCGGGTTATCCTCCGGCCCGATGCGCCTGCTCCTCGACTCCTTCTGGCGCGCGGTGGCCTATTGCATGCTGCCGCGCGTGATCGTGCTGTCGTTGCTGCCGCTGGGCCTGATGGTGCTGCTGGCCGCCGTCTTCGGCTATTTCTACTGGGATGCCGCGGTCGCCTGGACGCGCGGCGCGCTCGAGTCCTGGCCGCTGCTGGCCAGCTTCTGGAGCTGGATCGGGCGGCTGTTCTCGGGCGACGTCACCTCGATGCTCGCGCCGCTGGTGGTGGTGTTCGCCGCCACGCCGCTGATCGTGGTGCTGGCGCTCGTCATCGTGGCCGGCTTCATGGCGCCCGCGCTCACGCGGCTGGTGGCCGAGCGCCGCTTTCCCTCGCTCGAGCGCAAGAAGGGCGCTTCCTTCTTCGGCAGCGTCGCGCGTTCCATCGGCCTGACCGTGCTGGCGCTGCTCGCGCTGGTGGTCTCGATGCCGCTGTGGCTGATCCCGCCGCTGGTGCTGATCCTGCCGCCGCTGATCTGGGGCTGGCTCACCTACCGCGTGATGAGCTTCGATGCGCTGGCCGAGCATGCCAGCGCCGAGGAACGCGCCACCTTGCTGCGCGCGCACCGGCTGCCGCTGCTGTGCATCGGCGTGCTCTGCGGCTACCTGGGGGCGGCGCCGAGCATCGTCTGGGCCTCGGGCCTGCTGTTCGCGGCTGCCTTCTTCGTGCTGGTGCCGCTCGCGATCTGGATCTACACCCTGGTCTTCGCCTTCTCGGCCCTGTGGTTCGGCCACTACTGCCTCGATGCGCTCGCGCAGCTGCGGGGCCAGCGCGCGGCCGCCGCGGCGGCCGCCATTCCGGGCGACGCCGCCGCCATCGAGGCCGACCAGGCCGTTCTCTCCCAATGGAAATCCCCATGACCCGTGAATTCGGCCTGATCGTCGTCGGTGACGAGATCCTTTCGGGCAAGCGCCTCGACAAGCACATGCCCAAGGTGATCGAGCTGCTCGCGGCGCGCGGCCTGCAGCTGGGCTGGGCCGAATACGTGGGCGACGTGCCCGAGCGCATCACCGCCGCGCTGGCGCGGGCCCTCGCCTCGGGCGACATCGTCTTCTCGACCGGCGGCATCGGCGCCACGCCCGACGACCACACCCGCCAGTGCGCCGCCAGGGCGCTGGGCGTGCCGCTGGCGCTGCATCCCGAGGCCGAGCTGCTGATCCGCGAGCGCATGCAGGACACGGCGCGCGAGCAGGGCGTGGCCTACGAGCCCGACCGGCCCGACAACATCCACCGGCTCAACATGGGCGTGTTTCCCGAGGGCGCCCGGATCATCGCCAACCCCTACAACAAGATCCCCGGCTTCAGCGTGGGCGACGTCCATTTCGTGCCCGGTTTCCCGGTCATGGCCTGGCCGATGATCGAGTCGGTGCTCGACGGGATTTATGCCGATCTTTTCGTCCAGAGCCGGGTCATGGAGAAGTCCGTGATCGTTTTCGGTGCCATGGAGGCCACCCTCACGCCCCTGATGCAGGCGATCGAGGAGCGCCATGCGCGCATCAAGGTTTTCAGCCTGCCGAGCGTCGATCACCCCCAGTACGGCCGTCATATCGAGCTCGGCGTCAAGGGCGATCCGGACCTGCTCGACGCGGCCTACGGCCAGCTCATCGAAGGCCTGCACACTTTTAATGCACAACTTGGCCCAGAATTGGTGCGTTGATTTCGATTGCACCAATTTGGTGAATTCGATCGCGTTCCAGGCCCCCAAAGTGCCCGCCGCCACGCGTTCGACGCAGGCGACAATGGCACAGAAACTGCATCCCGCATCCCTGTATTCCCAACCACCCATCCAACTCAGGAGAAATTGATGGCAAAGACCGTCGCCGACGTCATGAAGCTCGTGAAGGAAAACGAGGTCAAGTTCGTCGACTTCCGTTTCACCGACACCCGCGGTAAAGAACAACACGTGACCGTGCCCGTGTCGCACTTCGACGAAGACAAGTTCAGCTCGGGCCACGCGTTCGACGGCTCGTCCATCGCCGGCTGGAAGGGGATCGAAGCGTCGGACATGCAGCTCATGCCCGACCCGAACACCGCCAACATCGATCCCTTCTTCGAAGAGACCACGATGATCCTGACCTGCGACGTGATCGACCCGACCGACGGCAAGCCGTACGAGCGCGATCCCCGTTCGCTGGCCAAGCGCGCCGAAGCCTACATGAAGGCCTCGGGCCTGGGCGACACGGCCTACTTCGGTCCGGAACCCGAATTCTTCGTGTTCGACGGCGTGCGCTGGAAGAACGACATGTCGGGCTGCTTCGTGAAGATCGAATCCGAAGAAGCTTCGTGGAACACCGACAAGGAATACGAGCACGGCAACACCGGCCACCGTCCCGCGGTCAAGGGCGGCTACTTCCCGGTTCCCCCCGTCGACAGCTTCCAGGACATGCGCTCGGAAATGTGCCTGGTGCTCGAATCGCTGGGCATCCCGGTCGAAGTGCATCACCATGAAGTGGCCAACGCCGGCCAGATGGAACTCGGCACCAAGTTCAGCACGCTGATCCAGCGCGCCGACTGGGTCCAGCTGCAGAAGTACGTGATCCACAACGTGGCCCACGCCTACGGCAAGACCGCCACCTTCATGCCCAAGCCCATCGTCGGCGACAACGGCTCGGGCATGCACGTGCACCAGTCGGTCTGGAAGGACGGCAAGAACCTGTTCGCCGGCGACGGCTATGCGGGTCTCTCGGACTTCGCGCTGCACTACATCGGCGGCATCATCAAGCACGCCCGTGCCCTGAACGCCATCACGAACCCCGGCACCAACAGCTACAAGCGCCTGGTGCCCGGCTTCGAAGCCCCGGTGAAGCTGGCCTACTCGGCCAAGAACCGCTCGGCCTCGATCCGCATCCCGTTCGTGTCGAACCCGAAGGGCCGCCGCGTCGAAGCGCGCTTCCCCGATCCGCTGATGAACCCGTACCTCGGTTTCGCCGCGCTGCTGATGGCCGGCCTCGACGGCGTGGAAAACAAGATCCACCCGGGCGAAGCCGCGAGCAAGGACCTCTACCACCTGCCGCCGGAAGAAGACGCGCTGATCCCGACCGTCTGCCACAGCCTCGACCAGGCCCTCGAGTACCTCGACAAGGACCGTGCCTTCCTGACCAAGGGCGGCGTGTTCACCGATGCGTACATCGATGCCTACATCGACCTGAAGATGCAGGAAGTCACGCGCTTCCGCATGGCCACGCACCCGGTCGAATTCGACATGTACTACTCGCTCTGATCGCGGTTTTCCGCTCGGAGTAACACGAAAGGACGGCCTCGGCCGTCCTTTTCGTTGGGGCCGGAACATCCTGTCATCGGGGGCGTCGAATTGCATGAAAATGCGCCTTTTCGCGCTTCCCCGGGCCCTCGAGGTCCCCAAGATCCCATGAAGACTGCCGCACCACTCCTCCTCCTGGCCGCTTCCCTGCTTGCCCTGCCGGCACTCGCGCAGGAGCGCGTCTGGCGCTGCGGGAACGAATACACCAACAACGCCACCGTCGCGCAGCAGCGCGGCTGCAAGGTGATGGAGGGCGGCAACGTCACCGTCGTGCAGGGCGCCTCGCGCGCCGCGCTCGGCGGTGCCGCGGCATCGACCTCCGCGGCCCGCTCGCCGGCCGGCAGCCCGCGGGTCGAGGGCGCCGACCAGCGCGCGCGCGACGGCGAAGCGCGCTCGGTGCTCGAGTCCGAACTGCGCAAGGCCGAGGCCCGCCAGTCCGAACTGCAGAAGGAATACAACAACGGCGAGCCCGAGAAGCAGGGCAGCGAAGGCCGCAATTACCAGAAGTACCTCGACCGCGTGGCCGAGATGAAGGCCGAACTGGCCCGCAACGAAAGCGACATCGCCGGCATCCGCCGCGAGATCAGCCGCCTGCCGGCCCCCAAGAACTAACCCGTTCCTGCATCGGCAGGAAGAACACCACAGGATTTCCATGGCTTTCGGAAAGAAGGCGGCAAGCGCCAGTCCGCGCTTTCAGGCCTTCGACCTGCTGTCGACCCTGATCGCGGTCGTCAACGGCAAGGGCTCGGTGCTGTTCGCCAATGCCGGTCTCGAAGATGCGCTGGGCACCTCGCGCCGCACGCTCGAGGGCTCGCAGTTCGGCGCCTGCTTCCACGAACCCCAGGTGCTGCGCACCGCCATCGACGGCGCGAGCGCCAACGACTTCGCCACCCTGCGCTACGAGGCCTTCCTGCGCCGCGTGAACCACGAGCTGATGCCCGTGCAGGTCACGCTGGCCAAGGGCGAGAAGGCCGGCGAACTGATCGTCGAGATGCTGCCGCTCGAGCACCAGGTGCGGCAGGACCGCGAGGAGCGACTGCTCGACCAGGCGCAGGCCAACAAGGAGCTGATCCGCAACCTCGCGCACGAGATCAAGAACCCGCTCGGCGGCATCCGCGGCGCCGCGCAACTGCTGCAGATGGAGGTCGAGTCGCGCGACCTCATCGAATACACCCAGGTCATCATCCACGAGGCCGACCGGCTGCAGACGCTGGTCGACCGCCTGCTGGCGCCGCACCGCCGCCCGCACGTGGTGGGCGACGTCAACATCCACGAGGTCTGCGAGCGCGTGCGCTCGGTGATCCTCGCGGAGTTCCCGCGCGACCTGCACATCGAGCGCGACTTCGACGTCTCGATCCCCGAGTTCCGCGGCGACCGCGAGCAGCTGATCCAGGCCACGCTCAACATCGTCCACAACGCCGCGCAGGCCCTGGCCGAGCGCCGCGCGGCGGGCGATGCCTGCATCACTTTCAAGACCCGGGTCGCGCGCCAGGTGATCTTCAACAAGCAGTGGTATCGATTGGCACTGGAATTGCATGTCATCGACAATGGACCGGGCGTGCCGGACGCGATCAAGGACCGAATTTTCTATCCGCTGGTGTCGGGCAGAGAGGGTGGTACAGGGCTGGGTTTGACGCTCGCACAGACTTTTGTGCAACAGCATCACGGCGTGATCGAGTGCGACAGTGTCCCGGGCCGAACCGATTTCAAGATATTGATTCCGCTGCCCTAGCAGCCACCGGCAACAAGGAGATGCATGAAGCCGATCTGGATAGTTGATGACGACCAATCGATCCGCTTCGTGCTGGAGAAGGCCCTGCTTCGGGAGGACCTCCCGACCCGCAGTTTCACCAACACGCGCGAAGTGCTGGCGGCCCTCGAACAGGCCGCCGAGGACGAGCAGCAGGGCCCGCAGGTCCTGGTGAGCGACATCCGCATGCCCGGCGGTTCCGGGCTCGAGCTGCTCGACAAGATCAAGGCCAAGCATCCGGGCCTGCCGGTCATCATCATGACGGCCTTCTCCGACCTCGACAGCGCCGTCTCTGCGTTCCAGGGCGGCGCCTTCGAATACCTGCCCAAGCCCTTCGACCTGCCGCGCGCGGTCGAGCTGATCCGGCGCGCCGTTGACGAGAGCCAGCGCGAGGAAGTGGCCGAGGAACGCATGGTCGCCGCGCCCGAGATGCTCGGCCAGGCGCCCGCGATGCAGGACGTGTTCCGCGCCATCGGCCGGCTCTCGCAGAGCAACGTCACGGTGCTGATTACCGGCGAATCGGGCTCGGGCAAGGAGCTCGTGGCACGCGCGCTGCACAAGCACTCGCCGCGCGCCAACGGCCCCTTCGTCGCCATCAACACAGCGGCCATCCCCAAGGACCTGCTCGAGAGCGAACTCTTCGGCCACGAGCGCGGCGCCTTCACGGGCGCGCAGACCATGCGGCGCGGCCGCTTCGAGCAGGCCGAGGGCGGCACGCTGTTCCTCGACGAAATCGGCGACATGCCCTTCGACCTGCAGACGCGCCTGCTGCGCGTGCTCAGCGACGGCCACTTCTACCGCGTGGGCGGCCACAACTCGGTCAAGGCCAACGTGCGCGTCATCGCGGCCACCCACCAGGACCTCGAGCAGCGCGTGAAGCTCGGCGGCTTCCGCGAGGACCTGTTCCACCGCCTCAACGTCATCCGCCTGCGGCTGCCCGCGCTGCGCGAGCGTGGCGAGGACGTGCCTGCGCTCACGCGCCATTTCCTGCAGCAGAGCGCACGGCAGCTCGGCGTCGAGCCCAAGCGCATCTCCGATGCGGCGCTGGCCAAGCTCGCGGGCTTCAATTTCCCGGGCAACGTTCGCCAGCTCGAGAACATCTGCCACTGGCTGACCGTGATGGCGCCGGCGCAACTGATCGAGGCCAAGGACCTGCCGCCCGAGGTGCTCGCCGCCGGCGGCGCGCCGCTGCTGTCGCCCGACAGCCACGCGGGCGAGCCCGCGGTGGCCGTGCCCCTGGCGTCTCATGCACCCGCGCCTTTCGTGGGGGCGGCGGTCGACAACGTGGTGCCGGCACCCGCCGTCGCGGCGCCCGCGCCCGGGGACGCGGCCGGCAACTGGGAAAGCGGCCTCGAGGCCGAGGCCCAGGCACTGCTCGCGGCTGGTCGCACCGACGTGTGGGACGTGCTGTCGCGCCGCTTCGAATCGCGGCTGATCCTCACGGCGCTGTCGAGCACGCGCGGCCGCCGCATCGAGGCCGCGCAGAAGCTCGGTATCGGCCGCAACACCATCACGCGCAAGATCCAGGAACTCGGCATCGAGTGAGCGATGCCCGGCGAGCCGGCGGCCTCGTTGCCGCCCGGCTCGTCTGCTGCTTCAGCGGCTGCGCTGCCCCTGCGTCAGCGAATCGAGCTGGAACTTCCCGCTCTTGTCCCAGAGCCAGGTGTCGATGTAGGTGTGGCCGCCGAGCTTGCCCGGGTTGGGCAGCGGCGAGGCCGCCTTGATCAGTTCCTCGATCATCGGCGGTACCTCGGGCGCATGGCTCGGGATGCGGCTGAAGGTCACGCCCGTGACCTTGCCGTTCGCGTCGATGTCCGTCTCGACCACCACCACCGCGTAGACCAGCGGCGGGATCTTGCCCTTGTAGATGCGCTGCGCGTACTTCGTGTAGATGTGGCGCGCGCCGATCTTGCGGTAGGCCCGGACCACCGGCGTCTGCGTCGTGATGAGGCGCACCGTGGGCACCTCGGACTTGGCGGGCGGCCCGTCGTCGGGCGCGGCGGCGGTGCCGCCGGGGCTCGCGGGGCTCTCGCCGCCGCCCGCGGTCTTCTTGTCGAACACCCCGCAGGCCGCGAGCGACAGTGCCAACAGGGCAACGGTGGCTGTCCTGGCGATCGCCACGCCGGGCTTCCTGGCCTCAGCCACCGAGGTCCACGTCGAGCACCACGGGCGCATGGTCGCTGGGCTTTTCCCATTTGCGTGGCACGCGGTCGATGACGCAGCCCCGGACCTGCGGCTTGAGCGCGTCGCTCACCAGCACGTGGTCGATGCGCAGGCCACGGTTCTTCTGGTAGCCGAGCATGCGGTAGTCCCACCACGAGTAGCTCTTCTCGGGCTGCTCGAACATCCGGAAGCTGTCTGTCAGGCCCAGGCCGAGCAGCTGCTTGAAGTGGTCGCGCTCCCCGGTCGTGTGGTGGATGGTTTCCTTCAGGCCCACCGGGTCGAAGCTGTCGCGGTCCTCGGGCGTGATGTTGAAGTCGCCCAGCAGCACCAGGTTCGGATTCGCGGCCAGTTCGGCGCGCAGCCACTCGCGCAGCGCGTCGAGCCATTTCATCTTGTAGGCGAACTTGTCGGAGCCCGGCGCCTGGCCGTTCACGAAGTAGCCGTTGACCACGCGCACCGGCCCGCGCGGCGTGTCGATGGTGGCGGCGATCACGCGCGACTGGTCGTCGGTGAAGCCGCCGATGTTCTTCACCACGTCGCGCACCGGCGCGAGGCTCAGGATCGCGACCCCGTTGTAGGTCTTCTGCCCGAACACCGCCGCGTCGTAGCCGGCCGACTTGAGGATCTCGAGCGGGAACTTGTCGTCGCTCATCTTGAGTTCCTGCAAGCACAGCACGTCGACCGGGTTGGCGATCAGCCAGTCGAGCACGTGCTGCAGGCGGGCGGTGAGGGAGTTGACGTTCCAGGTGGCGATCTTCATGGGAGGCGGCGAATTCTGTGGGTCCGGCAGCTTAGCAAACGGCCCGCGAAGGTTGGCATGAACTTGTTACCGGGCTCGGCCGGCGGAATTCCCTTGCGGACCAGGGGTTTACTAAACGGAATCGGAAACGCGCGGATGTATTGCCGAGAGAACCGCGTTTCGGAGGAAGAGGAGCGCCGGGCCCGCCGCATGCGCGGCGGGCCCTGAGCGACAGGGTGCGTGCCATGGCCCTTCGAACACGGTTCGTTCATGAATCTGATTCGAACGGGTAGAAAAAATGGTTGCAATCGTCAGTGGCAATAGCCTGGGCCTGAGTTTGACGTCGCTGGGCGTGTTGGGTCCGAGGGGCGGGCTGGGGGTTGCGGGGCAGGGACGCAACGGGGAGCAGGCGTATGTGAACATCGCCAACGGCAACCTGGTGCTGCAGGACCTGGAAGACAAGCTGGTGGGTCGGGGCGCGGACATCGGCGTGGTTCGCACGTACAACAGCCAGGGCTTGCTGAACGACGACAACGCAGACAACTGGGTGGTGGGGGCCTTCGGCCAGAAGGTGGTGCTCACGGGCACGGTGGGCGCCGTGGGCAGCACGCTGGTGCGTACCGACCGCGATGGCGCGAGCGCGACCTACAGCTGGAACGCGACGAAGAGCCTGTACATCAGCACGGCCGGCGCGGGCGCCTTTGACACCATCGCGTACGACGCGGGGGCTGCACGCTACGTGTGGACCGACGGCGCCACGGGCCTGGTGGAGCGCTACGAGAGCGCCGGAGCGGGCCGGCTGATGACGGTGGCCGATCCGGCGGGCAACACCATCACCTACGCGTACAACGCCAACGGCACCGTGCAGAGCATGGTGGACGCCAACGGCGAGACCACTTACTTCGACTACAGCGGCACCAACCTCACGCAGATCCGCACGGTGGCCACCGGCGGGGCCACCCTCACGCGGGTGCGCTACGCCTACGACAGCGCCAACCGCCTGTCCACGGTCACCGTCGACCTCAGCCCCGAGGACAACGCCGTGGCCGACGGCAAGACCTACGTCACCACCTACGGCTACGACGGCACGAGCACGCGCATCGCCTCGGTCACGCAAAGCGACGGCACCAGCCTGGCCTTCACCTACGTGCTGGTGGGCACGGACTACCGGGTGGCCACCGTCAAGGACGGCCTGGGCCAGAGCACCAGCTACGCCTACGACAGCGCCAACCGCACCACCACCGTCACCGACGCGATGGGGCTGGCGAGCGTCTATGTGTACGACGCGGCCGGCCAGCTCACCCAGATCAAGGCTCCGGCCGTGAACGGCGTCCAGCAGATCACCACCTTCACCTACGACGCCAACGGCCACGTGACCCGGGTCACCGACCCCAAGCTGCTGTCGGTGGACATGGCCTACGACGCCAACGGCAACCAGCGGCTGCAGCGAGACGCCGCGGGCAACACCATCACGCGCACCTTCGACGCGCGCAACCGGCTGCTCAGCGAGAGCGTGTACCTCGTGCCCGATCCGGACGCCGCCGATGCCGGCGTCGCGCCCTCGCAGCCGCTGACCACGCGCTATGTCTACGCCGAAGGCGCCAACGCCGCCAAAGACCTGCTGCGCTTCGTGCTCAGCCCCGAGGGGCGCGTCACCGAGTACCGCTACGACAGCTACGGCCAGCGCACCAGCGCCCTGACGTACGCCGCGGCCCGGTACACCGCCACGAGCCTCGCCGAGGCCGACCTGGCCACCTGGGTCGGCACCCCTCAGAATTACACCCAGGCCAGCCGCACCGACACCGTGTACGACGCGCGCGGCCAGGTGCAGAAGGTCACCGTCTTCGCCCGCGTGGACGCCGCCGGTAACGGCGTGGCCGATGGCAGCCAGTCGATCACCCAGTACGTGTACGACCGCGCCGGGCTGCTGCTGAGCACCGTCAGCGCCACCGCCGGCACCACCACCTACACCTACGACGGCAAGGGTCGGGTGCTGTCCACGCAGAACGCGCTCAACCAGAGCAGCCTCACGCGCTACGACGACGCCAACAACAAGACCGTCGTCACCCTGGCCAACGGCCTGATCACCACCAGCGCCTACGACAAGAACGGGCGCCTGGTGAGCCTCACCCAGGGCAGCGCGCTGAACGCCAACCTCGGCACCACCAGCTACGCCTACGACAAGAACGGGCGGCTCTACCAGCAGACCGACCCCACCAACGCGCGCAGCGCGCGGCTGTACGACGAGGCCGGGCGCCTGGTGGGCGAGATCGACAGCCTGCGGCGGCTGACCGAGTACGTCTACGACAAGAACGACCAGCTCACGCAGAAGATCGTCTACGCGACGCCGGTCAACGCCACCACCCTGGCGGCGTACTTCGCCGACCCGAACGCCGCGCCCGTCAACCGTCTGGCCGCGCTGCGCCCCGTCGCGAGCACGGCCGACCAGGACAGCTGGCGCATCTACGACAACGCCGGGCGCCTGGTGCGCACCGTCGACGGCGCGGGTGCCGTGGTCGACATGCGCTACGACGGCGCCTCGCGCCTGGTGGCCACCACCGCCTACGCCAACGCGCTGACCTCCACCGTGCTGGGCAACCTCTCGGGCACGCCCACGCTGGGCGACACCAACCCGACGCTCAATCCCACGGGCGATCGCGTCAGCCGCCGCCTCTACGACAACGACGGCCTGCTCGTGGGCACGCTGGACGCCGAGGGCTACCTCACCGAGTCGCGCTACGACGCCCAGGGGCGCTTGATCACGCAGGTGAGCTACGCCGCGCAGATCACCGACGCCACCCTGCGCGCCTCGGGCACCCTGGCGCAACTGGTCGCCAACGCCGGCAGCTCCGCGCCGCTGCAGGCGCAGAACCAGACCTCGCGCTGGCTGTACGACGCGCAGGACCGCGTCATCGGCCAGATCGACGCCGAGGGCTACCTCAGCGAGAACGTGTACGACGCCAACGGCAACGTCACCAGCGCCAAGCGCTACAACAAGGCGCTGAGCGCCGCCACCCTGGGGGCCATCACCACCGCCACCACGCTGGCGAGCCTGCGCGAGGCCGCCGGCACCGACGCGGGCGACCGCACCACCACCGCCGTCTACGACAAGCTCAACCGAGTCACCCAGCGCACCAACTTCGAGGGCAGCATCACCCAGTACGTGTACGACACGGTGGGCAACCTCGTGAGCACCACCACCGCGGCCGGCAGCACCGACGTGCGGGTGGCGAACGCGCGCTACGACGTCCAGGGCCGGCTGGTGGGCGAACTCACGGGCGTGGGCAGCGCCTTGCTCGTGGCCGGCCAGACCCAGGCCCAGATCGACACCGTGTGGGCCCAGAACGGCCTCACCCACGCCTACGACAGTGCCGGGCGGCGCATCAGCACCACCGACGGCAACGGCAACAAGACCCTGTTCTTCTACGACACCAACGGCCAGCTCACCCACAGCGTCAACGCGCTGGGCGAGGTCACCGAGCGGCAGTACAACCTCTTCGGGCAGCTGGAGGCCACGCTGCAGATCGGCACGCGCCTGACCAGCGCCGCCCTCACGGCGCTTGGCGGTGGCGGGCTGCTCACGACGGCCAACACCACCACCTTCAACGCCCTGAAGAACGGCACGCTCGACAGCAAGCAGAGCTTCACCTACACCGTGCGCGGGCAGGTGAGCACGGCCAAGGATGCGCTGGGCAACACCACCACGTCGACCTACAACGCCTTCGGCGAGCTCACCGGCGTGACCCAGGACCTGGGCGGCGGAGCCCAGCGCGTGCAGAACAGGAGCGTGGACCGCCGCGGCCTCGTGACCGGCACCGTGACGGACGCCTCGGGCATCAACGCCATCACCAGCGCCGTATACGACGCCTTCGGGCGCCTCGTGCGCAGCAGCGACGCCAACGGCAACGTCCAGCAGCGCGGCTACGACCGCCTCGGGCGCACGGTCTCCACCACCGATGCGCTCAACAAGGTGCGCACCACCACCTACGACGCCTTCGACCGCGTGCTCACGCAGGTCGACGCGCTCGGGCGCACCACCAGCTACACCTACGACAACGCGCTGCGCACCGTCACCGTCAAGACGCCCGAGAACGTCACCGTCAAGACCACCTACACGCGGCAGGGCCAGAAGCTCAGCGTGCTGGATGGCAACAACGTCACCACCACCTACGCCTACGACAAGAACGGCAACCTGCTGAGCACCTCCGTGGGCGGCGGCGTCGCGAGCAGCAGCTACGACCGTACCAACCGGCTCATCCAGACCAAGGACGCCAACGGCAACCTGGTCGAGCTGACGTACGACGCGGCCAACCGGGTGCTCACCCGCACCGTGGACAAGACCGGCCTGAACCTGGTCACCACCTACGCCTACGACGCCAAGGGCCAGCAGTTCAACGTCACCGACCCCAACGGCACGCTCACGAGGATCGTGTACGACCTCAAGGGCCAGGTCACGCGCAAGGAGGTCGACCCCACGGGGCTGAACCTGGTCACACAGTACAGCTACGACGCCGAGGGCCGCGTGCTCACGACGATCGACCCGACGGGCACGACCACGCAGTACGTGTACGACAAGTTGGGGCGGCGCACCCAGGAGCGCATCGACCCCGCGGGGCTGAACCTCACGCGCAGCTACATCTACGACAACAACGGCAACGTCACGAGCGCCACCGACGCGAACAACCAGGTCACGCGCTACGTCTACGACTCCGAAGACCGGCTGGTCTTCACGCTGGATCCGACCGCGGGGCTGCAGCGCATCGCCTACGACGCCGAGGGGCGCGTCGTGCTCACCGTGCGCTATGCCACGCCGATCGTTCTGACGGGCCTGCCGGCCATGCCGGCGGCGCTGACCTTCGATCAGCTGAACCCCAAGGTGCCGACGGCCAGCGCGGGCGACAGCACCGAGCACCGGGTGCTGGACCAGGACGGACGGCTGGTGGCCACGGTCAACGGCCTGGGCGAGGTGGTCAAGTACGCCTACGACGGCAATGGCAATGTGATCGATCGCATTGCCTACGCCAACCCGATCGCGCTGGGCAGTTGGGTCGTGGGCACCGTGCCTGCGCCCGTGGCCACGACCAATCCGGCGCGCGACATGCGCCTGCGCACGGTCTACGACGCGCTGAACCGGGCCACCTACACCATCGACGGGGTGGGGGCGGTCAAGCGCAATGTCTACGACGCCAACGGCAACGTGGTGGAGCGCGTGGCCTATGCGGTGACCGTGCCGCCCGCGACCGAGGCCACCGCCACGGCGCTGGCCGCGGCGGTGGCGCCGCTGGCCAATGCGGGGCGCGATGCGCGCGAGGTGATGGTCTACGACCGCGCCAACCGGCTGATCGCGAGCACCGACGGCGTGGGCACGGTCACACAGCGCCTGTACGACAAGAACGGCAACGTCACCAACATCGGCTACACGCCCTCGGGGGCGAACCTGCTCACGCAGAGCGAGTTCGCCAATGGGCTGAGCGACCTGCAGGCGCGCGGCGGGCCGGTCTCGGCGACGACGATGACGGGGTATGCGGGCGCGCTCAAGGTCGACGCGTCCACCACGGCGGCCTCCACCGCCTACAAGCAGCTGGTGACGACGCAGGGCACCACCTACACCTTCTCGGCGATCGTGGAGATGGACGACGGGCAGCCGCCGGCCTTCGGCAGCGCGACCTTCAAGGACGCGGCCAACTCCTTCGTGCTGGTGATGTACAACGCCGCGCGCAACACGCAGCAGTACACCGTGCAGGACCTGGGCGGCGGTCGCTACCGGGTGTCGTTCGCGGCGGTGGCCACGGGCACCTACACGGGCTTCGGCATCGTCAAGTACATCGAGAACGATGCGCGCGGCTTCAAGATCACGGGCTACCAGCTCGAGCAGGCGAGCGCCGCGGGCGCCTATGTGCGCACGGGCGCGACCACGGTGGCCGCCGGGGCGGCGACCTCGACCACGCGCTACGCCTACGACGCGGCCGGGCGGCTGGTCTATACGGTCGGGGCGCAGGGGCAGCTGGAGAAGAACAGCTATGACGCCGCGGGGCGCGTGACGCTGGTCACGCGCTATGCCAAGGCGCTCAACCCCGTGGGGCTGGGGGCCAGCCCCACGGTCGCGCAGATCGATGCGCTGGTGCAGGCCAATACCAACCTCTTCACGCAGAGCGAGTTCGCCAATGGGTTGGCGGATGCGCCAGGCAGGGTTGGCGTGGTCTCGGTGGCATCGATGACGGGCCTGGCAGGTGCATTGCGCATCGCGCCTGATCCGAATGGTCCTTACTCCCTCGCCTACAAGACGTTCGCGGCCACGCCTGGGACGACTTACACCCTGTCGGTGATCGTGGAGATGGAGGACGGCCTGCCGCCGTCCTTCGGAAACCCGACGGTCAATACGGCCGAGAACTCACTCGCGATCGTGATGTTCGGTGGCGGTATCGCTACGAACAAGTATGTGGTGCAGGACCTTGGCAATGGGCGCTACCGCATCTCGGCCACGGCCATCGCGCCCGCTGTGCTCGGATTGAACTTCGGGGTTATCAAGTACGCAGCCAACGATGCGCGTCCATTCCGAGTCTCCGGCTACCAGCTCGTGCAGGCCGCCACCGCCGGCACCTACGTGTCCACCACCACGGCCTCCACCGCCGCCAAGGACCAGCAGCAGCACAGCGTCTACGACAAGGCCGGGCGCCTGGTCGCCACTGTCGATGCCCGCACGGACACGCTGGGCAGCGTCGTCAAGTACACGCGCGATGCCAACGGCAACGTCATCGAGCAGCGTGCCTTCTACAACTCGGTCGCGATGGCCAGCTGGGTGCCTGGCACCGTGCCCGCGCCCACGGTCTCCGACGCGCTCGACCAGCGCACCCGCAGCTTCTACGACGCGGCCGGGCGCGTGGCCCTGAGCGTCGACGCGCTGGGCAACGTCCAGCGCAACGAGTACGACGCCCTCGGGCGCCTGACGCGCGTCACGCGCTACCCCAAGCCCGTGCCCGCGGCTACCACCAACACCTACCAGGCGCTGCTGGATGCCGCCGCCGCCCAGGTCACGACAGCCCTGCCCGCGCAGGTCGCGGTCTTCGTCTACGACGCCGCGGGGCGCAAGGTCAGCCAGACCTCGGCCTTCGGTCGGCCCGAGGCGGCCACCACGCTCTATGTCTACGACGGCCTGGGCCTGCTGATCAAGACCGTGGAGGCGCGCGGCGTCGAGCTCTCGCAGTCCGACACGACCTGGGCGCTGGTGCAGCGCCAGCAGCTGGGCTTCGTCAATGCCGCCGGCGGCGGCCTGCTGCAGGCCAACCTGACGCAGGTCCAGCGCGACGGTCTCGCGGCGCGCTACACCACCACCAACGCCTACGACGCGGCCGGGCGCAAGATCAGCGTGACCGACCCGCTGGGCGGCGTGACCGAGTCGAGCTACGACGCCAACGGCAACGTGGTGAAGATCACCGATCCGCTGAAGAACTCGGCCTTCTACTACTTCGATGCCGCCGGGCGCGTGAAGCTCAGCGTGGACCCCGAGGGCTACGCCACCGCCACCACCTACGACACGCTGGGCAAGACCCTGAGCGTGAAGCGCTTCTACAACAAGGTCACCGGTACCTACAGCGTCACGCAGGCGCCGGCGTTGCCCACCACGCACGCGAGCGACGCGCTCACGCAGTTCGGCTACGACGCCTCGGGGCGGCTGCTGCGCACCACCGACGCGGAGGGCAAGTTCGAGAGCTATACCTACAACGCGCTGGGCCAGCGCGAGACGCTGACCAACAAGCGCGGCGGGGTGACCACCTACGTCTACGACCGGCTCGGGCGCGTGGTGAGCGAGACGCTGCCGATCACGAGCAAGAACGCGAGCGGCCAGCTCGTGGCGGTGGTCAACCAGACCACCTACGACGCCTTCGGCAACAAGCTCACGACCACCGAGGCGGCGGGGCTGCCCGAGCAGCGGCTGACCACCTACACCTATGACGGGCTGAACCGGCAGTTGACGGTGCGCCTGGCCTCGGTGAGCGTCTACACCGCCGCGGGCGGCTGGACCACGGCCGCGCCCATGCGCACCAACACCTACGACGCGAGCGGCAATCTGATCGTCGCCGTGGATGCCAATGGCGGGCGCACGCGCAGCTGGTTCGATTCCAATGGGCGCAAGGTGGCCGAGGTCAGTGCCACCGGCACGCTGAGCCAATGGACCTATGACGCGGCTGGCAACGTGCTGTCGCTGAGCGTCTATGGCAACCCGGTCGCGCTGCCCGCGGGCGATGCGCTGCCCGTGCCGGTGGATGCGAGCAATCTGCGCAAGACCACCTACAAGGTCGATGCCAACAACCGCGTGGTCTCCACGACGGTGGCCAACCTGTACTTCGGCTCGCGCAGCGACACGACCGGCCAGTACGAGATCGGCTACGGCGACATGGTGCAGGAAACCGGCTACGACGCGAATGGCCAGGTGGTGCGCCAGAAGAACGGTGCCGGCGCGCTGGTCTACACCTGGTACGACAAGCTCGGCCAGAAGGTGCTGGAGGTCGATCCGCTGGGTTACGCGGTGCGCTGGGAGCGCGATACCAATGGCGCGGTCTTGCGCGAGACGCGTTATGCCAAACCGATGTCGGCGAACGACCTGGCGCTGCTCAGCGAGAGCAACCTGATGACCGCGGTGCTGGCCAAGATCCCGGAGCAGAGCTCCACGGCCAACCGCGTGACCGAGTACACCTACGACCGCAACGGCCGCATGCTCAGCGAGTCGCGCCTGGCGGTGCTCTACGGCAGCGTCAACGCCAGCACCGGTGCGCTGAGCGAAACCACCGCCGCATCGACCAAGCGCTATGGCTATGACGCCATGGGAAACCAGACCTCGATGATCGATGCGTTGAACCAGCGCACCGACCTGGTCTACGACGTGCTGGGCCGCCTGCTCACGCAGCAGAAGCCCCTGGCGGCCAACGAGGCCGGCACGCAGGTGCGCGAAACCACCGACTACGAATACGACGGCCTCAACAACGTGCGCCGCGAAATTCGCCGCGGCACCAACAATGCCTCGGAAGCAGACGACCAGATCGTGAGCTATGGCTACGATGCCACGGGCGTGCGTACCTCGATGACGACCGCCAAGGGCGAGACTTTCACCTACGGGCGCGACGCCAACGGCAACATGACCGCGCAGATGGTCGACCGCGTGGATGCCGGCGGGGATGTCTCCAAGGAAATCGTCAGCATCGCCTACGATGCGGCCAACCGCGAGACCACGCGCTTCACGGGCGCGCGCAACGCGGCCAACGCACCGGTCTACGACGTCGCGAAGACGGTGACGACCGCCTACAACACTTATGGTCAGATCGCGAGCAAGAAGACCGGTAGCGGCAACAACACCGGCGCGGCCCAGGAGTACTACGACTACGACGGCGCCGGCCGCCTGTGGCGCTCCAACTCGCAGGACGGCATCAGCAAGGCCTGGTTCTACGATCTCGCGGGCAATGCCACGCTGCTGATGCAGTCGCAGACCGTGGACCTGCGCACGCTCACCATGAGCGCGCTGGTCGGGCGCACCGACATCCTGCAGACCATCACGATCTACGACAAGCGCAACCAGGCCATCAGCGTCATCCAGCCCAAGGTCACGGCCTCCAGGCCCAACCTCGTGCTGCTGGCGACGCCGCTGAGTGTGGACTCGGGGCAGTTCGGGGGATTGAATCTCGCGATCGGGTCTTCGCAGGGAACCACGGGAACGCCGGTGATCACTGGGGCGCTCCATGGAAGCAACGTCAGCGCGGTGCAACTGCCTGCTTTCCCCATGGGATATATGCCCGGGGTCTTTTCGTTCGGGAGCCAGGAGTTCTCGAACGCCTTCGAGGCACTGTACGGACCGATTTCCACCTGGAAGATTGTGCTTCAGCCCTACGGCGGTACGGCCACGGAGAGCTACGCGCAAGGCGGAGGCCCTTGGCCCAAAGCCATCTGGACGGGGGCGGCCGATGGCATCTTTACCGGTGCCATGATCTACGCCATCACTGCGAGCGGGGAGCACGTCCAGGCCGCCGCCTCCACGATGGCGCAGGTCGTGAACGGCATCGTTTCATATCCGACGGGCAACTTCCTGCGACTGACGCAGGGCGGTATTTCCGAAGATGAGATGTCGATCACGCTTTACGACCGTCCCCTGGGATCGAACGGGCCGTTTGGCACATCCCTGCCGGTGTTCAAGGCTGGCAAGTGGGGCGAGAGCCTGAACGATGTCGGCGTCAATGGGTGGTATACGACCCGGCTCGAGAATCTCAATGGTGCAGCGACGGAGTTGCTGTTCGTCGTGACTCGGAAAAGCGATGGCGCGGTTGTGCGCCGAGATTCGATCCAGGTCTGGCCACCAACCGGCGTATCCGGCTCCGTCGCCCCCGAGAAGCCGATCTTCACGCACGACGGCATCGTGCATTTCTCCGGACTGCAGACCTCGGGCAGCCTGCGCCCCGTCTCGATCCGGGTCAGCCAGCGTTCGTGGTGGGAGCCGAACAGCAATTTCACCTCCGTCTCCGTTGGCAAGCTGAGCGAGGGCCTCTTCGACATGAATCTCGGCTGGGGCACCAAGGACCTCTATATCGAGATGCTGGACAAAGATGGAATCGTGATCGACCGCGTGCGCGGCAAGATCGATCCCGGTACGTCGCTGTACGAACTCCAGTTCGTGCGTGAACTGCCCTCGACCATCAACTTCCAGGGCATTCCCACCAACGCCACCTCGCTGACGATCGAGTACACGCCGCAGGGCCCGGGCAAGCCGGCCGGCTCGGTCACGCTCACGCGTGCCCCAGGCGCCACCACTTTCGAATGGGACACGCGCGGCGCGGGACTGATCCCCGATTTCCGCAATCTCTACAGCTACGGGATCAAGTTCGTCGCCAAGGACGCCGATGGCTTCGAGGTGATCAAGGCCACCGGCAACGTCACCGTGGGTGCCATGTCGCAAGGAACCAGTGCGACGCTTTCCGGCAGCAGCAAGCCGCAGGTGCTGACCTTCGATCCGGGCGTTGCGAGCGCACAGACCTTGAAGCTGCGCTATCGCGAAAAGGGCGCCGGCGCGCAGGCGGACTTCTCGGAAGTCGTGGCAACGCGCACGGCCAGCGGCGTCTTCAAGTGGGATGCCACCGCCGCCGGCCTCAGGCAGGACAAGGAATACGAGTACCTCTACGACATCTACAACGCCTCCGGCGCCATCATCGGCAGCGGCGAGGGCTACTTCCGGCCCGACAACAGCACGGGCAACGACGCGGCCAACATCCGCCTGCAGTGGATCATTCCTAACCTGCCGGGCGGTCCCACCGTGCCGGGCCAGTCCTCGCAGATCAACAGCAGCTGGCAGGTCCAGCGCAGCCAGAGCTACGACGCCTTCGGCCAGATCACCAAGGAAACCGATGGCAACGGCAATGCCACCACGCTGAGCTACAACGCGCTGGGCCAGCTGGTCGACAAGATCGGACCGGCCACCAGCATCACGCAGGCCAATGGCCAGGCAGTGACGGTCACGCCCACCGAGCACTACAGCTACAACCTCAATGGCCAGCTCGTCGGCAAGCGCGATGCCAATGGCAACCAGAGCACCCTGGTGCTCGATGCCGCGGGGCGTGCCACCGCGGAGTGGCATCCGGGCGTCGCGGCCGGCAGCTCCGTCGCCGTGCGCAAGGCCTACGACGTGTTCGGCAACCTGCGCACCGTCACCGACGAGATCGGCCGCGTCACCAACAACAGCTACGACGCCAACAACCGTCTCGTGCGTGTCGATCGCCCCGTCAACTCGGACGGCAGCCGTTCCTTCGACACCTACGAGTACGACGCACTCGGTCAGCGCATCGCGCATGCCAATGCGCTGGGCTTCCGCGAGCGCACCTACTACGACAGCCAGGGCCGGGTCACGCGCTACGTCTCCGCGGAAGGGCGCGCCACCAGCTATGCCTATACCTACGACAACACGATAGCTTCCATCGGCGGCGTGAAGACCGGCGGCTGGGTCTACACCACCACCGATGCCAACGGCCGGGTGATGACCCTCAAGAACGACGTGTTCGGCCGCACGATGTGGAAGCAGGACCTGGGCGGCCACCAGTTCACCTACGGCTACAACTGGTCGGGCCTGATCGCCAGCCAGACCGGTACTTCGGGCCAGAACATCACCTACGCCTATTACGCCAACGGCTACCTGCGCCAGGTGATCGATGCGGGCACCTCGACCGAAAGCTACTTCGAGTACGACAACAACGGCAATCGCACGTTCGAGGGCTACAAGTCCACGACCAACGCCACCGCGATGGTCTTCCAGCAGTCCAACGTCACCTACGACGCCTTCAACCGCGTCAAGAAGATCGTCGACGACCGCTACGTCATCGAGTATGAGTACGACGCGAATGGCAACCGCCGGCGCGTGAAGAGCCAGTACAAGAACGCCGTCACCGGCGGCGACGAGACGCAGGACTACTGGTACACCTACGACAACATGAACCGCTTCACGGTGACCATGGGCCAACTGGTCAATGGGCAGATCGTGCGCGGTTCGTCGGGCGACGGCGTGACCATCGAGTACGACAACGCCGGCCAGCGCAAGGCCGCGACCTATGCGAACGACGGCCATCGCGAGGACTACGACTACAACGGTGCCGGCAACCTGACCACGATGAAGATCAACGGCGTGCTGCGCAGCCGCCGCACCAATGACCTCGCGGGACGGGTCACGCTGTACGAGGAACTCGCGCAGAACCAGACCGCGACCCTGAGCCAGACCCGCTACTGGGACAAGGACAACCTGCTGACCTTCGACGTGGACAGCGTGACGACCTCGAGCACGCAGTACCTGCGCATGGCCGATGGCACGCTCGAGTTCACGAAGTCGGACAACTACGACTTCAAGGGCGGCACGGTCAGCAAGAGCAACACCGGCTACACCTACGAATGGTGGGACTCGGCCAAGCAGAAGGAGATCCTGGTGGCGGCGGGCAGCACGGGCGTGCCGGTGGGCACGCTGTGGATGCCTGGCTATTCGGTGTTCACGTACGACGCCAATGGCCATGTGAAGGCGGCCAGCGATCCGAACGGCGGGCGCACCTTCACCTATTGGACCAATGCCGAAGGGCAAGTGCTGCAGCGCGACGAGTACATGAGCGGCGCCTACATGCCGGCGGGACTGCCGAACAAGAACCGCTCGCATCGTTACTTCTATTTCGATGGCAAGCGCGTGGGCAACGTCGGCAACGACGGCACCGAGCGCGAGGACTATGCGCAGCAACTCGCGCGCGAGCCCAGCACCTCGGGCCCCGACAGCAAGTACAAGAAGTTCACGCCCACGAACTCGGCGGATTTCGACGAGAACTACCAGCCGATCAACTCGTACTACCCGAGCGCGACGCCGGGCAACTACACGGTGCGGCCGGGCGACACGCTCGAGAGCATCGCGCGGGCGGTGTGGGGCGATGCGTCCCTGTGGTACATGCTGGCCGAAGCCAACGGCCTCGACGGACAGCCTTCAGCGCCGCTGGTGGCAAACACCGTGCTGATGGTGCCCAACCGGGTCACGAACGTGCACAACACGAGCGAGACCTTCAGGCCCTATGACCCGGGCAAGGCGATGGGGGATACGAGTCCGACGCTGCCGGAGCCGCTGCCACCGCCCGCTCGTGGAGGCGGTGGTGGATGTGGAGGCTTTGGTCAGATCGTTGTCGCTGTTGTGGCAGTGGTTGCTTCGTTCTGGACGATGGGCGCCTCTTTGAGCTATTTCGCTCCCACCACTGCGACCATCGGCGGGACTGCGTTAGGTAGTGCCAGTGCTTGGACGACGGCGCTTGGGATGGTTGGGGTCGGCGGGTCGATCAGTGGTGCGGGTATCGGTGCATTCCTTGCCGCTGGTGCCGTTGGCGGTGCGGTCGGATCGCTTGCAGGGCAGGCTATCGGAATAGGGCTCGGGATACAGGACTCCTTCAGTTGGAAAGGAGTGCTTCAAAGTGCGTTAAGCGCCGGCGTGAGTGCCGGGATGGGTAGTTGGCTTCAAGGTGGGGCTCTCGGCGGCATTCTCTCAAGTTCAGAACCCTGGGGAGCTGCTGGGCGCATGGCAGTGAGCAATATTGCGACTCAGGGTCTCGGCATCGCTACTGGATTGCAAAAGGGGTTTGACTGGAGAGGAGTGGCCGCGAGCGCCGCGTCAGGGTACATGTCCGCATCGGTCGGCGCATGGGCCAAGGGCATGGATTGGGGTGTAGTCGGACAAAAGGCTGCAGCTGGGATGGCCGGCGGGCTGGTAAGCGCGGCAGTGCGCGGGGGCAGTATCGGCAGATCCTTGCCCGGCATCATTGGCGACACGATTGGCAATATGTTAGGGGACTCCATTGCGGCGGCCAACGGACAAAGCGACGGTGGTAGCAGCGGCCAACAAAACGGTTGGACGGGGACAGCGAAAAGTCCGATGGTGAATCCGTTCACTGGCGACTACTCGATCTTCAATGACACACCGCCGAGCAACAACTTCGCTGGAGTTGATGCGATGGCGGCGGACGCGCCCGTTTTTTGGGGTGCTGGGCCTCAGTACGTAGACCGGTCGCAGGACGTGCTGCTGGCAGCAGGGTTTGACTCCAAGGTGAACACATTGGGGGTAGGCTGGCTACCGTCAAAGACGGTTCCACCGCTCGTGGACGGAACGCCAGTGCTCGCCAGCACGGACCCGGACAATCGGCTCCTGCAGGTCGAGATTCCTACCGGTGGAAATGTGCCCTCGGTTCCAGGATACCGCGTCCAGTTGGCCCAGTTGAATGCCTCAGTGGGCACGACCTCTTACTACTTCGCGGAGAGCGCTCCCTACGCCGGTCCTGGGAGTGCAGGAAACTCGGGCGACGGGAACGCAGTACAGCAACCCAATGTCGCCGAAACGGCGGCATCTTCACCCCTTGGGCAGTTTATCAACGCAGGTTCGCAACAGCCGTACAACCCTAACTGGCAGGCGGATCTCGTTCGCAACACCTTGCGTGATGCCATCGCACAGCAGGCGCAACGCAATGAGCGCGTCGTCAGCCCGATCGACTACGCGGGCAATGCCCGTGCAGCACTTGCCCAGCAGCGGGTTATCAACAATCTGGCAGGCTCCATGGGCGGTCCGTTTGTCGCAGGTCCGATGCAAATGGCACGCATGGCAGGGCTCAATGAAAAGCAAGTTCAAGAAGCTGGCGCCTTAGGCATGGCCGTGCAGGATGCGTTGAGCACGAAGGGATCGGGTGGAATATCGGCAATGGCGCGCGGCCCTCGCAGTGCGACTACCACCATGGATTACCTGGGAGGAATGAGCCGTTCCGACAAAATGGCTGCAGGCCTGCGTCTGGAGTCGGTACAGGGGACGTTGGACACCTATTCGATGTATGGAGGGAAGTATGCGACGCAGGTGTACATGCGGGCCTTCGACACCAATGGAAAGCTGCTTCCCGGCAGCGTGCGCCTCGATGGCGTGGGTCGGCGCTTCGACGGCGGTGTCGATCTGATCGACAATAAGCTATCGGGCAATGCGCCCTTCACAAGAAAACAGGAGATTCACTATCCTGCTTTTAAGCAGAATGGAGGAATCGTGACGGGGCGCAGGGGCGGAAGCATCGGCTTGCCGAAGGACACTGTGCTGCCACCTACCCCTGTTGATGTCTTGAGGGGGCCGTTGCCTGTTTATCGCCAACCGAATTAAGAGCCATGGATCGAATCGAAAAAGCAATCTGTGCTGAGGTAATGCCGCCGTTGCGTGCTCAAGGCTTCGAGTTGAACAAGAAGTGGGGGTGCTTCGTTCGTGAGCAGCCCTTCGGATGCGACAAATTCATGATAGTCAATCAAGGCACTGCCCTCGGAAAATTCTTCGAGATCACGGCCTTCCCAGAGATTCGACACGACCGCATCGAAATCCCGTGGAATACCTTGGGCATGGTCTATGGTGATGCTCAATTGGAAACCTGCACGCTGGTCTTCGGCCAGCCACGCGGCCCAGCATCGCCTATGAAGGTGGCGCCAGCCACGATGCAGGAAGACGTCGAGACGGTGGCGCGCGAGATCGAAGCCATCTTTGCGAGTCGGGCGCTGCTCTTCTATGAGCGCTTCGCCGATCTCGTCAAGTTGGAAGCCTTCGCCAATGCCAAGCCGCTGGCTGACATTGCGGGGTACTCGCTGGGGTTACCGCTTGAACATCGCGCGATGCGCAGTTTGCTATTGGCCAAGGCGGTCAATCCGGGACGCTATCCGGTGGTACGCGAGGCGTTCGTGAACTCGCCGCAAAAGACGTGGTTCCCACGCGAGAAGTGCCTGGACATGCTGCGTCGTGTTGATGAGATGCAGGTGTAGACACGATCATCCACCAAATCCAGGCGATGCTCGGACATGCCGACATCAGCAGCACGCAGATCTATACGCAGGTGGAGATCGGGCAACTGCAGCGTGTGCACGCGATGACGCACCTTAGCATCGCCCATCCCATAATATAGGGGTCAAATTCCAATTTTGCATGCGAATTCCAATGACTGCAGGCGTCGCGAGATGCCGCTCGCGCAATGTGACAACCGATCGGAAAGCGCATTTATCCTTTGTGCATGTTCTGCGTGATCGATCCGCGAGAGCCGACTAGGGCGTGCGGCTAAAGAGTGGTGAGAAGCGATGAATCAGTTGCCATCGTCTACAGCGATCGATTTATTCGAATTACACCCTGTAGCATGAGACCGACTTACCCGTCGTGTCGGTCGTTCCTCGCAGGCGACGTCTGTCGCCGTGGACAAGTCTACGCAACGCCTTGCGCACAGAAATTCGGGTAGCTCCTATCGGTGGAGTGCTTGGGTAGATGTCGGGCATGGTTTCTACAGAAGAAGAATATGGGCGTGTTGTGTCTCGTTGACGAAATGCAGTTTTATATAAAATCGTAACTTCGATTCGAAAGTGATTTTTCCTTATTGCAGATAGTCGCGCTGTCGACTATGACAACAACAAGGCCAAAGCGAGAAATTCGGATCTTTCCAATAGAGGAATTTTCAATGCAACTCGATGAGCTTCTTTCTGCGGGTATTGCCGCGAGCCGTGCGAACGACGGCGAGCGTGCAATCGACTACTTCCAAAGAGCCCAGGCCTCGAATCCCAACTCGGGACTGCCACAATTCCTGTTGGGTTCCGAATACGCCGCCCTAGGCGACATGGCCCAAGCCGAAGCCGCCTTCGCCAACGCTGCAAGGCTGGCGCCCGATTTCCCGCTGGCACGCTACCAACTCGGCCTCCTGCAATTCAGCTCGGGCCGTGCCGCGCTGGGCCTGCTGACTTGGCAACCCCTGCTCGAACTGCCTGACACCCACCCGCTGCCTCATTTCGTCAACGGCTTCGCGGCCCTGACCCAGGACCAGTTCGATGAAGCACTGGCTCACTACGAACAAGGCCTCCAGCGCAACACCGAGAACCCCGCTTTGTCGGACGACATCGAAAAGGTGATCGCGGGCATCCGCTCGCTGCAGGCCTCCCAGCGCGACGATGCGCCCGCCGATCCTTCGGCTGACGAGGCCTCCGCCTCGCATGTGCTGCTGGCCAACTATCGGCAAAGCGGCCCCGGCCACTGATACCGGAGGGGGCGGTGGATAGACTCGGCATCCGTCCCCACGCCTCGAACTCGCCCCACCCATGATCGACCCCTCCACCCAACTGGCCGCGATGATCCGCGCCCAGTTCGCGGCGCAGTTCCGCGCGCAGTCGCAGCAGCAGTCGGCGGGGCGTGGCGGCATCGCGGGGCAGGGCGCCCAGCGCAAGCCTGCCGACGTGTCGGAGAAGGCACGGCGCGATCCGGCTGGCGACAGTGCGGATGGTGCCGATGGCTTCGGCGCGCCGGCCGATGCGGCTCAGTTGCAGCAGTTGGTGGCATTGCGCGTGCGCGCGCTGTCCCCGAACGATCCCCAGCGCGAACGCAAGGCCTTCCGGCTCTTCCTCGAATCGGTGCTGGTCCAGGCCTTCGGTCGCGACCGGCTCGACGACAAGGGCTTCGACCAGATGGTCGATGCGGTGCTGCAGCGCATGGAGGGCGATGCCGAGCTGCACGCGGCCTTGCGCGAGGCCGGTGCGCTGCTGTTGTCGGAGTCCCAGCCGGCCGGCAAGTAACTGCCAGCGGAACTCGAAACTGCGGCTCAGTGCCCGTCGTTCGGGGCCGCCGACGAGGGCGCGCCATCCGACCCTGCCTCCGGCTCCGGAAACATCTCCCCCATGTCCCCGCCCAGCGGAGAAGTCCGCCCGCCCAGCAGCCGGCGAGCCAGCCGCTGCAGGTCCTTCGCATCCTTGACCTCGCCCGAGAGCAAAGCCTGCGCATAGCGGCCCGAGACATTCGCGCGGTCCAGCCGCAGGGCCAACTCGGCGTGTTCCTGTGCCTTCTCGCGCTCCGATTCCATGGCGAGCACGACGGCCAGGCCGCCGTGGCTTTCGGCGAAGTTGCGGTCGAGGTCGAGCGCGGTCTCGAAGGTGGCGCGAGCCCCGGGCAGCTTGCCTTGGAGGATTTGGGCCCAGCCCAGGCCATGCCAGGTGCCGATGTGCTGGCCCATGACGGCCAGCGCGCGATGGAAGGCATCGGTGGCGGCGTTCAGGTCGCCGCCCAGCAGGGCCGCGAAGCCCCAGGTGGACCAGGCACGGCCGTCGCCGGGATTGCGCTGCAACGCTACTTCGGCGAGCTGGCGCGCGCGCTCGGCATTGCGCGCGGCGAGCGCGAGCGAGGCCTGCGTGACGAAGGTTTCGACGGGTTGGTCGCTGGCGTCGCCGTTGGAGAGGCTCAGGCCCGACCAGCGCTGCGCGGCGGCGAAATCGGCGGCGTCGATCGCGATGAGCCCGGCCACGCCGGCGGCCTGTGGGTCGAGCCGTCCCTGCCGCTCGTTCTCGAGGGTCCAGCCGATGGCGCGGTCGAACTGGCCATCGTGATGCAGCGCGCGCAGCCATACCTGCTGCAGCGCGCGTTCGGCGATGGGCGTCGGTTGCGCGGCATCGGCCGCGGCGTGGGCCGATCCTTCGAGCCGCGGCGCGAGGCGGTCGACGCAGACGCCGGGCTGCCCACGCCGCATGTCGATGAAGGCCAGGTTGTGCAGCACGACGTCGGCAAAGCCCGGCGGCGGATTCGGCGTGCCGGCCAGGCTTTCGAGCACGGACTGCGCATCGTCGTAGCGCTGCTGGGCCAGCCAGAAATCGCCTTCGCGCAGGCGCCATGCGAGGCCGTCGGCCTGCAGCGACTGGGCATGCCGCAGGTGGAATTCCGCGCGCTCCCATTCGCCGCAGGCCAGCGCGGTTTCGAAGGCATCGATCAGCATGGCGTTGTTGCGCGGGTCGTTGCGCAGGTAGCCGTCGAGCCGGTCGAGCCGCTGGCGCGCCGCCACCGTGCGCGGGTCGTCATGCGGCGATGCATCGGAGGTCGAGGTGGAGGTCGTATCGGTCATGCGGTGTCGGATGGATTGGAAACGGGGACGAGCGAAAGAGGCTGCACGGGATCACAACGAGACATCGAGGCGGGCGTCGGCGCCGAGCAACTCCCGCAATCGCAACAGCGCCTGCCGGTGCAACTGCGAGACGCGGCCGCGGGTCACGCCCATCATCGCCGCAATGTCGTCGAAGGGCACTTCCTGCAGGTAGTGATGGCGGATGACGGTTCTCTGCTGTTCGCCGAGCCGGTCGACCAGGCTGCGCACGACGCTGCGCAGGCGGTCGATCTCCGACTTGCGGAAATAGCTGACCTCGGGCGAGGGCGCAAGGGCTTCGCCGTCGAAGGCCTGGGCGTCGACCATGCCCGTGTCTTCGAGCATCACGCCGAGCGCGAGGCCGATGCCGACTTCGGCGAGGTAGCGGAACAGCGCATCGGCGCTGCGCGACGGGGCGGAAGAGGCCGTGGCCGGCGTGTCGTCGGGCCCGGTTTCGGCCGCGGCCTGCTTCACCGCCTCGAGGCGCTCCTGGCGCAGCCGCATGCGCACGCCGATCTGCTGGTTCTTCTCGGTGAAGCTCGCGAGGCCGTTGAGCATGGCACCCTGCACGCGCCGCGCCGCGAAGGTCTTGAACTGCGCGCCCTGGGCGGGGTCGTAGCGGTCGATGGCTTCGAGCAGGCCCACGCGCGCGTACTGCAGGTAGTCGGCGAACTCGACCTCGTCGTGGGTGCGGCGGCCATAGAGCGTGGCGGCCATCATGCGGGCGTAGGGCAGGTAGTGGCCGATCAGCAGCTCGCGCGCCTCGGGATCGGCCCGGTCGCGCCAGCGCTGCCACAGAGGGAGCGTGTCGTCGTTCGCGCCCATGCCGCCGCCGGGCGCGTGCTCGCCCGCCTCGCCGGCTGCGGGCAGGGCAACCAGCGAGGGGGTGAGCGCGGAACCGAAGCGGGGCATGGGCGTCCGGTTGCCTGCAGGTCAGTGAAAGCTCCCGACCAGCGACTTGAGCACCAGGCTCCAGCCGTCCACCAGGATGAACATCAGCACCTTGAGCGGCAGCGCGATGGTGGTGGGCGGCATCATCATCATGCCGAGCGCCATCAGCACGCTCGAGACGATCAGGTCGATCAGCAGAAAGGGCAGGAAGATCACGAAGCCGATCTGGAAGGCCGAGCGCAGCTCCGACAGCATGAAAGCCGGAATGAGCTGCACGTTGCCGATGTCGTCCATGGAGCGCGGCATCGGTGCCTTCGACAGCTCGACCATCAGCGCGAGGTCGGCCTCGCGCGTTTGCCGCACCATGAATTCGCGCAGCGGCGCCACGCCCTTCCTGTAGCCGTCCTCCATCGAGAGCTTGCCGGCCATGAAGGGCTCGAAGGCCTCCTGGTTCACCTTCTGCAGCACCGGCGACATGGTGAACAGCGTGAGAAACAGCGCGAGGCCGATGAGCACGGTGTTGGGCGGCGTCTCGTTCATGCCGATGGCATGCCGCAGCATCGACAGCACGACGATGATGCGCAGGAAGCTGGTCAGGCACACGAGCATGGCGGGCAGCACCGCGAGCACGGTGAGGCCCAGCACGACGCGCAGCGCCTGCGAGGTTTCGGTGGCCGGCGTGCTGAGCGGTGCGTTCGAGGGCTGCGGCGAGGGCGTGGAGGCGCTGTTGGCGGCAGCCGGTGTTTTGGCGCGAGGCGCGGGTGGCGTCGCGGCGGGTGGCGGTGCCGTAGGTGGCGGTGCCGTGGGTGCGGTGGCGACCGGTGCCGTTGGCGTGGCGCTGGATGGCGAAGGCGGACTGGCGCTCGATGCGGGCTCGGGCGCATTCGGCGTGCCGACGACGGCGGGTGCGACAGGGGCTTGGATGGCAGGCGCTTCCGCCGGTGTCTCGGTCGATGTCGGCGTTGCAGCCGGTGCCGCTTCGGACAACGCAGGCGTTTCCGTCGATGGCGACTGGGCGAAGCCCGCCGAACCGAAGAGCGCGGCGGCGGCGAGCGTGCCGGCGGCGAGCAGCACCCGCGGCCAGGTCCAGCGGACACCGCGGTCCTTGGCGAGCATGCGCAGCATCACGAGCGAACCTCGCTCGGCGGCGTAGCGGGCGCTTCGGACAGCAGTTGCACCGATTGATCGGTGCAGCCCAGCAGCAACTGGCGGCCATTCCACTCGACCACGTGCAGGCTGTGGCGCGGCGTCAGCCGGGTGCTCGCGATGCGGCGGATCTCGCGTTGCGCCGTGGTTTCGGGCAGGCCGGTCCAGCGCGTCAGCCAGGCCGGCGCGGCCGCCTGGCCCGCCGACTTGCGGCGCACGGCGACGAAGCCCCAGCCCGCCAGGCCGGCAATGAAGACGGCCGCGATCCACCAGCGCCCATCGGCATCGTCCGAGCCGCCGGCCATGTTGTCGCGCTTCACAGGAATGCTGGGCGGCAGGCTGCCGGAGGCCGCGCTCGGCGATTCCTGCGCACGAACGCCCGGTGCGCCGGTCAGCAGCGCGGCGGCCAGCCCGAGGCCGATCCAGCCAGCGCGCCAGGCCTTCGCCTCCGCATGCCACCAATCCCTCATGCTTCAGCTTCCCGACCCGAGGCCCAGCGCGACCGGCAGTTCGGTGATGCGCACGGCGAAGTGACCGTCGACCGCCACCAGCTGGCCGCGTGCCACGACCTTGCCCTCGATGGTGAGGTCCACCGGCTGGTCGATGCCGCGATCGAGCCGCAGCACCTGGTGCTCCTTGGCACCGAGCAGTTCGCCCACCGTCAGCGTCGCTTCGCCGACGCAGACCTGCAGCCTGGCCTTGATCTGGTGCAGCGGGTTCCAGTCCTTGAGCACGGCGGCGCCGCCGGCCGATGCGCCGCCGTCGCCTTCCGCGCCCGCGTGCAGGTCGGGCAGCGAGATGATCTGGGCGGTCGGCGCGCGGCTTTCCGCGCGTTGCTCATTGGTGCTTGGCGATGCGCCGACGCGGTGGGTGGCGGCAATGCCTTCCATGGCTTGGGTCATGACTTTCCTTCCTTCGATGGCGGTGTGCGCGGCGATGCGCCGGCGGGAGAGGCGGTGGATGAAGAGGCGGCGAGCCGCGTGAGCTCGATCGCGATGCGGCCCTCGCTCTGGCCGAGCCAGCCGTCGCAGACCTGCTGGCCGTCGGTGCCGACGACGATGGCCGGCGTGTCGAGACGGTGCGCGAGCGGCACGATGTCGTCGAGTCGCAGGCCCTGCAACTGGCCGAGGTTGAGTTCGGCGCCTTCGAGCAGCACGCGCAGCGTCACGGGCTGGTCGGACAGGGCGCGATCGAGGCGTTCCTTTGGCGATGCGGCCGGCTGTTCCGCCGGCTCGGCGGCACTCGCTTGCGCGGACCCGAGCAGCGTGGCCACGGCCTCGTACGGCAGGTCCAGCGTCCAGAGGCCGCCGCACCAGGGCCAGCGCAGCTGCAGCGCGCCCGACCAGGCGTGCGATGGCGTCTCGGCGGAGGCACTGGCCGTGGCGCTTCGCGGTGCGAGCGCGAAGCCGTTGAGCGCGGTGTCGAGGCGGTGCAGCCAGTCGTTCCAGGCCGCGAGCGCGATGCGGTCGGCCATGCGGCCCGCGGAGGCTGGCCCGGCATCGGCACCGAACATCGCCGTGCAGATCGCGAGCAGCGCCGGGTCCTGCGGTGCGCCGGCACCCGAGCCGCGGCGCGACGCGGAAGCAAAAGCCCATGAAGCGGCGGCATCGGATTCGCCGGCTGCTTCGATGACCTGCACCTCCGGTTCACGCGCGCCTGCATCGCGCAGCGGCAGCCATTCGGCGGCCCAGTCCTGGTGCAATGCGACCATGCGCCATCGCACATGCTCCTTCTGCGACGCCGGCCAACTGCGCAGCGGCCGCGCCTGGAGCGCGGACGCCGCCGGATCGAGCAAGGCCGAGGCGGTGGGATCGACAGCGAGGGTCGCGTTCATTTGCTCTTCATCGAGAACAGTTGCTGCAGCATCTCGTTGGCGGTCGATACCACCTGCGAACTGGCCTGGTAGCCGCGCTGCATGATCACGAGGTCGCTGAATTCCTGCGACAGGTCGACATTCGAGATCTCGACCCGGCCCGAGACGACCTTGCCGAACGCGCCCTCGCTCGCGCTGCCGAAGTGCCAGGCCGCCTTGTCCGCGATGTCGAACTGGTTGCCACCCAGGCTCACGACCGCATCGGGCGAGTCGAATCGCGCCAGCGCCAGGCGGGCGCCCTTCACGGTCTGCCCGTTGGTGTAGCTGATGCGAAGCGTGCCGGTGTCGTCGAAGGCGGCGCCGCTCAGGGTGCCGGGGGGAATGCCGTCCTGGTTGTTGAGCTTCAGCGTGGTGGCGCCGTCGAGCAGCGAGACGCCGGTGCCGAAATCCAGCGTCAATGCCTGCGGCGGCAGCCCGGTGGGCTTGTACTGCAGGGCCAACTGCGCGGTTTGCGCCGTCGGCTTGCCGTTCGCGAATACGAGCTTGCCCGTCGCGAGCACCGTCGACGCGTCCATCAGCTCGACCTTCACCGACATGTTCGCGCCTTCCGGCGTGATCGAGGAGAAGCGCAGGATCAGCGCATGCCGCGTGCCGGCACTGTCGATGACCGTGATGCCCTCGATGGACTGGGAGGCGTTGTCGACCGGCTTGGCATTGAGCGTGCCCTCGAACTTGAGCCTGGTGGTCGGCTGGCCGTTGTGCGAGCCCTGTCCGGCGATGCTGATCGGCACGAACTTGCCGTTCTCGCCCGATGCCATGACCTTCTCGCCGCCGATGCGGTTGACCAGCGTGCCATCGGGATCGAACTTGAACTGGCCCGCGCGCGTGTAGCGCGTCTGCCCATCCTCGTTCTCCAGCACGAACAAGCCCTGGCCGTCGACCGAGAGGTCGAGCTCGTTGCCGGTCTGGCGCAGTTCGCCCTGCTTGAACGAGAGGCTGGTGCCGGCGGTGTTGAGGCCGAAGCCGAGCTGGCTCGGTCCCTGCTGGGTGCCGCCGCCACTGAGGTTGGCTCCTGTGTAGAACAGGTCGGTGAACTGCAGGCTCGAGCTCTTGAAGCCCGGCGTGTTGAGGTTGGCCGTGTTGTTGGCGATCACGCGCAGCCCGCGCGAGTAGCCCAGGAGGCCGGTCATTCCGACGTAGATGGATTCGAGCATGGAAGTCTCCCTGTGCGGTGGTCGTTGCGGGTGGCGCTGTTTCGCGTGCCTATCGGACCGAGATGATCTGGCTCAGCGAGATGTCGGTGAGCGTGGCACCGGTGGAAGTGCGCACGGTGATCATCGGCGCCTCGCCCGACAGCGATAGCGCACTGACGGTGCCGCTGGCGGTGCCCGACTGGGTGTTGATGTCGACCGTCTTCCCGATCAGTCCCACCGACTGCAGCGCGGCCTGGTTCGTGATCAGGGTCTTGATGCTGTCGTTGAGCTGCTGCGTTTGCTGCAGGTTGGTGAACTGCGCCATCTGCGCCATGAACTGCTGGTTGTCCATGGGCTTGAGCGGATCCTGGTAGGTCAACTGGGTCAGCAGGATCTTGAGGAAGTCCTCCATGCCGAGGCTGGAGGACTGCAGGTTGGTGGCGGCGGAGGCGCCCACTGAATCGATGGCCATCAGATCTCCTTGGAGCCGGTTGAATCGAACATGTCGTGCGAAGGGCGGTCGCCCTGGATGAATTCGCCGTCGCGCCAGACCAGGCGGCCGTTGCAGACGACCTGGTGCAGGTGGCGCCCCTGCTGCTTCTGGGCGCGTTGAAGATCGAGCACCAGTTGCGGCAGCAGTGCTGTCAGCGCGCGGTCATCGGCGCGCATGGCGAGCCACAGTGCCTGGCCCGAAGGCGTCGATTCCTCGTGCAGGCGGATCGGTGCCTGCGGGTCCTGGGGTGTGGCGGTGGCGGGATCGGTGTCGCCGGTTTGGGGTGCGTTTTCCGAAGCGGCGGGTGCATCCTGCGCGGGCGAAGCATTCCACAGCGGCGAGCGCGCCCCGACGTGGGCGCTGTGGCGCTCTTCGATCGGAGCGGCGGGGTCTGTCGCGAAGGCCTTGGCGTTGACGGTCGAAACGGCGGGTGTGCCGGGCAGGTGCGGCGAAAGCGCTCCTTGAAACTCGGACGGCGGCGCTGGCGAAGCCACGGGCGACCACAGCGCCATGCGGATCGACGGTGCGGGCACGCCAGGTGTCGCGGCGCCCGCGCCGCTCGCTTGCCGCGAGCCCCTCGCCGCGCGCGAGCCGGGCTGCGGGGCGCCCTGTGAAGCGCCACGCCCTTCGTCCCGCGGCGTCGGCTTGAACCAGCCCGCCAACTGCGCACGCTCCATCTCGCGCTGCCACGCCAGTTGCTGCTGCGGATCGTCGCCAGAGCCTGCCGGCGTCGCCGGCTCGCGTGTTGCGGGCCATGCGGCGGGCAGTCCCGCGCCGATGTGCGGGTTCGTCATGGCTGTTGCTCCTTCGCCGTCACCGGCGTGCCACGTCGCGCGAGCCAGTCGCGGTCCTGCTCGTTGGCATTGCGCTGGCGGATCTCGTGCGCGTAGTCGGTCAAGGCATCTTCCTTGTGGCGGTCCAGGCCATCGAGGCGCAGCCTTCGTTCGGTGCACTCGCGGCGCAGCTCGTCGCGCGCCAGCCGCTGCGTGTCGCGCAGGGTCTCGAGCTCCTTCGAGCGCTCGCGCAGGTGCGTGAGATAGCCGAGTGCGCGCCGGTGGGCGCCGGGGTCGAGGCGGCGCAGCGTCGCTTCGCTCAGCGCGCGGGCTTGCGCATCGTGGGTCTCGCGCAGCTGTTTCAATTGCTCCTCGGTCTGGTCGAGCAGCTTCTGCGCGCGGCCCAGCGCGGCCAGGCTGCGGTCGAGTTGCCACTGTTGCCGCTGCCGCACCGGTTCGAGCGGGTAGGAGAAACCGCGGATGTCGACGTCGCGCGCAGCGGTCGAGGGTGTCGATGCGGTGGCGTTCATGGCTTGGTTCCGCCTCGCGTGGGCATCTGCATCTGCATGGGGGCGGGCATCGCCAGCGGCGACGGCGCTGGCGCGGCCGCCGGGCCGAACAGTTCCTGCAGGCCGCGCATCGATTCCGCATGCGGCACGCCGCCCGTGCTCTGCCGCAGCCAGGCCAGCAGCCGGGGCTCGAGCGCGATGGCGCGGTCCAGCTCGGCATTGGCGCCCTGTTCGTAGGCGCCGATGTCGATCATCTGGCGGTTGCGCTCGAGCACCGCGAGGTATTGCACCGCCGTTGCCGCCAGCGCGCGCTGGCGCTCGTCGGCCAGGTCGGGCATGAGGCGGCTCACGCTCTTGAGCACGTCGATGGCGGGATAGTGGCCGCGGTGCGCGAGCTGGCGCGACAGCACGATGTGGCCGTCGAGGATGGCGCGCAGCGCATCGGACACCGGCTCGTTGAAATCGTCGCCTTCCACCAGCACGGTCAGCAGCGCGGTGATCGAGCCGCCGCCGGGCGCGGTGCCGCAGCGCTCGCAGAGTTCGGGTAGTTCGGCGAACACCGAGGGCGTGTAGCCGCGCGCGGTCGGCGGCTCGCCGGCCGACAGGCCGACCTCGCGCCGCGCCATCGCGAAGCGCGTGATCGAATCCATGGTGAGCAGCACGTTGCGGCCGTCCTCGCGGAAGTACTCGGCGATCGCGAGCGCGGCATAGGCCGCGCGCAGGCGGGCCAGCGCGGGCTGGTCGGAGGTCGCCACCACCACCACCGAGCGCGCGAGGCCCTCGGGGCCCAGCTGGTTCTCGATGAACTCGCGCACCTCGCGGCCGCGCTCGCCGATCAGCGCGATCACGTTGACGCTGCCGCGCGGGTCGTTCCCTCCCTGTGCCTTCACATGGCGCGCCAGCAGGCCCAGCAGCGTGCTCTTGCCGACGCCGCTGCCCGCGAAGATGCCCACGCGCTGGCCCTGGCCCAGCGTGAGCAGGCCGTCGATGCTGCGGATGCCGGTTTCCATCACGCGCCGGATCGGCGGGCGCTGCATCGGATTGATCGGTGGCGCCTTGAGCGGCCGCCGCGCAACCACGGCCGGCGCGGGCTGGCCGTCGAGCGGGTTGCCGAAGCCGTCGATCACGCGCCCGAGCAGGGCCGGGCCGACACCCAGCTGCGACTCCACGCCGAGCGCGCGGACCTCGCAGCCGGCCGCGATGCCGTCGAGCGCGCCATAGGGCATCAAGGTGACGCGGCCCGGCTTGAGGCCGACCACCTCGGCCAGCACGCCGGCCGATTCGCCGGCCGGGTCCGTCGATGCGTCGCCGCGGACCATGATGCGGCAGAGCTCGCCCACGGCCGCGTCGGGGCCCGTGGCATCGATGGCCAGTCCCTGCATCTCGCGCACCCAGCCGATGCGCCGACGCAGGTCGGTGGCGCGCAGGGTCTGGCGGGCGGTGGCGAGCGCGTTCATCGGTGTCAGCGTCCGGTGGCCGAAGGCTGGACGGTCGCGCGGGCCGCGCCGCGCGATTGCACGAGCAACTGGGCCAGCGCGCGCAACTGGGTCTCGAGCCGCGCGTCGATCCCGCCCTGCGGCGATTGCAGGATGCAGCCGCCGAGCGCGAGCGTCGGATCGGCGACCCACTGCACCTCGCCGTCGTCGGCGGGCAGCGTGCCGCCGGCCGCGGCGGTGGCATCGCGCAGCACGGCCAGGTCGTCGGGATGCAGGTGCACGGCCACCAGCGGCTTGCCGCGCAGGCCGGTCCTGACATGCTCCAGTTGCGCGCGGATGCCCTCGGGCGTGACCGCGTGGGCCCCGAGGATCTTGCAGACCGACTCGAAGCACAGCGCCAGCATGTCGTCCTCGGCGTCGGCCAGCCGCGCCTCGATCTGCGCGGGCACGGCGGCGAGCAACGCATCGAGCTTCTGCAGCCGCGCCTTCAGCGTCGCCTGCTCCTGTTCGCCGCGCTCGCGCGCGGCCTGCGCCTGTTTCTCGAAGCGGGCCTCGAGCTCGCGCGTGGCCTTCTGCAGCGCCTGGTCCGCGCGCGCGGCGGCCTGGCGCGCCTCCTCGGCAGCCTGGGCGCGGCCCTGGGCCAGGCCTTCATCGTAGCCGCGGCGCCCGGAGGCGCCGCCATCGTCGGCACTGGCGGGGCCGGTCGCCGCGGGCTGCGGCTGGGGCGCCGCGACATTCGGCTCGGTCCGTCGCGCCGGCTGGACGGGCACGACGTTCGGTGCATGCGCGCGCGCGATTCCTTCCGCCGGCCGCGCCTCGCTCGCGCGTGGCCGCGCAAGCGAGACCTGGCCGCGCACCGCCACGTCGCGCAGCACGACCGAATGCACCGATGCCTGTGCTTCGGTGTCGCGAGGAGCGGGTGTCTGCGGCCGTTCGTTCATCGCTGTGCTCCGCGTGCCATGGCGCCGGGACGCAGCAGCCGGCTTAGCGATTGCTTCCAGCCCGCGACCCGCTCGCGTGCCGGCGCGGCGGCAGCCGGCTGCTGGCGCAGTCGTTGCGCAACGGCTTCGACCAACGCCGCGCGCAGGGCCGGTGGCAGGTCAGCGGCATTCGAGGCCTCGTCGATCGCGCTCTCGACGCGGCGTCGTTGCACCGGATCGAGCGCCTGCAGCAGGGCATGGCGCCAGGGCCAGTCGCTCAGGCGAAGGAACTGGGCGACCAGGCCCGGCGGCTCGCCGCGCAGGCTGGCCGCGAGCAGCGGCATCTGGCTGTCGACGAGGCGGCGCAGCCAGGCTTCGTCGGACACGGGCGTTTCGAGCCAGGCGTCGTCGATGCGGTCGCCGAGGCCGGTCGGGGTGGCCGGTGCCGCGGCGGCGGTGGCTTCGGCGATCAGGCTCGGATCGCGCTCGATTCCCAGTTCTTCGAGCTCGCGCAGCAGCGCCTGAAGCCCGTCGCGTTCCGCGGGCTGCAGGCTGGCCAGCACCCAGTCGCGATCGGTTGGCGCCATGGCGTGCAGCAGCAACGCCGCATGGCGCGCGCCGCCGGCGCCCAGGGCGTCGGCGCCGGTTGCCTGCGGGAGCGAGGCCGCGAAGTTCGGGTTCATCCCGGCTGCCTCCTGTTTCCGGCCGAGGTCGATCCGGCCGGCTCGCGCACCCAGTCGCGCACGCGGCGCAACGCGGCGGCGCGCTCGGCCTCCGACAACGGCGCGGGGTCGCGGCGCTCGCGCGGGGCGGGGGCACGCCGGCCGGCACGCAGCACCAGGAAGGCCAGCACCACGATCACGATCGCCGCGATCAGCCAGTGCAGCATTTCGGGGGCCGATTTGTCGCTGCCCGGCGCACCCGCGGCCGGCGCGAATTCGCCGCCGTCGGTGGCGGCGGGCGCGAGCGCGGCTGCCGGCTCGGCCGACTGCATCGCCGCGCCCGCGAGCGACTGCACGACGACGGTGTCGCCGCGTTCGAGCGTGGCCCCGACGGCGGCCGCGATGACCTTGCGCAGTTGGTCCTCCTGCGCGGCATCGAGCGCCTTGCGCACCACCGCGACCACCTGTACGCGGCGGATCGAGCCGGGCTGGCTCACGACCTGTTCGACGCGCCGGCCCACCGCGTATTCCACGTCGCGCTGGGCGCTGCCGCCGCGCGGGCCGCCGCTGTCGGTCACGCGCGTGTCGAGCGCGGAGCCCGCGTCGCGCAGCGTTTCGCGCTCACGCACGACCACGCCGGTCGACTGCAGGCCCGCGCGGTTCGCGGCCGGCAGCACGTCCTCGGTGGTGGTGCGGATCTGGTCCATGTTGAGCGTCACGTCGACGCTCGCGAGGGCCTGGCCCGGGCCGAAGCTGCGGTCGAGCACCGCCGTGACCTTGCGCGACAGGTAGGCCTCGGTGTCGCGTTTGAGATCGAGGCGTGCGCTGCTCGCGTCGCCTTCGGCATTGCCGGTTTCGTGGCGCGTGAGCGCGACGCCGTGGCTGTCGACGATGGTCACGTCCTGCATCGCCATGCCGGGCACCGCCGCGGCCACCAGCCGCTGCACGCCCACCACCTGTTCGGGCCGCAGCGCCAGGCCCTGGCGCATCGTCAGCGTGATCGACGCGGTCGCCTTCGAGGTCGCCTGCTTGAACAGGCCCTGCTCGGGCAGCGCCAGCAGCACGCGGACCTCGCGCACCTCCGACAGCGACTGGATCGTGCGCGTCAGCTCGCCCTGCAGCGCGCGCTGGTAGTTGATCTTCTGCGCGAACTCGGTCATGCCGAAGTCGGTGTTGTTGAACAGCTCGAGGCCGACCGCGCCCTGCAGCGGCAGTTCCTTGCCCATGAGCTTGATGCGCGTGGCGTGCACCGTGGCCTTGTCGACCAGGATGGCCGTGCCGTTGTCGCCGAGTCGGTACGGGATCTTCAGCCGCTCGAGCTCGGTGGTCATGGCCTGCGCGTCCTGCGGCTTGAGGTCCGCGAACAGCACCTGGTATTCGGTGCGGAAGGTCCACCATGCCAGCGCCGCAGTGGCGAGCACGATGAGCACGATGCCCGCGATCAGGCCGGCGCGGGCGCGCTGCGTGAGTCCTTGCCAGAAAGTCATATCGGCATCTTCATGACGTCTTGATAGGCCTCGAGCAGACGGTTACGCACCTGCATCATGAGCTGGAAGCTCACGCGGCTTTCCTCGAGGTTGATCATGATCTGGTGCAGGTTCTGCGCGTCGCCGACCGCGAGCTTCTGCAGGTCGACCTGACTCGAGACCAGCTGGTCGTTGACCTTCGAGAGGCCATCGGTGACGAGCTGGCCGAACGAGCCGCCGGTGCTCGCGGTGGCGGCGGGCGCTTCGGCGGCCGCCGTGCCGCCGGCCAGCGATTGCGCGGCCGTGGCCATGGCCTGGGCCTGCGGCGACAGCGCGGCGATCGCCTCGACGGGAAGGAAGCCGCTCATGCGTTGCTCCCGATGTCGAGGGCGCGCAGCGCCAGCGTGCGGCTGGTGTTCATGGCCGACACGTTGGCTTCGTAGGCGCGCGTGGCGCTCATCATGCTGACCATTTCGGTCGCCGTGTCGACGGCCGCGTAGCTCACGTAGCCGCGCGCGTCGGCCAGCGGATGCCCGGGTTCGTAGACGAGCCGGGGCGGCGTCTGCGAGGCGACGACCTGCACCAGCGGCGCTGCCATGGGCACGGCGCCGCCATCGAGGCCCTGGTCGACCAGGGCGCCGAAGGCCCCGGCCGCGGCGTCGCCACCGGTGACGAGCGACTGCGCCTGCGCGACCACGCGCAGCGGCTGGTAGCTGGCACCGCCCACGCCCTGCACCGTGTTGGCGTTGGCGAGGTTGAGTGCCGCCACGTCCACGCGGGTGCGCTCGATGTTCATGCCGATCGCGCTGATGGCGAAGGATTGGTTGTAGTCCATGGTCATTTCCTGCCGTCGCCGGCCGCCATCGAAAGAATCGAGAGATGCCGCGACAGGCCCTTGACGAGCGCCTGGTAGTGCACCGCGTTGCGCGCCATCTCGGCCGCCTCGACGTCGAGCTGCACCGGCTGCGGCGTGCCGTCCGCATCGACCGCGGGTTCGATGTGCGGTCGCACCTGGCTCAGCGCGAAGGTGTCGAGGCGCCCGGTCTGCGCCATGCCGCGGCGCGCATCGAGCAGTTGCGCCTCGAAGCTCACGCGCTGCGGCACGTAGTCGATCACGTTCGCATTGGCGATGTTGGTGGCGATGGCCTGCTGGCGCAGGCTGGCTGCGTCGAGCGCCAGGGCCAGCGCCGAGCGGGTCACGGCTTCGATTCCGTCGATCATGTCGGTCTCCGGGAAAGGGTTGTCTGGATTGGACGAAGGAAGGGCCGGGTCATTGCACGATCAGTTCGCCGTGCAGTGCGCCCGCGGCCTTGACCGCGCGCAGGATCGAGATCACGTCGCGCGTGCTGGTCTTGAGCCGGGCCAGCGACTGCACGAGGTCGGACACCGTGTTGGAGCCGGTCACGAAGCCGGTGCCGGCGGGTTCGTCGACGTCGATGCGCGTGTTGGTGACGATGGCGGTGCGGATGTCGGGACCGCCGCCCCAGACGCCGTAGGGCTGCGAGGCCGTGTTCTGGTTCGAGATCGCGATCTTGATGTCGCCGTGCGAGATCGCTACTTTCGAGATGCGCACGTCGCCGCCCGACACCACCGTGCCGGTGCGCTCGTTGATCACCACCTTGGCGCGGCGGTCGGGCTCGACCATCACGTTCTCGATGCGCGTGAACAGGCCGACCAGTTCGTCGCGCTGGCCGGGCGGTACCGCGATCTCGATGCCCGAGGCGTCGCGTGCCTTGGCGAAGCCGCCGCCGAGCTGGCTGTTGATGGCGGCCGCCACCCGGTTGGCGGTGGTGAAGTCGGGTTCGGTCAGCACGAAGGTCACGCTCTGGCGCTCGTCGAGCATCGCGGCGCGCACGCCGACCTCCACCGTGGCGCCGTTGGGCACCGAGCCGGCGGTCGGGTGATTCTTCTGCACCACGTTGCCGTTGGCGTCGTAGCGGTAGCCGCCGACCGAGAGGCCGCCTTGCGCCAGTGCATAGACGCGCCCGTTGGCACCCTTGAGCGGCGTGAGCAGCAGCGTGCCGCCGACCAGGCTGCGCGCGTCGCCGGCCGAACTCACCGTGACGTCGAGCGTGTCGCCCTCGCGCGCGAAGGTCGGCAGCGTGGCGCTGACCATGACCACCGCGACGTTGCGGCTTTGCACCTGCTCGGGCGCGATCGTCAGGTTGAACTGCGACAGCACATTGGCCAGCGACTGGCGCGTGGTGCGGTTCGAGGGCGAGTCGCCCGTGCCGGCCAGGCCGGTGACGATGCCGGTGCCGAACAGCGCGTTGTCGCGCCAGCCCTGGAGCTTGCCGAGGTCCTTGACGCGGATCGCGTCGGCGGCGCTGGCATTCATGACACCGCCGCAGAGGGCCGAGGCCACCAGCGCGGCGCGCAGCAGGCCCGAGGCCATGGTGAAGATGGATGGCTTCATCAGAATCCCCAGATGTCCAGGACGCGGCGCCACAGGCTGCGACGGGCGCGGTCGGAGACTTCGCCCTCGCCCACGTAGGTGATGCGCGCATCCGCGAGCCGCGTCGACAGGACCACATTACCGTCGGAGATGTCCTGCGGCCGCACGCGGCCTTCGAGGTTCACCTTCTGCAGTTCCTCGTTCACCATGAGTTGCTGCTCGCCGGCCACGCGCAGTTCCTGGTTCGGCAGCACCTCCTTCACGGTGACGGTGAGCGTGGCCAGTAGCTTGTTGGTGCGCTGGGTGCGCCCGCCGCCGTCGAACTCGCCGGCGATGCCGATGCCCAACTGGCCGACCACGCGGTTGCCGGTCTGCGTGACCGAGCCGCTGATGTCGTTGGCGCGCCGGGTGCCGGTGTTGGCGCTGCTGCTGGCGGAGGAGTTCTCGAACACCTGGATCGTCAGCGAATCGCCGACGCGGAAGGCCTTGTTGTCGGCCGTCAGCGGGCGGAAGCTGCCTTCCTGATAGAGGCTTTCCGAGGCGGCCGGCAAGGCGATGCCGCAGCAGAGCGCGAGCCCGATGGCCGCGAGCTTCAGGCCGCGCTTCACGGTTGCACCTCCACCTGGCCGGGGCCGGTGACGCGCGCGACGACCTCGCCGCCCGCGCCCGGCACCTTGACGCGCACGAGCTGTCCCCGGCGGCCGTCCTGTAGCACCTCGACCCGGCTTTCGACCGTGACATTTCCGCTGTGCGCGAGCAGTTGCGCCCAGTTGCCGCGCGTGACCGCGGGCATGGGCTCGAGGTGGGCGGCGGTCAGCACTTCGCCGGTCTTGAGCGCGCGGCGCAACCGCTGGTCGGCCGCACCGGGCGCGTCGGACGTAGCCAGCGGCACGCCCTGGCGGAGCTCGGCGAGATTGACTTCGCGCGAGGTGGTCGCACCGCGCAGCGTGACGGCATCGACCGCGGTCCCGCTGTCGAGCCGCGCGGCCGCCACCGTGACCGGGGCCCAGGCCGCCACGTCGAAGCTGATGGCCGTGGTGCGCACGAAGCGGTCGTCGACCCAGGCATCGACCCAGACCAGCATGCGGCGCGACGGCGTGGCCGCGGCGGACAGCGGCCGCACGCGCAGCACGGCATTGCCGGCCGGCAGCGTGAGATCGCGCGCGGTGGACACGGCCTGCACTTCCGCGCGCAGGCTGCGTTGGGAGAGCCAGTGCATGAGCGCCGAGCGCGCGGCATCGACCACGGTGTCGCCCGGCAGTTCCTGCGCGGCGGCCTCGATAGCGGTTTCGCCCGCGCCGCTCCAGCGGATGGCGGGACCCGTGCCGTCACCCGCATACAGGCCGCTGCGCGCGGCAACCCAGCGCTCGAGCGTGTCGCGCTCGAGCAGCGCCGGCGAGCCCGGCCGTGGCGCGGCGCCGACGGGCAGCGCCATCAATTGCCGCAGCACGGGCAGGTCGCGCGCGGTGAGGTAGGCGATGTCGCCGAGCCGCACCTGGCCCTGCGGCACCTGGACACGGGGGCGCAGCTCGATCGACACGGCGGCGCTGCCGTCGGTCGCCGCGGTCGCGGGCAGCGTCGCGATCGCGGCCAGCAGCAGGGCCGCCGACGAGGCGCTTCTACTTGCGCAGCGCATTGACCATCCCCAGCATTTCGTCCGACGCCTGCATGACCTTCACGTTCGCCTCGTAGACGCGCTGGGCCACCATCAGGTTCACCATCTCCTCGTTGAGCTTGACGTTGGAGCCCTCGAGGAAACCCTGCGCCAGGCTGCCCATGCCGTCCTCGGAGGCCTTGGCCAGGATGGCGTCGCCCGAAGCCTGGGTCGAGCGGTACAGGCCGTCGCCCTGCGACTGCAGGCCCGAGGGATTGGTGAAGCGCACCAGGTCGAACTGCCCCGCCTCGACCGGCGTGCTCTGGCCCGCCACCTGCACGCGCACGCGGCCGTCGCCGTCGATCTGCATGTTCTGCGCGTTCTCGGGAATCGCGATGTTGGGCTTGAGCGGAAAGCCACCCGGCGTGGCCAGCAGGCCGTCGCGGTTGATCTTGAAGGTGCCGCCGCGGGTGTAGGCGCTCGAGCCGTCGGGCATGGTCACCTCGAGAAAGCCCTCGCCCTGGATCGCGATGTCGTAGGCCGACTCGGTCTTCTTGAGGTCGCCCATGTCGAACAGTTTCGACACGGCGGTGATGCCGACGCCGGCGCCCAGCCGGCGCTCGGCGCCGAGCAGGCCGACGTCCTCGGCAGCCGGCGCGAGGCGGCTGGCCTCCTGCACCATCAGGTCGGAGAAGCCGACCTTGGCGCGCTTGTAGCCGGTGGTGTTCACGTTGGCCAGGTTGTTGGCGATGGTGTCGACATTGAGCTGCTGGGCCTGCATGCCGGTGGCACTGATGTAGAGGGCGTCGAACATGGTGCGGATGTGAGGTGGAGGTGGAAGAAGGGAGGTGCCGGGATCAGCCGAGGTCGCCGAGCTTGCGCACGGCGGCGCCGATCATGTCGTCGTAGCCCAGCGCGACGCGCTGCATCGATTCGAAGTGGCGCATCGACTGGATGAGCTGCGACATCTCCTGCATCGAGCTGACGTTGGAGTTCTCGAGGAAGCCCTGGCGCAACTGCACTTCGGCGTCGGGTACCTGCGTAGGCGCCTGCTCGGCCGACATGAGGCCGTTGCCCAGGCGCAGGAGCGCGGAGGGATCGTCGAAGCGCACGATCTTGAGCTGTGCGATCGGCGTGGCCTCGGCACCACCGCCGGGGCGGGATTCGAAGACCTGGCCGGTGGCGTCGATCACCGGGTTGGGCCGCGAGAGCACGATCTCGCCGCCCACGCCCATCACCGGATGGCCCTGCGGCGTGACGAGGCGGCCGCGGCCGTCGAGCTGCCAGCTGCCCTGGCGCGTGTAGGCGAGGCCTGTATCAGTCGAGATCTCGAAATAGCCGGGCGTGGCCAGCGCGACGTCCAGGCTCTGGCCCGTGGTCTTGAGCGTGCCTGGACGCAGGTCGGGGCGCACCATGAAACTGCCGGGCGTCGTCCGCGCGCCGCCGGTGGGCGCGCCCAGCGAGGCGGCGGCGTCGCGCATCGCGCCGGTGAAGCCGCCTGCCGCGGCATGGGTGCCCACGGGCAGCGACATCGCGACCTCGCGCTTGTAGCCGGGCGTGGTGGCGTTGGCCATGTTCATGCTCACGCGCTCCAGGCGTGCCATGTCCTGCTGCATGCTGAGGAGGCTGATTGCGAGTACGTCGCTCATGCGTGGCCCTTGGTGAGTGGTCTCAGAGTTGAACGATGCCGAAGGACTTCAGCTCGATGGTGTGCGGCACTTCCGTCATGGACAGCACGCGCAGATGCGGCATCACGCGCTCGGACAGCGCGCGCACGTGGCGGCGCAGCTCGGGCGCGCACAGCAGCACGGGCAGCAGGTTGCTCTTCATCATGCGTTCGGCGTGCTGCACCAGCCGCTTCACGAGCTGCTCCGACAGCCGCGGATCGAGCACGAAGGGCTGCGCGCCGCCGCCTTCGCTCGCGACCTGGATGCTCTGCAGGAACTGGCTCTCGATCGCGGGATCGAGCGTGAGCACCTGCAGCGAGGTGGCCTCGCCCAGCAGCCCCTGGCAGATGGCGTGGCCGAGGCGTTGCCGCACCATCTCCGTCAGCAGGTGGGCGTCGCGCGTGGTGCGGCCGGCATCGGCGAGCGTCTCGAGGATGGCCTCGATGTGCCGGATCGAGACCTTCTCGCGCAGCAGGTTCTGCAGCACCTTCTGCACGTCGCTCGAGGACAGCACGGTCGGGATCAGTTCCTCGACCAGGCCCGGCTGGCTCTGGCGCACACGCGCGAGCAGCCGGTCGACCTCGGCGCGCGTCAGCAGCGTGGCCGACTCGCGCCGCAGCATCTCGGTCAGGTGGGTCATGAAGACGGTGGCGGCATCGACCAGCGTGAACTTCGCCTGGCTCGCGGCCTCGCGCTGGCCTTCCTCGATCCACAGCGCGGGCAGGCCGTAGGTCGGGTCGCGCGTGGGTTCGCCCGGGATCGACTTGGTGTCGCCCGCGGGATGGATCGCCAGCAGCCGGTCGGCGCGCGCCTCGCCCTTGCCGACCACCACGCCGTCGAGGTGGATCTCGTAGCGGTCGGCCGACAGACGTGCCGAATCCTTGAAGCGCACGCGCGGCAGCACCAGGCCGAACTCCTGGGCATGCTGCTTGCGGAAGGTGCCGATGCGTTCCATGAACACGCTGCCGGGCTGGTTGATCAGCGGCACCCAGTTGCTGCCGAGGTGGATCTCTATCGGCTCGACGCGCAGCAGCGCATAGGGGTCGTCGGTGCTGGCCGCCGGCGCGCCGTCGCCGTCGGTACCGATGGCATCGAGGGCCGCGTCGCCACCCGCCGCGGGCTGGGTTGCGGCGCTTTCCTTCGCCTTGGCGAAGCGGTAGAGCAACGTGGCGGCCAGCAGGAAGCAGGCCGTGAGCGCCAGCGTGGGCAGCGCCGGAATGCCCGGCAGCAGCAGCAGGCCGCCGAGCGCCATCGACACCAGCAGCAGCGTCTTCGGGAACGAGCCGACCTGGCGCAGCGCCTCGCGGCTCAGGTTGGCGTCGGACGAGGAACGCGTGACGATGATGCCGGTGCCCACCGCGATCACCAGCGCCGGGACCTGGGTCACGATGCCGTCGCCGATGGTCAGCAGCGTGTAGGTCTGCAGCGCCTGGCCCCACGGCATGCCGTGCTGCATCACGCCGATCACCAGGCCGCCGATGATGTTGATCAGCAGGATGATGATGCCGGCGATCGCGTCGCCCTTGACGAACTTGCTGGCGCCGTCCATCGCGCCGTAGAAGCCCGCTTCCTTCTCGAGGTTCTTGCGCCGGCGCTGCGCCTCGGCCTGGTCGATGAAACCCATGTTGAGGTCGGCATCGATGCTCATCTGCTGGCCGGGCATGCTGTCGAGCGTGAAGCGCGCCGCGACCTCGGAGACGCGCTGCGCGCCGCTGGTCACGACCACGTACTGCACCACGATCAGGATCAGGAACACGATCAGCCCGATCACGTAGTTGCCGCCGACCACGAAGGCGCCGATGGCGCCGATGACGCGGCCTGCGTCGCCGTCGGACAGGATCAGCCGGGTGGCGGCCACGTTGAGCGACAGCCGGAACAAGGTGGCGATCAGCAGCAGCGAGGGGAAGGTGGAGAACTCCACGGGCCGTGCCATATAGAAGGTCAGCAGCAGCACCAGGAAGGCGAAGCTGAAGTTGCTCAGGATCAGGAAGTCGAGCAGCCCGCTGGGAATGGGCGCGAACAGCACCACCAGCACGCCGAGCACCAGCGCCACCAGCGCGATGTCGCTGTTCTTGCCGAGGATGCGGCCCAGTGCGTTCATGGCCGGCCTCCCGCCGCGGCGCCGGCCTGCCGTTGTTCTCGCATGGCGAACACCCAGACGATGATGCGCGCGACCTGCGCGTAGAGCTCGGGCGGCACCGGCTGGTTGACTGGCAGCTCGCGGTAGATGCGACGCGCGAGCGCGGGGCTCTGCACCACGGGGATCCGATGCCGCGCCGCGATCTCGCGCATCGCGGCCGCCATGTGGCCGGTGCCCTTGGCCAGCAGCTGCGGCGAGACCATGCGCCCGTGCTCGTACTTGAGCGCCACCGCCACGTGCGTGGGGTTGGTGATCAGCACGTCGGCATTTCGGGTCTGGCTCAGCGCCTGGCTGCGCTTGAGCATCTCGCGGCGCAGCTCCTTCAGGCGCGCGCGGATGCGCGGATCGCCTTCGCGGTTCTTGACCTCGTCCTTGAGCTCTCGCTGGCTCATGCGCATCTTCTTCGCGAACTCGTGGCGCGTGTACATCCAGTCGACCAGCGCGATCAGGCCCAGCACCAGGGCCATCTTGAGGCCCACGCTCGAGAGGTCGTCGATCAGCATGCGCAGGTAGCCGATGGGCGCGAGCGAGGCCAGGGCGTAGAACTGGTCGGTCAGCGCGCGCAGGCTCAGCACCGCGACCAGCGTGAGCAGCACGAGCTTGATGACGGCGCGCGCCGTGTCGAACAGCACGCGCATCGAGAACAGCCGCTTGAGGCCGGTGACCGGACTGACACGGGTGAAGTCGATCTTCACCGGCTCGAACGAGAACACCGGGCCGGTCTGCATCAGGTTGCCGAGCACGGCCGCCAGCATCGCCACGGCGAAGAAGGGTGCCATGATCATCAGCCCCGCGCGCAATGCGCGCTCGATGGTCGGCCAGAGGCCGACGCCGGCCGCGTCCATGCGGCTGGCATGGATCAGCAGCGCCTGGTCGAAACGGAACTGCTCGGCCGCCACGCCGAAGCCGCGCCAGGTGAGATAGACCACCGCGGCGAAGAACACCATCGCCGACACCATGTCCACGCTCTTGGCCACCTGCCCGCGCTCGCGCGCGCGCTGCAGCTTGTAGGGCGTGGCCGCCTGGTTGCGGTCCAGATCCTGTTCGGCCATCAGCGCGGCCCTCCGGGAGCGGCCGGAGCGGCGGCGAACATCTGGTCCCAGCTCGTGGCGATGCCCGCGTAGACGCGCGTCATCACGCCGCCGATGCCCGTGAACCAGAGCGACAGCGCGAGGAGGCCGGCGATGATCTTCACCGGGATGCCCATCGCGAACATGTTCATCTGCGGCAGGTTGCGCCCGACCACGCCCAGCACGAATTCGACCAGCAGGATGCAGAAGACCACCGGCGCGGCGAGCGCGAAGCCGAGCGTGAAGAGCCCGGCCGCCTGCTTGAGCACAGGTAGGGCCGCATGCGCCACCGACCAGGAAGCGCCGACCGGAAAACGCTCGATGCTGAAGCCCAGGCCGCGCAGCAGCGCGTGATGGCCATTGAGCACGAAGAACACCAGCACGGCCAGGTAGTTGAAGGCGGTGGTCAGGATCGGCGTGGGGCGCTGGGTGACGGGATCGAACACCTGCGCGATGCCGAAGCCGAGTTGCACGTCGAGCAGCTGGCCGGCCACGGAGAAGGCGCCGAACGCGAGCAGGATGCCCAGGCCCAGCGTGGCGCCGAGCGCGACCTCGGCCAGGGCGGAGGCGAGCAGCGCGCTCCAGCCGCTCCAGTTGGCGTTCGAGGCGGGAAGGCCGGCCGCCAGTGCGACGGCCAGCGACAGCAGCAGCAGCGCGCGGACCGTGGTGGGCAAAGGCACCGCGTAGAAGACGGGCGTCATGAGGAAGGTGGCGGCCACGCGCAGGCTCAGCAGACCGGTGGAGATCAGCCAGCCGCTACCGAGTCCGGAGACCACCGCGTCGGGCAGCGAGCTCGCTGCGTTCATGGAACTGTGGGCCGAGACGAAGGAGGAAGGAGGAAGGCGGGCGGCGGTCGCGCTCAGAACATCGCCGGAATGCTGTTCCAGAGGTTCGTCGTGAACTGCGTGAGCTTGCGCAGCATCCACGGCCCCGCGACAACCAGCACGGCGCCCGCCGTGAACAGCTTGGGGACGAAGGTCAGCGACATTTCCTGCACCTGCGTCACCACCTGGAGCACGCTGATGACGACGCCGACGAGCATGGTCAGGCCCAGCAAGGGCAGGCAGATCAGCAGGCCCGTCATGAACAGGTCCGCCATCATCTTGAGCGCTAGATCGGCGTGCAATTCGAATCCCCCGTGACCCACCTCACGACGCATGTGGATGCGCGATCCGGGTCAAATGTAAATTTTGTGTGTTTTTGAACGGCCTGCCGAATCGGTCATTCGGCGGCGCTTCGTAGGCTGGTTCCTACATTGAGCTTACACCTTTAGAGGGAGGCTTCGATGGTCGTTACAGCCTCCATTTGGAGGAGGGCTGGCACGCTGAAGCTGTGCTTTAAGAAGTAAGTAACAAGAATCTACAAAATGTAATACTCATAGCTAAAAAGTCCTCAGGTCCTCGGTGTTTGCTTTCGTTGCGGGTGCGAGACAAGCCCGGCACCGCACGCGTTGCGGGCGCCATCCCTCGATGGACTAAGATGAGAACAATTCTTATTCATGAGGCCGCGATCCCCGCACGCCGTTCGGAAGAATGAACGCCGACTCCGCCCTTCGCCCGCACCCCCATGCACATGTCCATGCGCTCTACCGCGGCCACCACGGTTGGCTGCTGGGCTGGCTGCGCGGCAGGCTGGGCAATTCCTTCGATGCCGCGGACCTGGCGCAGGACACCTTCCTGCGCATCCTCACCGCACCCGACCACACGCCCGAGAAGCAGGGCGACTGGCAGCTGCGCGAGCCGCGTGCCTACCTGACGGTCGTCGCCAAGCGCCTGCTTGCGAACCTGTACCGGCGGCGCTCGCTCGAGCAGGCCTACCTCGATGCGCTGGGCGCGATGCCCGAGCCGCTGGCGCCGTCGCCGGAGCAGCAGGCGATCATTCTCGAAACGCTGCAGGAGATCGACGCGATGCTCGACGGCCTCGCGCCGGCGGTGCGGCAGGCCTTCCTGATGTCGCAGCTCGAAGGGCTGGGCTATGCCGAGATCGCGACCCGGCTGGGACTGAGCGAGCGCACGGTGAAGCGCTACATGGCCGAGGCGATGGCGCACTGCATCCTGCTGGCCGCATGAGCGCGGCGAGCGCGCAGCGCGTGCCGGTCGACAAGGCCGCTGCCACGCAGGCCGCCCAGGGCTTCCTGCTGCTGCAGTCGGGCGAGGCCACGGCCGCCGACCGCGCGCGCTGGATGCAGTGGCGCGCGGCCGATCCGGCCCATGAAGATGCCTGGCAGCGCGCCGAGCAGGTGAGCCGCAAGTTCGACCTGCTGCCGGGCGCGCTGGCGATGCCCGCGCTGGGGCGCACGGTGCGGGCCGACCGCCGCGCCGCGGTCAAGGCGCTGGCGCTGCTGCTGGCCGCGGTGCCCGCCGGCTGGGTCGCATGGCGCGCCTCTCCGGCGCGCGAATGGCTGGCCGACCACCGCACCGCCACTGGCGAGCGGCGTGAAGTGCGCCTGCCCGACGGCACGCGCATCCAGCTCAACACCGCGACGGCCATCGACGTGGCCTACGATGCCACGCAGCGGCGGGTGCGCCTGCGCGCGGGCGAGATCCTGGTCGACACCGCACCCGACCGCGTGCCCGCCGGCGACCCCACCTATCGCCCCTTCGTGGTCGAGACCGCGCAGGGACGGCTGCGCGCGTTGGGCACGCGCTTCGTGGTGCGGCAGCACGAGGACCGGCGCAGCCACGTGGGCGTGCTCGAGGGCGCGGTCGAGGTCCGGCCCGACGATGCAAACGGTCTCGCGGTGGTGGTGCGCGCCGGCGAGCAGGCCGGCTTCTCCGCCTCGGCGGTCGATGCGTCGCGCGCGCTCGATCCCGGGGCCGACGACTGGTCGCGCGGCGTGCTGCGCGTGAAGAACATGCGTTTGCACGACTTCCTCGCCGAGCTCGGCCGCTACCGGCCCGGGGTGCTGCATTGCGACCCGGCGGTGGCCGAGCTGCGCGTTTCGGGCGTCTTCCAGTTGCGCGACACCACGCCCGTGCTCGACAGCCTGCCGCAGGCCCTGCCGGTGCAGGTGCTGTCGCGCACGCGCTATTGGGTGACGGTGGCACCGGCCGGCGACTGAGGGCGCGCGAGCGCGCCGGGCCGGCCGGCAAAAAATCCGCCGCGCCGTGTCCCTTTTCTTCTTCTCGCGTGTGAAGCCTTGAGGAACAGCCACTTCACACCTTCTTGCGAGATCTCTCCTCATGGCCCGTCGCCCTCCGTTTTTCTTCGATTCCCGCATCGCGCGCGCGGTGCATGGCGCCTTGCTCGCCATGGCCTGCGCCGCCGGCGGCACCGCGGCCCAGGCGCAAGGCGCCGACGCCACGGCCCGGGCCGAACAGCCCAGGAGCTACAGCATCGCCGCCGGCCCGCTCGACGACGCGCTCTCCAGCTTCGCCGCCGCCGCGGGCCTGAGCCTCACGATGCCGCCGGCCCTGGTGCGGGACAAGCGATCGCCTGGCCTGCAGGGCAGCCATGGCGTGCGCGAAGCCTTCGCGCGCCTGCTCGCGGGCTCGGGGCTCGAGGCCGCCGGCGGCGCGGGCGGTGCCTATGTGCTGCGCCCCGCCGCGGCCGGCACCGAGAGCGATGCCGCGGGCGCCACGCTCGCGCCGATCACCGTCACCGCGGCCCCGGTGCGCAGCGCCACCAGCGAGGGCACGCGCTCCTATGCCGCGCCGCTGCTGACGATCGGCAAGGGCGAGCAGGCGGCGAAGGACATCCCGCAGTCGGTCAGCGTGCTCACGCGCCAGCGGCTCGACGACCAGGGCCTCGTCGACCTGCGCGACGCGGCCAATGCCGTCACCGGCGTGGTCGGCGTGAAGGGCGTGGGGCCGGGCATGGTGCTGTCGTCGCGCGGCTTCCAGATCGATGCCTGGCAGTACGACGGCGTGCCGGTGCCGCGCAACTGGTATTCGCTGGGCAACTGGGCCACCGAGGCGCTGGTGTTCCACGACCGCCTCGAGGTGCTGCGCGGCGCCGCGGGCCTGCTGCAGGGCACGGGCAGCCCGGGCGGCGCCGTCAACCTGGTGCGCAAGCGCGGCCAGGCCGAGAAGACGCTGGTGCTGACCGGCAAGGCGGGCAGCTGGAACCACTACGGCGCGCAGCTCGACGCGGGCGGGCCGCTCAATGCCGAGGGCACGCTGCGCGGACGCGTGGTGCTCGACGAGGACCGCAGCCACTCGTTCACCGATTTCGTCTGGAGCCGCACGCGCTCGCTCTACGGCGCGATCGACTACGACCTGTCGCCGGACACCACCCTCGGCCTGGGCATCAGCCAGATGAAGGGCAGCGGCCGCCCCATGCTGCGCGGCTTTCCGCGCTATCCCGACGGCAGCGACATCGGGCTGCCGCGCTCGGTGTACACGGGCGCCTGGTGGAACCGCCACGACAGCGAGCAGACCACACTCTATGCCGACCTGGAGCATCGCTTCAACGCGAACTGGAAGCTCAAGGCCTCGGCGCTGCGCATGAACGAGCGCAATGCCTCGCAGCACCAGCGCATGCACGGCAACGTGCAGCCCGACGGCAGCGGGCTGAGCTTCGCCGACTGGGACAACCTGTTCGATTCGAAGAAGGCCGGGCTCGACGTCTACGTGCGCGGCCGCTTCGAGGCACTGTCGCTGGAGCATGACCTGACGGTCGGCGCGAACTATGCCAAGTACACCTCGAAGGACCGCTTCGGACGCCGCTTCACGAGCGGCGGCAACATCTTCGCGCCCGACCACTACCGGCCGGCGCAGAACTACGAGACCATCCTCGCGGCGGGTGGCACCAAGAGCCACACCGAGTACGACATCAGCCAGTCGGGCCTGTACGGCAGCTGGCGCGTGAAGCTCGCGGAGCCGCTGACGGCGATCCTCGGCGCGCGCGCGAGCTGGTACGACTACCTCTATGCCGACCGCACCCGCGACACCCGCAGCACCGTGAGCACCAACACCAGGATCACGCCCTATGTCGGACTGGTGTTCGCGCTCGACCGGCAGTGGTCGGCCTACGGCAGCGTCACCGAGGTGTTCGAACCGCAGTCCGAGCGCGCGCTGAACAACGAGCCGCTCAAGCCGATCACCGGTCGCAACTACGAGCTGGGCCTGAAGGGCGAGCTGATGGACGGCCGGCTCAATGCCTCGCTGGCCGTGTTCCGCTACGACCACCGCAACCGCGCCGTGACCGACTACGACAACGGCTACGCCTGCGACGACTGGTACTGCTACAAGTCCTCGGGCAAGGTGCGCAGCGAAGGCTTCGAGACCGAGCTCAGCGGCGAGATCGCGCCGCGGCTGCAGCTCACGGCCGGCTACACCTACAACACGACCAAGTTCCTCGAGGACCCCGACAACCAGGGCCAGGTCTTCAGCCAGTGGACGCCGCGGCACATGCTGCGCGTGTGGAGCGACTACCGGCTGCCAGGCGCATGGAGCCGGCTCAGCGTGGGCGGCGGCTTCACGGTGCAGAGCAGCACGCTGGGCTACGACCGCTCGTTCAAGGTGCCGGGCTTCATGGTCTGGAGCGCGCGCGTGGCCTACCAGGCGACGCCCGAGCTGAGCCTGGCGCTCAACGTCTACAACGTGTTCGACAAGCGCTACTACATCCCGGCCTTCAACGAGACCAACGGCAACAACAACTACGGCGACCCGCGCAACGTGATGTTCACGGTGAAGTACACGCCCAGGCTCTGAGCCGGCGGCGGAGGGCGAGGGCGCAGGCATCCGTCTAAAATGAGAACAATTCTTATTTGTGCGCGGCAGCCCGGCCGCCAACGCCGTTTGCCGTGTCCGCCATTCCCGCCGCCGAAGCCGACTTCCAGCAAGTCCACTCCCTCTACAGCGACCACCACGGCTGGCTCCAGTCGTGGCTGCGCAGGAAGCTCGGCAATTCCTTCGACGCGGCCGACCTGGCGCAGGACACCTTCGCGCGGCTGCTGACCGCGCGCAACCCCGAGGTGATCGCGCAGCCGCGCGCCTACCTCACGAGCGTGGCCAAGAACATCCTGGTGAACTGGTACCAGCGCCAGGCGCTCGAGCGCGCCTACCTCGAGGCGCTGGCCGTGATGCCCGAGCCCGAGGCGCCATCGCCCGAGCAGCGGCTGATCATCCTGCAGACCCTGCACGAGATCGACGCCATGCTCGACAGCCTCAAGCCGGCCGCGCGGCGTGCCTTCCTGCTGTCGCAGATCGAGGGCCTGAAGTACGAGGACATCGCGCGCGAGCTCGGCGTGTCGCTGGTCACGGTCAAGCGCTACATGCAGCAGGGCTTCCGCGGCTGCCTGGCGCTGATGGCGTGAGCGCGCTGCCGTCCTCCATCGTCGACGCGCCATCGGCGGCGCTGCCGCCGCGCGTGCTCGATGAAGCCGCCGAGTGGTTGATGCGCCTGCACGACAGCGCCGCGACCGATGCCGACCGCCGCGCCTGCGAGCGCTGGCGCCAGAGCCATCCCGACCATGCCCGTGCCTGGGCGCGCGCCGAGCTGCTGATGAACAAGCTCGGCGGCCTGCCGTCGGCGCTGGCCATGCCGTCGCTCGCACGCTCCTCGCGCCATGGCGGCCGCCGCGCCGCCATCGGCCGGCTGGCCGCGCTGCTGGCGGCCATGCCCGCGGGCTGGCTGGTCTGGCGCTTCGCGGGCGAACGCGGCTGGACCGCCGAGCACCGCACCGCCACCGGCGAGCGTCGCGAGCTCCAGCTCGCCGACGGCAGCCGCCTCACGCTCGACACCGCGAGCGCGGTCGACGTGCGCTTCGACGCCGCGCAGCGTCTGCTCGTGCTGCATGCGGGCGCGATCCTGGTCGAGACCGCGCCCGACACCGCCGCGGCGCACCGGCCGTTCCGCGTGCAGGCCGGCGGCGGCACGCTGGAGGCGCTGGGCACGCGCTTCAGCGTGCGCAGGGAGGAAGAGGGCGCGACCGCGGTCGCGGTGTTCGAGGGCACGGTGCGCGTCACGCCCGAGCGCGGCGCGTCGCGCGTGCTGCCGGCCGGGCAGCAGACCCGCTTCGGCGCCGACGGCATCGAGGCCTTCGCGCCCGCGGACGAGAGCCGCGTGGCGTGGACCCGGGGCATGCTGCTGGCCGACGCGATGCGGCTGGCCGATTTCGCGGCCGAGCTGTCGCGCTACCGGCCCGGCGCGCTGCATTGCGAGGCGGCCGTGGCCGGGCTGCGCATCTCGGGCGCCTTCCCGCTGGACGACACCGATCGCGTGCTGCGCATGCTGGTGTCGACCTATCCGGTGGACGCGCTCACGCGGCTGCGTGGCTACTGGGTCACGCTGGTGGCCAGAAATATTTCCGCCCAGGGGTGAGACTTTTTTTCGTTTCGGCTGGCAAGGAGGGGAAGAACCCACCGCTGCCAACCGAAAGGCCCGTCTCCATGTCCGCATCCCGTCCGTCCGTTCCGCGCGCCAGCGCGGAGCGCCGCTTCCACGCCGCCCTGCGCCACGCGCTGATGGCCTTCGCCCTCGCCGGGCTGGCCGCGCCGCCGGCCCTGGCGGCCGAACCTTCGCCGCTCGATGCCGCGGTGCCCCGGGCCTACAACATTCCGGCCGGCCCGCTGGGCCGCACGCTCGCCAGCTTCGCGGTCGGCAATGGCATCGCGCTGTCCTTCGATCCCGCGCTGACGCAGGGGCGCAGCAGCCCCGCGGTCTCGGGCCGCTACACCGCGCGCGAGGCCATCGAGCGCCTGCTCGAGGGCAGCGGCCTGCAGGTGGTGGCGCGCAGCGACGGCAGCTACACGCTGGGCCGGCGCGAAGCGGGTGCCGATGCCGCCACCGGTGCGCAGACCGGCATCGGCACGCTCGCACCGGTCACCGTCACGGCCGAGGCCGACCGCAGCGGCACCACCGAAGGCACCGGCTCGTACGCCACGCGCGCCACCGCCGCGGCCACCGGCCTGGCGCTGTCGCCGCGCGAAACGCCGCAGTCGGTCACCGTGCTCACGCGCCAGCAGATCGAGGACCAGAACCTGCTCTCGCTCGGGCAGGCCATGAAGAGCGTCACCGGCGTGTTCGCGGTCAGCTCCGACAGCGACCGCACCGACCTCTACGCGCGCGGCTTCTACATCGACAACTACCAGTACGACGGCGTGCCGACCACGGTCACCACCGACTTCTTCGGCGCTTCCAACAACGACCCGGTGCTGTACGACCGCATCGAGATCGTGCGCGGCGCTACCGGCCTGCTGACCGGCGCCGGCAATCCCTCGGCCTCGGTCAACCTGGTGCGCAAGCACGCCGACAGCAAGGTGTTCGCCGGCAGCGCCTCGCTGGCGCTGGGCTCGTGGAACCTGCGCCGCGGCACCGTCGACCTCTCGACCCCGCTGACCGAGGACGGCCGCGTGCGCGCCCGCGTCATCGGCATGACCGAGGACCGCGACTCCTTCCTCGAGCGCTACCAGGGCCGCAAGCACGTGCTGTATGGCGTGGTCGATGCCGACCTCACGCCCGACACCTCGCTGAGCGTGGGCATCGACTCCCAGGCCAGCCGCCCGAACGGATCGACTTGGGGCGGCCTGCCGCTGACCTTCGGCGACGGCGGCCCCGCGAACTGGGCCGCTTCGAAGAGCATCGGCACGCCCTGGACCCACTGGGACGCGACCAACACCACGCTGTTCGCGAACCTCACGCACGCCTTCGGCAACGGCTGGAAGCTCAAGGCCAATGCCTCGCACCGCCAGAGCAAGCAGAACGCCAAGCTGCTCTACCTGTTCGGCGACCTCGACCGCCTCACCGGCACGGGGCTGGGCTCGCTACCTGGCTACTTCGAGCACGAATTCCGCCAGAACAGCCTCGACCTGCAGGCCACCGGCCCGTTCGAGTTGCTGGGGCGCCGGCACGAGCTGGTGCTGGGCCTGAGCAACACCCAGTCGCGCTACGTGCAGGCCAACCACGTGCGCCTGAGCGCGCTGCCCGAGGTCGGCAATTTCTACCTCTGGAACGGCGGCTATCCCGAGCCGAGCTGGGGCGAACTCAAGGTGTCGGGCATCGACAAGCTGCGGCAGACCGGCTACTACGGCGCCGCGCGCTTCTCGGTCACCGATTCGCTCAAGTTCATCCTCGGCGCGCGCCAGAACGACTGGCGTGCCACCCGCCTCACGGCCGACGACCGGACCACGCGCCGCCATGAAGTGCTGACGCCCTATGCGGGCCTGGTCTACGACCTGGGCGAGCACTACTCGGCCTACGCGAGCTACACCGACATCTTCCAGCCGCAGAACTACCGCGACACCAGCGGCAGGTACCTCGACCCGGTGACCGGCAAGAGCTACGAGATCGGCCTCAAGGGCGAACACCTGAACGGCAGGCTGAACAGCTCGCTCGCGCTGTTCCGCTCCGAGCAGGAGAACGTGGCGCAGCGCGACGGCACCCGCCTCGTGCCCGGCTCGACCGATGGCGCCTACTACGGCGCGCGCGGCGTCGTCACCAAGGGCATCGAGCTGCAGCTGTCGGGCGAGCTGGCCGAGCGCTGGCAGGTCAACGCAGGCATCGCGCGCACGCTCGGGCGCGAGGGCAGCGGCGACCGCATCAACCCCACCATGCCGACCACGCTGGCCACGCTGTTCACCACCTATCGGCTGCCGGGCCGCTGGCACCAGCTCACGGTCGGCGGCGGCCTCAACTGGCAGAACCGCGTGTACTACCCGTTCAGCGTGGGCGACGTCGATATGCGCTACACGCAGGGCTCGCGCGCCGTCTTCAGCCTGATGGCGCGCTACGCGGTTTCGCCGCAGCTGTCGCTGCAGCTCAACATCGAGAACCTGTTCGACAAGCGCTACAACGTCAACATCGACGGGCAGGCTTTCGCGGGCACGCCGCGCAATGCGGTGGCGACGCTGAACTACAAGTTCTGAGGGGGCGGGGAGGGGGCGATCGGACATTCGTCCAATGGCGCGAAAAGGCGCCCCGGCCGACAGTAGCGGCTTCCGTCACTCCCTTGCCAAGACCCCCTCATGAAGCACTTCCAACGCCTCCAACTCGCCGCCGCCGCCCTGGCCGTCGGCCTTTCGTTCTCCGTCACGGCCGCCAGCGCGGCGGGCCCGGCCGCCGCCGCCAACGCATCGCCCAGCGTGGTGCTGGTGCACGGCGCCTTCGCCGATGGCTCCGACTGGGCCAAGGTGATCCCGCTGCTGCAGGCCAAGGGCGTCAACGTCGTCTCGGTGCAGAACCCGCTGACCTCGCTCGAGGACGACGTGGCCGCCGCCAGGCGCGCCATCGATGCCCAGCCCGGCAAGGTGGTGCTGGTCGGCCACTCGTGGGGCGGCACCGTGATCACCGAGGCCGGCGGCAACGACAAGGTCGCCTCGCTGGTCTACGTGGCGGCCTTCGCGCCCGACGCGGGCCAGAACTCGGGCGAGCTCGGCAAGGACTATCCCGCGCCGCCCGGCTTCGCGCACATCGCGGCCGACGCCTCGGGCTTCCTGCGCCTCACGCCCGAGGGCATGAGCCAGCATTTCGCGCAGGACCTGCCGGCCGCGACCACGCGCGTGATGGCCGTGACGCAGGGCCCGATCCAGGCCAAGGCCTTCGAGCAGAAGGTGTCGGCCGCCGCCTGGAAGACCAAGCCCTCGTGGTACATCGTCAGCAGCGCCGACCACATGATCCAGCCCGCGCTGCAGCGCGACATGGCGAAGCGCATCGGCGCGCACGTGACCACGCTGAACACCAGCCACGTGCCGCAGCAGTCGCAGCCCGCGAAGGTGGCCGAGGTGATCCTGGACGCCGTGCGCCAGTCGAAGTAAGGTGCCGGCGCCCCGCCGTCTACCGGATCCATTGCCTTGCAGCCCATCGCCCACGTCCCGCTCTTCGATGCCATCAAGGCGCTCGCCTTCGTCGGCGACCTCAGCATGGGCCAGCCCATCGACCACTCGGCGCGCGTGGCCTGGATCGCCGCGCGGCTGGCACAGGCGATGGGCCGGGACGAGGTGGCGCAGGGCCACGCGGCCTGCGTCGCGCTGCTGCGCTGGTCGGGCTGCACCGCCAATGCGCCCGAGTTCTCCGACCTGCTCGGCGACGACGTCGGCGGGCGCCGCGCGATGCTCGCGACGGCCTCGGCGCGCGAGGCCGCGGCCTTCGCGGGCACGGTCGGCTCGCTGGCCGAGATCCATTGCGAGGTGTCGGGCGAGATCGCGCGCTTCCTCGGCCTGCCCGAGGCGGTCGAGCGGCCGCTGCGCCACATGTTCGAGAACTTCGACGGCAGCGGCAAACCCGCGGGCCTGGCCGCGCCGCATATTCCGGAGGCGGTGTACCTGGCCACGCTCGCGGGCGATCTCGAGATCTTCTCGCGCACGCATGGCCTGCAGAGCGCGCTGCGCCAGATCGCCGAGCGCGCCGACGGGCGCTATCCCGCGGCGCTGGTCCAGGTCGCGCGGCAGCACGCGGTCGACTGGCTGCACGCGCTCGACCAGGGCGCCGCGGCCGACCTGCAGGCGCCCGAGGGCGCGCTGCGCGATGCGGTGGCGCCGCTCGAGCTGATCGCTGACGTGATCGATCTCAAGCTGCCGTGGATGACCGGCTTCTCGCGCCGCGTGGCCGAAGCGGCCGCCGCCTGCGCCGCTGGCCTGGGGCTCGATGCCGCGGCCTGCGAGCAGGTGCGGCGCGCCGCGCTGATCCATGGCATCGGCCGTGCCTCGGTGCCGAACGCGGTCTGGGATTCGCCCAGGCTGCGCAGCGAGGCCGACAAGGAGCGGCTGCGCCTCGTGCCCTACTGGACCGAACGCGCCGCGCGCCGCATCGAGACCTTGCGGGCCGAGGCCGAGATCGCTTCCTTCGTCGACGAGCGGCTCGATGGCTCGGGCTTCTTCCGCGGCGTGAAGGGCGCGGCGATCGGCACGGCCGAGCGCGTGCTGGCCGCGGCGGTGCACTGGGTGCTGCTGCACACGGGCGCGCCGGGCCGGCCCGCGCTGGCAGCCGAGGAGGCGCAGGCGCAACTGCGTCGCGAGGCGGAGCAGGGCCGGCTCGATGCGGCCGCCGTCGCCGCGTTGACGGGTCGCGAATCGGTGGCCGCGAAGACGCCCGCCGCGCAGGGCGAAGCCAATGCCTTGCTCTCGTCGCGCGAGGTCGAGGTGCTGGGCCGCATCAGCCTCGGCGAGAGCAACAAGGAGGCGGCGCGCACGCTCGGCATCAGCCCGAGCACGGTGCGCGCGCACCTCGAGAACATCTTCCGCAAGCTCGGCTGCACCACGCGTGCGGCCGCGACCCTGAAGGCGATGACGCTCGGTCTGCTCTGAGGTTTCAGCCCGGCTCGGGGCCGGTCTCGGGCGCATTGCCCGTCATCATCTGGCTCAGCAGGCCGGCGAGCGCCTCGCGCTGGCCGGTGTCGAACATGCGCAGCAGATGCAGCTCGGCGGCGGCGTGCTTGGGCATCGTCTCGTCGGCCAGCCGCATGCCCTTGGCCGTGAGCTTCACCAGCACGCCGCGGCCGTCGTCGGGATGGATCGAGCGCTTGACCAGCCCTTCCTGCTCGAGCCGCTTGAGCAGGTTCGACAGCCCGCCCGAGGTGAACAGCAGCGTGCTCTGCAGCCGCGAGGGCGACAGCCGGTAGGGCGCGCCGGCCACGCGCAAGGTCGCGAGCACCGCGTACTCCTGGTACTTGATGCCGAAGGGCTGCAGCACCGCGTTGATGGTGCGCAGCACCACCTCCTCGAGCCGCAGCAGCCGGCCGACCACCGCCTTGCCGCTGCTGTCGATGTCGGGCCGCTCGGTGCGCCATTGCCGGATGCCGCGCTCGACGAGGTCGCCGCCGGTCGCGGGTTGCAAGGCCTCGGGCGCGGGAACCTCGAGCGCTTCGCGCGCCTTGGCACCGCGGGGTCGCGGCGGGCTCTTCGATGCATCGTCCTTGTGCTGCATGGCGTCCTTTCGATGGCGAATTCCGTGCGTTCGCGACGCGTTCTGGTGCATCGCGCGGCAGCGGGTTGGTACCTATCTTAAATGCCTTGCGTTTATCTTTTGCAAAAGATAAAGTGAATCGCATCGCGCTTCGATCCCCTCCAGCCTTCGCTCTCACAGGAGTCGCTTCCATGAAAACCGCGCTCGCACGTTGCCTGTCCCTGGGCTTTGCCTCCTTGCTGATGTCGGGCGCGCTGCACGCCGAGGAGCTGGTGGTCGGCATCTTCGGCGGCTCCTTCGCCGACGACTCGAAGACCTGCCATATCTCTTCGTTCGAGAAGAAGACCGGCGCCAAGGTGGCGCTCAAGCTCGGCAGCTCCTCGCAGTTCGCCGCGGCCATCCGCGCGACCGGCGGCAAGTCCGACTTCGACGTGGTCTACATCGACAACTCGCTCGCCGCGCAGCTCAAGAACGAGAAGCTGCTCGAAACCATCGACAAGTCCAGGCTCGCGAATGCCGCCGACATCTCGCCGCGCGCGCTCGACAAGGACGGCCAGTACATCGTGTTCATGACGGGCGCCACCGTCATCGTCTACGACACGAAGCAGATCAAGACCCCGCCCACCTCCTGGGCCGATCTCGCCAAGCCCGAGTACGACGGCCGCCTCGCCATCGGCGACATCAGCGGCACCTCGGGCTCGCAGTTCCTGATGGCGCTCAACCGCATGAAGGGCGGCGAGCTGACCAACATGGATGCCGGCTTCGCGGCCGTGAAGCCGATCGCCAAGGCCTCGGTCACGCTCTACACGCAGGCCGACCAGATCGTCTCGCTGTTCGAGCGCCAGGAGATCGCCGCCGCCGTCTGGTACCCCGACCGCGCGGGCTCGGCCATCGACAAGGGCCTGCCGCTCGCGATCGTCTATCCGAAGGAAGGCGCGGTCGGCATCCTGCCCGCGCTGGTGATTCCCAAGGGCGCGAAGTCGCCGGCGCTCGCGCTCAAGTACATCGACGAGGTGCTGTCGAAGGAAGGCCAGGCCTGCTTCGCCGAGCGCAAGTACGCGGGCCCGGTCAACACGCAGGTCAAGCTCAGCGACAAGGCCGCGAAGATCGTTCCGTACAAGGAGACCTTCGACAAGCTCTGGCTGCCCGACCCCGAGCAGGTCGCGAAGTCCATGCCCGAGTGGACCCGCCGCTGGCAGCGCGAAGTCGCGCGCTGAGCGCCGCCGCCGTTCCCACGATCCCGTACGCCCAATGCCCGCACTCACGCTGGAGCGCCTCGAGAAGCGCTACCCCGGACACGTCGCCGCTTCCTCGGTCTCGCTGTCGGTCCACGACGGCGAATTCATCTCGCTGCTCGGCCCCTCGGGCTGCGGCAAGACCACGGTGCTGCGCATGGTGGCGGGCCTGATCGAGCCCACGGGCGGCCGCATCCTGATCGACGGCCGCGACGTCACCGCGCTGCCCACCAACAAGCGCAACATCGGCCTGGTGTTCCAGTCCTATGCGCTGTTCCCGCACATGAGCGTGTTCGAGAACGTCGCCTTCGGCCTGCGTCGCCAGGGCGTGCAGGGCGCGGAACTCACGCGCCGCGTCGAGCAGGCGCTGGCCAGCGTGCGCCTCTCGGCGCTGGGCGACCGGCTGCCGCGCCAGCTCTCGGGCGGCCAGCAGCAGCGCGTGGCGGTGGCGCGCTCGATCGCGCCGCGCCCGAGCATCCTGCTGTTCGACGAGCCGCTGTCCAACCTCGATGCCGCGCTGCGCGACGAGATGCAGATCGAACTCAAGCGGCTGCAGCGCGAGGTCGGCATCACCACGCTGTTCGTCACGCACGACCAGGGCGAGGCCATGTCGATGTCCGACCGGGTCTGCGTGCTGGCCCATGGCGTGGTGCAGCAGTTCGACACGCCCGAGGCCATCTACCACCGCCCGGCCACGGGCTTCGTCGCGAGCTTCATGGGCCGGCCCAACCGGCTCGGCGGGAAGCTCGCGCGCGTCGGAGCGGGGGGCGCTACGGTGCAACTGCGCGACGGCCCGGTGCTCGCCGTGGCCCAGGCCGAAGGCATTGCCGATGGCGCCGCGGTCGACGTGGTCGTGCGCCAGGAGGACATCCGCTTTCTCGGCGCGCAAGACCTCTCCGACGCCGCGAACCTGCCGCGCTACGAAGCCCGCGTCGCGATGCGTTCCTTCGTCGGCTCGCGCGTGCAGTACCTGCTGGCCCTCGGCGGCATCGAGCTGATCGCCGAGGCCGCCACCAACGGCCCGCATGCCGGCCTCGAGGTCGGCGCGCCGGTCGGTGTGGCGATCGATCCGCGCCATGTCTACGTGAACGCCGCGGCATGAGATCGCGCCACACCGCCGGCGCCTTGCTGGCCTCGCCCCTGCTGCTGGTGCTGCTGCTGGCCTTCGTCGCGCCGGTGCTGCTGATGGTGCCGCTGAGCCTGCATCCCTACGTGCCCGGCAGCGGCATCGCCAGCGGCTGGACGCTGGCCAACTACACCAGCATCCTCACCGACGAGTACTACCGCGAGGTGGTGCTGCGCACGCTGGTGCTGGGCTTCGGCGTCACCGCGATCTGCCTCGTGCTCGGCTATCCGCTGGCCTACTACATCGCCAACGCGGGCCCGCGCATGCGGCTCGCGCTGACCATGCTCGTGATCTTCCCGATGCTGCTCAACCTCGTGGTGCGCTCCTTCGGCTGGATCGCGCTGCTGGCCAACCGCGGCCTCATCAACAACCTGCTGATCGACATCGGCCTGATCGAGCGCCCGATCCGCATGATGTTCAACCTGTTCGGCCTGCTGGTCGGCATGTCGCACATCTTCCTGCCCTTCATGGTGCTGATGCTGGTGCCCGCGATCCAGGCGATCCCGAAGGACGTGCAGTCGGCCGCCTACACCCTGGCCGCGAGCCGGCTGCGCGTGTTCTGGTCGATCACGCTGCCGATGAGCGCGCCCGGCATCCTCTCGGGCTCGATCCTGGTGTTCGTGCTCACCATCAGCGCGCTGGTCACGCCGCGCATGCTCGGCGGCGCCACCTACAAGGTCATGGCCACGCTGATCTACGACGACTTCCTGCAGACGCTCGACTGGCCGGCCGGCGCCGCCATGTCCTTCGTGCTGACCGCGCTCACGCTGGCCGTGATCGCGCTGTCGAGCCGGCTGCTCAAGCGCTGGGGAGGCCAGGCATGAGCACCTTGACCGAAACGCAGCGCCAGGGCCTGGGCCTCGCCGCCACCGCCATCGCGGTGGTCGTATTCCTGCAGATCCCGGTGCTGGTGGTGGTGCTCGCGGCCTTCAGCAAGACCGCCTACCTCACGATTCCGCCCAAGGGCCTGACCCTGCACTGGTTCGAGGTGGTGCTGCGCGATCCCGAATACCTCTCGGCCGCCTGGACCAGCCTCTGGCTCGCCGCCGCCTCGACCGCCGCCGCGCTGGTGCTGGGCCTGATCGCCGCCTATGCGATCCACCGCCGCATGGTGCCGGGCGCGGCCGCGCTGACCTCGCTGTTCATGGCGCCGCTGGTGCTGCCCTCGGTGGTGCTCGGCGTGGCGCTCTTGCAGTACTACACGATGACCGGCCTGCGCGGCAACTCGCTGGGCCTGTGGCTCGCGCACGTGGTCATCACCGTGCCCTACGTGGTGCGCGCCAGCCTCGGCAGCCTGGCGGCGGTCGACGAGTCGCTCGAAGACGCGGCGCGCGTGCTCGGCGCCGACGGCTTCACGAGCTTCCGGCTGGTCACCCTGCCGCTGGTCAAGCCTGGCCTCGTGGCCGGCGGCCTGTTCGCCTTCATCACCTCGCTCGACAACGTGCCGGTGTCGGTGTTCCTGCTCTCGGCGAGCCAGACCACCCTGCCCGTGAAGATCTTCACCTCGGTGGAGCAGGGCGTCGACCCCAGCGTCGCCGCGGTCTCCACCCTGCTGATCGTGGCCACCGGCATCGTGCTGCTGCTGGCCGAACGCTGGACCGGCTTCCACAAGCACGTCTAGACCCTTCTTCCTCTTCTTCCCCAGGACTTCGCGATGCCCACCACGAGCAAAGGCTTCCCGCTCATGCTGACCTTCGACCTCGACGCCGAGACCATGTGGACCGGCCGCGATCCCGCCAACGCGCAGCGGCCGATCCTGATGTCGCAGGGCGCCTACGGCTGGAAGGTCGGCATGCCGCGCATCCTCAAGCTGCTGGAGCGCTACGGCATCCACTCGACCTTCTTCGTGCCGGGCGAGGTGGCCGAGAAGCATCCCGAGCTGATGCGCGAGGTGATCGACCGCGGCCACGAGGTGGCGCACCACAGCTACAGCCATCGCTGGATCGTCGGCCTCACGCCCGAGGAGGAGCGCGAGGAGATGGAGAAGGGCCTCGAGGTGCTGACCCGCCTGACCGGCGGCCGCCCGCGCGGCTGGCGTTCGCCCGCGGCCGAGTTCAGCGCCATCACGCTCGACCTGATCAAGGAGTACGGCTTCGACTACTCCTCGAACTTCTTCGACGACGACTCGCCCTACCTGCTCGAGATCGGCGGCCAGCGCACCGACATCGTCGAGCTGCCGTTCCGCTGGGTGCTCGACGACGCACCCTTCTTCCAGTACTCGATCACGCTGCCGGGCCGCACCTTGCAGGCGCCCTCGGCCGCGCTCGAGGCCTGGAAGAGCGAGTTCGACGTGCTGCATGCCGAGGACCGCATGATGATGGTCGGCATGCATCCGCAGATCATCGGCCAGCCCTCGCGGCTCAAGGTGCTCGAGGGCCTGATCGAGCATGCGCTCGCGCATTCCGACGTGTGGATCGACCGCTGCGACCGCATCTCCGACGACATGCGCCCGCGCCTGCGGGCCGCGGTGGCCGCATGAACACCGTCGCCACCCCGGCGCCGCGCCAGCTGATCGTGAGCGGCGGTGCCAGCGGCATCGGCCTCGCGGTCGCGCGCATGGCGGTGGCGCGCGGCGCGCGCGTGGCGCTGCTCGACCGCGACACGGCCGCGCTCGCCGACGCCGTGCGCCTGCTCGGCGAGGCGGCGCTGGCGCTCGAATGCGACGTGAGCGACGCGCCGGCCGTGCGCACCGCGGTGGACCGCGCCGCGCAGTGGCTGGGCGGCGTCGACGCGCTGGTCAACTCGGCCGGCATCGATGCGCTGAGATCCCTCGAGGCCACCAGCGACGAGGAATGGGCGCGCGTGCTGGCCGTCAACCTCACCGGTCCGATGCTGGTGTGCCGCGCCGCGCTGCCGCACCTGCGCGCGGCCGGCGGCGGCAGCATCGTCAACATCGCCTCGGGCGCCGGCCTGCGGCCGCTGCCCAACCGCACCGCCTACTGCGCGAGCAAGGCCGCGGTCATCATGTTCGGCAAGTCGCTCGCGATCGAGACCGCGGCCGACGGCATCCGCGTCAACGCGGTCTGCCCGGGCGCGATCGACACGCCGCTGTTCCGCACCAGCTACGAGAACGCCGATGATCCCGAGCGCGCGCTGGCCGAGATCCGCGAGCGCTACGCACTGGGCCGCATCGCGGCGCCCGAGGAAGTGGCCGAGGCCGTGCTCTACCTCAGCGGCCCGGGCGCCAGCTACATCACCGGCACCGCGCTCGCCGTCGATGGCGGCCGCACCTTCCACTGAAAGGCCCGCGATGACATTCGATCGGCGCGTGGCGGTGGTCACCGGGGGCGGGCAGGGCATCGGCGCCGCCGCGGTGATGGAGTTCCTGGGGCGGGGCGCGCGCGTCGCGGTGCTCGACCTCGACTGCGCGCCGCTCGACGCGCAACTGGCCGGCGATGGCGTCGCGCCCGGCCTGGCCTCGCGCTGCCTGCGCGTGAGCGGCGACTGCACCGATGCGGCGGTGGTCTCGGCCTTCTTCGACGGCGTGGAATCGGCCTTCGGTCCGGTCGACATCCTCTTCAACAACGTCGGCCAGAGCGCGCGCGAACGCGGCGCGCCCTTCGTCGAATCGCGGGAGGAGGTCTGGCGCTTCGTGCTCGAGGTCTCGCTGCTCACGGCCATGCGTGCCTCGCGGCGCGTGGCGCCCGGCATGAAGGCGCGCGGCTTCGGCCGCATCGTCAACATGAGCACCGACGCGGCCTTCGTCGGCGACGTGGGCCTGGCCGACTACGCGGCCGCCAAGATGGGCGTGGTGGGTTTCACGCGCTCGCTGGCGCGCGAACTCGCGCCACACGGCGTCACGGTCAATGCCGTGTGCCCCGGCGCGATCCGCACCCGCGCGCACGACCAGCTCAATCCCGAGGTGCTCGCGCGCATCGTGGCCGACACGCCCGCGGGCTTCATCGGCGCGCCGCGCGACGTGGCCGCGGCCGTGGCCTTCCTGGCGGGCGACGACGCCCGTTTCATCACGGGCCAGACGCTGCTGATCGACGGCGGCCGCTGGATGCTCTGACTCCCGACTTCGAGGAACGACCATGGATCTGATGGAGCACGGCGCCGTGGCGCTGGCCGCGCTGGTGCGGCGCAAGGAAGCCTCGCCGGTGGAGATCGTGCAGGCTGCGCTCGCGCGCATCGAGGCGCGCCGCGAGCTCAATGCCTTCATCACCGTGACCGCCGACGAGGCGCTGGACGCCGCGCGCCGCGCCGAGGCAGCCGTGATGGCCGGTGAATCGCTGGGCCCGCTGCATGGCATTCCCTATTCGGTCAAGGACCTGACGCTGACGGCCGGCGTGCGCACCACCATGGGCTCGGCGATTTACGAGGACTTCGTGCCCAAGGACGACGCGGTGGCCGTGGCGCGCGCCAAGGCCGCGGGCGCGATCCTGATCGGCAAGACCCTCACGCCCGAGTTCGGCCACAAGCAGGTGCCGACGGCGCCGCTGTTCGGCCGCACGCTCAATCCCCTCAACCCGGCCTATACGCCCGGCGCCTCGAGCAGCGGTGCCGCGGCCGCGGTGGCGGCCGGCATGGGGCCGCTGGCGCTGGGCACCGACGGCGGCGGCTCGATCCGCATTCCCGCGGCCTGCTGCGGCATCGTCGGCCTCAAGGCCACGCTCGGCGTGGTGCCGCACCTGCAGGCGCCCGACCTCTATTCGGCCAACTCCTTCACCGGTCCGATGGCGCGCGACGTGGCCGACACCCGGCTGCTGTTCGAGGCCATCGCGGGCTTCGATGCGCGCGATCCCTGGGGCGCGGGCAGCGCGCCGCCGCGCCGTGCCGCGCCCGTTTCGCTGCGCGGGCTGCGCGTGGCCTGGCTGCCGAGCGCGGGCAACCGCGTCGATCCCGAGGTGGAGGCCATCGCGGGCGCGGCCGTGCAGGCGATGGCGCGCGAGGGCGCCAGCGTCGAGACCGTGCAGCTCGATTTCGTCTCGCTCGAGAAGCATTTCCTGGTGGTGCTGCAGTCGCTGCTGGCCGCGCGCGTGGGCGCCAACCTCGAGCGCTTCGGCAACCGGCTCGATGCCTCGCTGATCGACGCGGTGCAAAAGGGCCGGCGCCACACGGCCGTCGACCTGCACGAGGCCACCTTCGCCAAGACCCGCTGCTTCAACGAGCTGCAGGCGCTGTTCGAACGCTTCGACGTGCTGGTGTCGCCCACGCTGTCGGCGCCGCCGCTGCCCATCGACATGGACGTGAGCGGCGAGATCGAGATCGCCGGCCGGCCCGCGGGCACCGTGCGCGGCGCCTGGTATCCCTACACCTACCCGATGAACCTCACGGGCCATCCCGCGCTGTCGATGCCCTGCGGCCGCAGCGCCATCGGCCTGCCGATCGGGCTGCAGCTCGTGGGCCGCTGGTACGACGACCACTACCTGCTCGATGTCGCAGCGTTGGTCGAGCAGGCGCTCGGTTGAGCGATCCCCCTTACTTTTTCACCGCGAGGTCTTCCATGCCGTCCTTCATCCGCCGATCCCTTGCCGTCGCGGCCCTCGCGGCCTGCGTCCTTCCAACGGCCCAGGCCCAGCTGCCGCCGGGCCTCGCGGGCGGCAACCTGCGCATCGTCGTCGGCTATGCGGCCGGCGGCGCGGCCGACACGGTCGCGCGCCTCTATGCCGAGCAGCTCAAGGACGCGGGCTTCGGCAGCATCGTGGTCGACAACAAGCCCGGCGCCTCGGCGCGCCTGGCCTGGGACACGGTCAAGAAGGCCAAGCCCGACGGCCTCACGCTCTACCTCGCGCCGTCGCCGCTGCTCACCATCCTGCCGCTGACCTACAAGACGCCGGGCTACGACGCCGACAAGGACCTGGTGCCGGTCTCGCTGCTGGTCGAGATTCCCACCGCGGTCGTCACCGGCGCCGGTCAGCCCTACAGCTCGATGAAGCAGTACGTCGAATGGGCGAAGAAGAACCCGAGCAAGGCGACGCTGGGCCTCGCGACCATCGGCAGCTCGGGCCACCTGGGCGCCTTCGCGCTCGCCAAGGCGCAGGGCTTCGAGCTCACGCCCGTGGCCTACCGCGGCGCCTCGCCGATGCTGATCGACGTGGTCGGCGGCGAGCTGTCGATGGGCTGGGATGCGGCGGCCAGCATGATGCCGCTCTACAAGGGCGGCAAGATCAAGTTCCTCGGCTTGAGCGGCGACAGGCGGCTGCCGGCTTTGCCCGACGTGCCCACGGCCAAGGAGCAGGGCTTCGGCGAGTTCGTCGCGGCCACGAGCTGGTATGCGGTCTATGCGCCCGCGGGCACGCCGGCTGCCGCGCTGTCGGCGCTGGAGCGCGGCTTCCTCGCGGCCGCGGCCAAGCCCGAGCTCGCGCGCAGCCTCGAGGCGGCCGGGCTGGTCGCCCATGCCGAGGGCCGCGCCGAGCTCGCGCAGCGGGCGCAGCGCGAGCGCAGGAACTGGGAGCCGATCGTCAAGGCGGCCGGCATCGTCATCGACGAATAGCACGCACGAAGGCTCGATGTCCATGCCCGACGATTCGCTCTTCTTCACGCCCGCGAGCGAGCTGGCCGGCCTGATCCGCGCGCGCCAGCTCTCGCCGGTCGAGCTGGTGACGGCGGTGCTCGCGCGCGCCGAGCGCCTGCAGCCCACGCTCAACTGCTTCATCACCCTGACGCCCGAACGCGCGCTGGCCGAGGCCCGCCGCGCCGAGGACGCCATCGCGGCCGGCCGGCCGCTCGGCGCGCTGCACGGCATTCCGTTCACCGTGAAGGACCTCGTCAACACCGAGGGCGTGGCCACCACCTTCGGCGCCGTGATCCACCGCGACAACGTGCCGAGCGAAGACGCCGTGAGCGTGGCGCGGCTGCGCGCCCACGGCGCGATCCTGATCGGCAAGACCACCACGCCCGAGTTCGGCTCGGGCCCGCTGACCAACTCGCCGCTGTTCGGCAGCACGCGCAACCCGTGGAACCTCGCGCGCACCTGCGGCGGTTCGAGCGGCGGCGCCGCGGCCGCGGTCGCCGCGGGCATCGCGCCGCTCGCGGTCGCCACCGACGGCGGCGGCTCCACGCGCATCCCGGCCGCCTGCAACGGCGTGGTCGGCATCAAGCAGTCGGTCGGCGTGATCCCGCACAGCCAGGCGCAGGACCTCTACGGCAACCAGACCTACGTCACGCCGATGACCCGCACCGTGGGCGACACCGCGCTGATGCTGCAGGCGATGGCCGGGCCGTCGCCGGTCGATCCCTGGTCCATCGGCCTGCGTTCGCACGACTACGTGGCGGCCGCCGCCAGCTCCGGCGACCTGCGCGGCCGCCGCGTGCTGTGCTGCGCCGCGCCGCCGGGCCGGCCGGTGTCGGCCGACGTGGCGCGCAACTTCGAGGCCGCGCTGCGCACGCTGAAGGATCTGGGTGCAAGCATCGAATACTTCGACGGCGCAGGCTTCGAGGTCGAGCCGATCTGGCGCGCGATCAACCACACGGTGTGGCGCGCGCGCTTCGGTCCGCTGGTCGAGCGGCATCCCGACAGCTTCAGCGAGACCTTCCGGCGCCAGGTCGAATCGGCGGCCGGCGTGAGCGGCGTCGAATACCAGGAGGCGATGTTCGCGCGCTCACAGCTGTTCAAGCGCGTGCAGGCGCTGTTCGAGCGCGCCGACCTGCTTGCCATGCCCACGCTCACGCGCTCCGCGGTGGCGCTCGAGCAGGACCTGTTCGCGCCGCTCGACATCGACGGCCAGCCCTACGAGAACGTGCGCGCGCACTGGTATCCGTGGACCATGCCCTTCAACATGACCGGGCATCCGGCCATCAGCCTGCCGAGCGGTTTCGGCGGCGACGGCATGCCGCTGGGCCTGCAGCTCGTGGGCCGCTTCCAGGACGACGCGGCGCTGCTGGGCGCGTCGGCCGCGTTCGAGGCCGCCACGGGATTCATGGCGCGGCGGCCCGCGCTCGCTTGAGGAGCACCGCCGATATCATCGGCGCATGAAGCAACACACCCGCTGCAGCTGGGCCGAGGGCGATGCCCTGATGAGCGCCTACCACGACGCCGAATGGGGCGTGCCCGAGCGCGATCCGCGCATGCTCTGGGAGACGCTGATGCTCGAGGGCTTCCAGGCCGGCCTGGCCTGGATCACCGTGCTGCGCAAGCGCGACACCTTCCGCGAGGCCTTCGCGGGCTTCGATCCGAAGCAGATCGCGCGCTTCGACGAAAAGGACATCGAGCGTCTGATGGGCAACCCCGGCATCATCCGCGCGCGCGCCAAGATCGAGGCCACCATTCGCGGCGCCCAGATCTACAACGAGATGGCAGCGCGCGGCGAGAGCTTCACCGACTTCTGCTGGTCCTTCACCGGCGGCAAGGTGATCGAGAACGACGGCAAGACGCGCACCGTGTCGTCCGAGCTGTCCGAGCGCGTGTCGAAGGAGCTGAAGAAGCGCGGCTTCAAGTTCGTCGGCCCGACCATCGTCTATGCCTGGCTGCAGGCGGTGGGCATCGTCAACGACCACGACGCGGCCTGCTTCCGGCGCGCGCAGGTCGCGAAGGTGGCCAAGGCGGGCTGAACGCCGCGCGCCGGGGCCGGCGCGCCTTTCTCGTCGCTCTTTCGTCTCTTCCGACGATGCGGCAGCCACCGGGCCGCGACAAGATCGTCCTCCACACAGACAAGGCCGCCCGCGGCCAAGGAGACGGACGATGCCGGGCCCATTGCAAGGATTGCGCGTGGTCGAGATGGCCGGCCTCGGCCCCGGTCCCTTCTGCGCGATGCTGTTCGCCGACATGGGCGCCGAGGTGCTGCGCATCGAACGGCCCGGCACGCCGCGCAACCCCCACGACATCCTCGCGCGCGGCCGCAGCCTGCTGCAGATCGACCTGCGCGCCGAGGGCGCGGCCGCCACCGTGCGCGACGCCATCGCGCGCGCCGACGTGCTGATCGAGGGCTTCCGCCCCGGCGTGATGGAGCGCCTGGGCCTGGGTCCGGTCGACTGCCTCGCGCTCAATCCGCGCCTGGTCTACGGCCGCATGACCGGCTGGGGCCAGCACGGCCCGCTGGCGCAGGCGGCCGGCCACGACATCAACTACATCGCGCTGAGCGGCGCGCTGCACGCGGTCGGCCGCGCGGGCGAGCCGCCGGTGCCGCCGCTCAACTACGTCGGCGACTTCGGCGGCGGCGCCATGTTCCTGGCCTTCGGCATCCTCGCGGCACTGCACGAGGCCAAGGCCTCGGGCCAGGGCCAGGTGGTCGATGCCGCCATGACCGACGGCGCCGCGCTGATGTCGGCCATGATGTACGGCCTCAAGGCGGGCGGCCGGTGGAGCAACCAGCGCGGCGAGAACCTGATCGACGGCGGCGCCCACTTCTACGACACCTATGCCTGCGCCGACGGCCGCTACGTGGCCATCGGCGCCATCGAGCCGCAGTTCTATGCGCTGCTGCGCGAGCGCTGCGGCATCGCCGACGACCCGGCCTTCGATGCCCAGATGGACGCCGCGCGCTGGCCGCTGCTCAAGCTGCGCCTGGCCGACGTTTTCCGCACCCGCACGCGCGACGAATGGTGCGCGTTGCTCGAGGGCAGCGACGCCTGCTTCGCGCCGGTGCTCGACTGGGACGAGGCGCCCGCGCATCCGCACAACGTGGCGCGCGGCACCTTCGTCGAGGTCGACGGCGTGGTGCAGCCCGCGCCCGCGCCGCGCTTCAGCCGCAGCGTGCCGCCCGCGCTCTCGGGCGAGCCGCGCGAGGAAGGCGCGGCGCTGCTGCGGCGCTGGGGCGCGGGCGAGGACAGCGCGCCATCGCTGCGCGCGGCCTGAGCACGGCCCCGCGGGCGCGCATCGGCATCGGCAAGACAGAGGAGGCTCCCATGTACCTGACCCAGTCCCTTCACAAGGGCCGCCGCGAGAAGGGCGAGGCCACCGCCATCGTCAGCGGCGCGCACCGCCTCGGCTTCGGCGAATTCACCGACCGCGTCGCGCGGCTCGGCGCCGCGCTCCAGCAGCTCGGCATGGCGCGCGGCGACCGCGTGGGCATGATGAGCCTCAACTCGCACCGCTTCGTCGAATACTTCTTCGGCACCTGGTGGGGCGGCGGCGTCGTCAACCCCGTCAACATCCGCTGGAATCCGAAGGAGGTCGCCTACTCGCTCGACGACTGCGACACCCGCATTCTGCTGGTGGACGACCTGTTCGCGCCGCTGGTCGGCGAGCTGCGCCGGCTCTCCACGTCGCTGCGCACCGTGGTCTATTGCGGCGAGCGCGAGGTGCCCGAGGGCATGGTCGGCTACGAGGCGCTGCTGGCCGGCACCGCGGCCATCGACGACGCGCCGCACACCGGCGACGAGATCGCGGCCGTGATGTACACCGGTGGCACCACCGGCCGGCCCAAGGGCGTGATGCTGAGCCACGGCAGCCTCTGCATCAATGCGCTGGCCACCGTCGCGGCCCTGCCGCGCGATGGGCACGAGGCGGTCTCGATCGTCGCCGCGCCGATGTTCCATGTCGCCGGCTGCGGCATCGCGATCCAGAACATGCTGCGGCTGGTGCCCATGCACGTGGTGCCGATGTTCGACGAGCTCGCGGTGCTCGATACCTTGCAGCAGGCGCGCGTGACCGAGATGTTTTTGGTGCCGACCATGATCAAGCGCGTGATCGAGCACCCGCGCTTCGGCGAGTTCGACCTGTCGCGGCTGAAGCTGCTGTTCTACGGCGCCGCGCCCATCGATGCCGCGCTGCTCGACCAGGCCATGCGCGCGCTGCCGGCCACCGCCTTCGCGCAGGTCTACGGCATGACCGAGCTGTCGCCCGTGGTCACGGCGCTGCCGCCGCGCTGCCATCTGCCGGGCCCCGACCGCGACCGCCTGCTGCGTTCGGCCGGCACGCCGATCGCCATCGCCGAGGTGCGCATCGTCGACGGCGAGGACCGCGAGCTGCCCGCGGGCCAGGTCGGCGAGATCGTCGCGCGCGGGCCGATGGTGATGCAGGGCTACTGGAACAAGCCGGCCGAGACCGAGGCCGCGCTGCGCGGCGGCTGGATGCACACCGGCGACGGCGGCTACATGGACGCGCAGGGCTTCGTCTTCGTGGTCGACCGCATGAAGGACATGATCGTGAGCGGCGGCGAGAACGTCTACTCGGCCGAGGTCGAGAATGCCATCGCGCAATTGCCGCAGGTGCTGATGTCGGCCGTGATCGGCGTGCCCGACGATAAGTGGGGCGAACGCGTGCATGCCGTGATCGTGCGGCGCGAGGGCATGGCGCTCGAGGCCGAGGCCGTGATCGCGCACTGCCGCGCGCAGATCGCGAGCTACAAGTGCCCGCGCAGCGTGGAGTTCCGCGATGCGCTGCCGCTGTCGGCCGCGGGCAAGCTGCAGAAGTTCCAGCTGCGCGATCCCTACTGGGCCGGCAGGCAGCGCCGCGTGGGTTGAAGCCGCGCACAGAACATCAACGAAGAGACGAACGAGGACACGCCAGACATGACGATCGATTTCCGCCGCTCCTGGAGCGATGAGGACCTGGAGCGCTACCGCGACACCGTGGTGCGCTTCATCGAGGCCGAGATGGTTCCGCACGACGAGGAGGCGCGCAAGCGCGGCCACGTCGGCCACGAGATCTGGCGCAAGGCCGGCGCCCTCGGCCTGCTGTGCGCCGACATCCCGGAAGAATACGGCGGCGCCGGCGGCGACTTCCGCCACGAGGCCGTGTTCTACGAGGAAGCCGCGCGCCGCGGCCTGAGCGGCATGGCGACCTCGGTGCACAGCATCGTCGCGCACTACTTCCTCAACCACGGCACCGAGGCGCAGAAGCAGCACTACCTGCCGCGCATGGCGCGCGGCGAACTGGTCGGCGCGGTGGCCATGACCGAGCCCGGCGCCGGCTCCGACCTGCAGGGCGTGCGCACGCGCGCCGAGAAGAAGGACGGCGGCTACGTCATCAACGGCTCCAAGACCTTCATCACCAACGGCTTCCTCGCCGGCGTGGTGCTGGTGGTGGCCAAGACCGATCCCGCGCAGGCCGCCAAGGGCACCTCGATCCTGATCGTCGAGACCGAGGGCTGCGCGGGCTTCCGTGTCGGCCGCGTGCTCGACAAGATCGGCATGAAGGCGCAGGACACCTCCGAGCTCTTCTTCGACGACGTGCGCGTGGCGGCCGATGCCGTGCTCGGCGGCGTCGAGGGCCAGGGCTTCTTCCAGCTCATGGGCGACCTGCCCTACGAGCGCACCATCATCGGCGTCAGCGCGCTCGCCACCATGGAGGGCGCCTACCAGGCCACGCTCGACTACGTGCGCGACCGCAAGGCCTTCGGCAAACCGATCGCCGAGTTCCAGAACACCAAGTTCAAGCTCGCCGAGATCGCGACCCAGATCAAGGTCGGCCGCGCCTTCATCGACCGCTGCGTCGAGGACCTCGTCGCCGGCAGGCTCGACACCGCCACCGCCTCCATGGCCAAGCTCTGGGGTTCGGAGGCGCAGGGCCGGGTGGTCGACGAATGCCTGCAGCTGTTCGGCGGCTACGGCTTCATGAACGAGTACGTGGTGGCGCGCATGTATGCCGATGCGCGGGTGCAGCGGATCTATGGCGGGACCAACGAGATCATGAAGGAGGTGATCTCGCGGGCGTTGTGAGTCCCTACCGGATCACCCCGAGCCGCCGCGCGATCGCCACCGCCTGCGTCCTGCTCTTCGCATCGAGCTTCATGTTGATGTTGCGCAGGTGCGTGCGCACCGTGCTGTCCGACACGAACAGCTTCTCGGCCATCGCGCCGTTCGAATAGCCCTCGGCCAGCAGCTGCAGCACGCGGATCTCCTTGCGCGTCAGCGGCTCGCTGGCCGCGAGGCCGTCGGTGCCCGCGGCGTCGGCGTTCTCCGGCTCGCCGCCATCGGGCAGGGCCATCGGCCCGGCCGCCTGCAGCAGCCGCTGCACGTACTCGCCGAGGATCGGGTCGCTGCTGCCGCGCGCGGTGGCGCTGTCGTGCAGCGCGTGCGCGAAGCGCTGCACCAGCAGCGCGGCGGCCGGGCCCTCGTCGAGGATCAGCCGCATGTAGCCCTCGTGGCTCGCGGTCTTGAGCACCTCGGCGGCTTCGGCGATGGCCTCGGCCAGGCTGCCCGCGCGCTGCAGTGCCAATGCACGCAGCAGCCGCAGCTTGAGCACGCGCCGCAGCCGCGCGACGGCGAGGGCGGCATGCAGCTCGGCATCGATGCTGTCGAGGGCCGCGCGCGCGTCGCCGAAGGCGATCTCCCAGCGTGCGCGCGCCAGGGTCAGGTAGTCGAGCTCGTGCGCGGGCAGGCGCTGGAGCTTCTCGCGCGCCCACAGGGCCGGGTCGTCGGCGCGCGCGAGTTCGTCGCGCGCGGCGGGGCCGTTGCCCTGCAGCAGCAGCATGCGCGAGCGCTCGAGCTTGGCGCCGGCCACCACGCGCGGCAGCTGGCGCTGGTGGCCCAGGTACTCGAGCTCGGTCAGGGCCTGGAACGCAGCATCGATGTCGCCCGCATGGAAGGCGATGCGCGAGCGCATCGCGTGGCTGAGGATCATGTGGTCGGGCAGGCCCACGTCGCGCGCCAGCGGCAGGTAGACGTTGAGCAGGTGCTCGGCCTGCAGCAGTTGGTTCGACTCGTAGACCGAACCCGCATAGAGCACACCGGCCCAGGCGTTGCCGTGGCTGTGGTTGTACGACACCGCATGGGTCGCATCGACCGCCATGCGAAAGCGCGCGGTGGCCTGGCGCAGCCGGCCTTCCTGCAGGTCGAACAGGCCGGCCAGCGACTCGGTGTACATGCGGTTGAAGGTGCTGCTGCCCTGCTGGCGCCGCGCGGCGTCGAGCAGGCGCTGCGCCTCGTGCTGGTCGCCGCGCACCGCGAGGATGTGCGCCATCGCGTTGAGCAGCACGCTGTCGGCGAAGGGCAGGCCGGTGGGCAGCCGCGCCAGGCTCAGGCGGCCGGCCTCGTAGGCCTCGTCGTGCCGGTCCTGCATCGCCAGCAGCAGCGGAATCAGCGTCTGCGCGCTCGCGCGCACCGCGGGCGTGGGGCTGTCGAGGCAGCCCGAGCTCTCGAGCTGCTGCATCGCCTGCCAGGGGCCGTGCGTGAAGCAGGTGGCCCACAGCGCGATCGGCTGCAGCGCGGGATGCTCGCGCAGCTGATGCTCGGGAATGGCCGAGAACCAGCGCGCGAGCATGCGCATGCGGCCCTGCTCGAGGAAGCGGCCGGCATAGCTGTCGAGCAGGGTCAGCGCATGCGGATGGTCGCCGCCCTCGATCGCATGGTCGATCGCGGGCACCGGCCGTTGCTGCGATTCGTACCAGCCCGAGGCCGCGAGATGCAGCCGTGCGATCTCGCCGGGCATCTCGCGCGCCAGCTGGGCGCGCAGGAAGTCGGCGAACAGGCTGTGGTAGCGCCAGGCGCCGTCGCCGTCCGCGCCGCCGTTCACCGGCGTCAGGAACAGGTTGGCCGCGGCCAGCCGCTCGAGGATGGCCGCGCTGTCGGCGCGCGGGTTGAGCGCCTGGCACACCGAGGCATCGAGCTGGCGCAGGATGCTGGTGCGCAGCAGGAACTCGCGCACCTCGGCAGGCTGATGCGCGAGCACGTCCTCGGCCAGGTAGTCGGCCACCGCGCGGTCGGAGCCCGAGAAGCGTTCGACGAAGCCGGTCGCGCTGCCATGGCGCTCGAGCGCCATCGAGGCCAGCCAGATCGCCGCGATCCAGCCCTCGGTCTTGCGGTGCAGCTGCGCGAGCAGTTCGTGCGGCAGGGCCTGCGCGGCGGTATCGCCGGCGTGCGGCCGCAGGCCGAAGAAGGCGCCGGTCTCCTCGAGGCTGAAGCGCAGCCGGTCGGTGTCGATCTCCTCGAGCTGGCCGCGTGCGCGCAGCCGGCCCACGCCGAGGTCGGGCAGGCCGCGCGAGCCGATCACCAGCTTGCCGCCGCGCGGCAGGTGCTCGACGATCTCGCGCACCAGCCCGATCACCGCGGGCTCCTGCACGCCCTCGAAGTCGTCGAGGAACAGCACGAAGGGCGCGTCGTGCGCGGCCAGCGCGGCCACCGCGTCGAAGGGCGTGCGGGCGCGCGGCTCCTCCACGCCGAGGCGCAGCACGGCCTCGCCGAGGCCGGCCAGGAAGCGCGAGACGTCGTTGTCGGCGCGGTCCAGCGTGATCCAGGCGGTGGCGATGCCGCGCGCCTCGATGCGCTCGCGGCTCTGCGCCATGGTGGTGGTCTTGCCGAAGCCCGCGGGCGCGCGCACCAGCACCAGCTTGACCGCGCTGGCCGCGATGCGTTCGCAGATCGCGTCGCGCAGCACCTGCGTGGCGGCGAAGGCCGGCGGGCTGAGCTTGGTCTCGAGGATGCGGGCGGAAGGAGCGGACGACATCGCGAACGGCGGAGTGGGGTGCGGGCCGTGCGGTCGCCGCGGGGGAAAGCGGATACCGTCGGTTCCGACGATGCCCGCGTCGATTCTGCTTCCTAAACTGGCCGGCGCCAAACCATCCAGCAAGGACCTCCGAAGATGCAACTCGATTCCCGCATTGCCGCCGTCGTCACCGGCGGCGCCTCCGGCCTCGGCGCGGCCACCGCGCGGCGCCTGGCCGGCCATGGCGTGAAGGTCGCGCTGTTCGACCTCAACGCGGCGCAGGGCGAGGCGCTCGCGGCCGAGATCGGCGGCGTGTTCTGCCAGGTCGATGTCACCTCCGAGACGCAGGTCGACGCGGCCTTCGAGCGCGCGCGCGCCGCGCACGGCCAGGAGCGCGTGCTGGTCAACTGCGCGGGCACCGGCAATGCGGTGAAGACCGCGAGCCGCGACAAGGCCACGGGCGAGATCAAGCACTTTCCGCTCGCCAACTTCGACCGCATCATCCAGATCAACCTGGTGGGCACCTTCCGCTGCATCGCCAAGTCGGCCGCCGGCATGCTCACGCTCGACATGCTCGAGGACGGCGAGCGCGGCGCCATCGTCAACACCGCCTCGGTGGCCGCGCAGGACGGCCAGATGGGGCAGGCCGCCTACACCGCCTCGAAGGCCGGCATCGTCGGCATGACCCTGCCGATCGCGCGCGACCTCATGAGCGAGGGCATCCGCGTCAACACCATCCTGCCGGGCATCTTCGACACGCCTCTGCTGCAGGGCGCGCCCGACAACGTGAAGGCCGCGCTGGCGGCCTCGGTGCCGTTCCCGAAGCGGCTGGGCAACCCGGCCGAGTACGCGGCGCTGGCGGAGCTGATGATCACCAACGGCTACTTCAACGGCGAGAGCGTGCGGCTCGACGGGGCGATTCGCATGGCGCCGCGGTAGGCGGAGGCGTCGGCGCCGACTTTTTCGCGCCAACCCCCGAATATTCCTCGGTGCCTCGGGGCGTCGCTCCCGGTTGTCCTATGCTCGCGCGCCAGCCACCGGCGCCGCGGCGCGCCGACATCCGCGAGAACTTCAGTTGCCCCTTCGTCTTCATCCTCGAATGCCACGCGACCGCGTGGCGACAGCGCATCGGATTGCGCCGTCCGGAGCCTTCCATGCGTGAGTTCCACAAGGGCGTGCTCTACGCGCTCGCCGCCGCGGCGCTCAATGCAACGATCGGCGTCCTGACCAAGTTCGTGGTGGCGACGGGATTGCAGGCCGATGCCATCGCGGCGCTCAAGACCCTCATCGGATTCGTCGTGGTGGGCGCGATCGGGCTGGCAGGCTTGCGTTCCGGGTGGCGCGGCAAGTGGTGGCAGGCAGCGGCCTGCGCGTTCTTCGGGATCTTCGTGCTGTTCTACTTCGAGACCGCCGCCTACGCGCACGAGGCCACGGCGAACGTGGTCGTGACCTTGATGGCCTTTGCGGCCTTGTCCGCGATCGTGCTGGGCTGGCCGCTGCTGGGCGACAGGCCCGGTCGCTTCCAATGGATCGGACTGGGCATCGCGCTGCTGGGCGTGGGGATGGTCGCCGGCGTGAGTGTCGCCCAGAGCCCTCGTGGCCTGCTGCTCGCGGCGCTCGCCGGCACCGGCTATGGCGTGTTCTCCGTGTTGGTGAAGAAGTTCGGCCTGCCCGGCGGATTCGCGCTCACCGCCCGACTGCTGCTGTTCGGGTCGCTCTACCTGGCGGCGATGGTGCAGTTCGATGCGCTCGCGCGCGTGGAGTGGCGTGCGTCGGCCGTCGGCGCGCTCGTGCTGCTGGCCGTGTTTCCGACCGTCCTGGGTTTCGTCTGCACCACGCGTGCCATCCAATGCATCGCGCCGGGGCAGGTGCAGACGCTCGAGCTTGCCGAGCCGCTGTTTGCGGGTGCCTTCGCCTTCGTCCTGCTGCGCGAGGTGCCGACCGGCTGGGCCGTTGCCGGCGGCGTGCTGGTCGTGCTGGGGTTGTATGTCTCCTCGCGCCAGCCGAGCCCGAGGTATTCGTCCAACGCGGTGACGTCGATCCCCGGATAGGCGTGCGGCGCTGGCGCAGTCTTACTCCGCCGGCTCCTCGGCCCCGCCCTGCCGGTCGTCCACCTTCTGCATGTTGTCGAGGATCTTCAGCAGGTAGTGCAGGGTGTGGGTCACGTCGTTGACCGAGAAGCCCTCGAGCACCTGCTCGTAGTAGGCGTAGATCTTCGGCTGCGCCTCGACCACCCACACATGCTGTCCCGACTCGCTCATCGTCACCAGGCGTGAGCGCCGGTCGCGCCCGTCGGGCGCGGTCTTCACATGGCCGTCGCGCTCCATGCGGCTCAGCAGGCCCGAGAGGTTCTGCCGGCTCACCTTCAGGTAGCGCGCCAGGTCGCCCACGCTCATCCCCCCCTTCGCCTCGTCGCGCGACAACGCGCCGAGCACCGCCCATTGCTGCGTGGTCAGGCCCTCGTTCTCGACCGCGCGGGTGCCCGTTTTATGCAACATGTTGGCACATTGGTAGAGACGAAAGAAAACCCTGTTGGCCAGCGCCATGCGGGCGGAAGCGTCATTTTCATTAGGGGAAACCATAGATATCTTCGTGAACTGGGTTGCACGGCGAAGCTATGCCAACGCATAATACGTCAACATCTTTACCTAAATGTCGATTCGAAGCCGGCGCGACCGGCCAACGATAGCAAGCCCGCGGATCCAAGGAGAACCTGATGCAACGATTCGAAGACAAGACAGTGGTCGTCACCGGCGGCGGTGGCGGCATCGGCGGCGCGACCTGCCGCCGTTTCGCGCGCGAAGGCGCGCGGGTGGCGGTGCTCGACCTGAACCCCGGCGCCGCCGAAACGGTCGCCGCGCGCATCGAGGCCGAGGGCGGCCGCGCGCTCGCGCTGCGTTGCGACATCACCGAGCGCGGGAGCGTCGATGCCGCGGTGGCCGCGGTGCTCGAGCGCTTCGGCGCGATCGACGTGCTGGTCAACAACGCGGGCTGGGACGTGTTCCGGCCCTTCACGAAGACCGAGCCCGCGCAGTGGGAGAAGCTGATCGCCATCAACCTCACGGGCGCGCTGCACATGCACCACGCGGTGCTGCCGGGCATGGCGGCGCGCAAGGCGGGCCGCATCGTCAACATCGCCTCGGACGCGGCGCGCGTGGGCTCCTCGGGCGAGGCCGTCTACGCGGCCTGCAAGGGCGGCCTGGTCGCGTTCACCAAGACCATCGCGCGCGAGCATGCACGCCACGGCATCACCGCGAACGTGGTGTGCCCGGGCCCGACCGACACCGCGCTGTTCGCCGACTACAAGGAAGGCGCGGGCAATCCCGAGAAGCTGATGGAGGCCTTCACGCGCTCCATCCCGCTGGGCCGCATCGGCCAGCCCGACGACCTGCCGGGCGCGATCCTGTTCTTCGCGAGCGACGACGCGGCCTTCGTCACCGGCCAGGTGCTCAGCGTCTCGGGCGGCCTGACGATGAACGGCTGACCCCGGCCCCCTACGGATCCCAAGGAGCAACACATGCAGTTCGAAGACATCCTCTACGACGTGCGCAACCGCGTGGCGTGGATCACCATCAACCGGCCCGAGAAGATGAATGCCTTCCGCGGCCAGACCTGCGACGAGATCATCCGCGCGCTCAACCGCGCGGGCTACGACCGCGAGGTCGGCGCCATCGTGCTGGCCGGTGCCGGCGAGAAGGCCTTCTGCACCGGCGGCGACCAGTCGGCACACGACGGCAACTACGACGGCCGCGGCACCATCGGCCTGCCGATGGAGGAGCTGCACGACGCGATCCGCAACGTGCCCAAGCCGGTGATCGCGCGCGTGCAGGGCTTCGCCATCGGCGGCGGCAACGTGCTGTGCACCATCTGCGACCTCACCATCGCCTCCGAGAAGGCCGTCTTCGGCCAGGTCGGCCCGAAGATGGGCTCGGTCGACCCGGGCTACGGCACCGCCTTCCTGGCGCGCGTGGTCGGCGAGAAGAAGGCGCGCGAGATCTGGTACTTGAACCGCCGCTACAGCGGCGCCGAGGCCGTGGCCATGGGCCTGGCCAACGCGGTGGTGCCGCACGAGCAGCTCGACGCCGAGGTGCAGAAGTGGGCCGAGGAGATCTGCGAGCGCAGCCCCACGGCGATCGCGATCGCCAAGCGCAGCTTCAATGCCGACACCGCGCACCAGGCCGGCATCGCGGGCATGGGCATGTACGCGCTCAAGCTCTACTACGACACCGAGGAGTCGCGCGAGGGCGTGAAGGCGCTGCAGGAACGGCGCAAGCCCGAGTTCCGCAAGTACGCGAAGTAGCCGCGCAGCGAAGAGCACCGCGATGAACCCCTACATCGACGACGACCTCGCCGCGCTGGCCGAGCATGCGCGCCGCTTCGCCACCGGCCGCGTGGCGCCGGGCTTCCTCGAGCGCGACGCCACGCGCGTGCTCGACCGCGCGCTGATGCGCGAGATGGGCGAGATGGGCTTCATCGCGCCCGAGCTCGCCGAGGAACACGGCGGCCAGGGCATGGGCTGCCTCGCGGCCGGCGTGATCCACGAGGAGATCGCGCGCGCCGACCTGAGCCTGAGCTACATCAACCTGCTGGCCTCGCTCAACGGCCAGATCCTGGCCGAGCACGGCCGCCCCGAGGTGGCGGGACCGTGGCTGCGGAAGCTCACGCGCGGCGAGGCGCTGTTCGCGATCGCGCTGACCGAGCCGCGCGGCGGCTCGGACGCGGCCAACCTGCGGCTGCGCGTGGAGCGCGCGGGCGACCACTACGTGATCAACGGCGAGAAGACCTCGATCTCGGCGGCCGACCAGGCCGACGCGGTGGTGGTGTTCGGCCGCACCGGCCCGGTGGAATCGGGCGCGCACGGCGTGACCGCGCTGCTGGTGCCCGCCGATGCGCCCGGCCTCACGCGCAACCGCTTCGACTGCCACGGCCAGCGCGCCATCGGCCGCGGCTCGCTGTTCTTCGAGAACGTGCGCGTGCCGCTCGACCATCGCCTGGGCGAGGAGAACAAGGGCTTCGTGCAGGTGATGCAGGGCTTCGACTTCTCGCGCGCGCTGATCGGCCTGCAGGTGCTGGCCGTGGCGCGCGTGGCACTCGAGGAGACCTGGGACTACGTGGCGCAGCGCGAGGCCTTCGGCAAGCCGCTGTCGGCCTTCCAGGGCGTGTCGCATCCGCTCGCCGACTTCGACACCCAGGTCGAGGCCGCGCGCCTGCTGTGCCTGCAGACGCTGTGGCTCAAGGACCGTGACGCGCCGCACACGGCCGAGGCCGCCATGTGCAAGTGGTGGGCGCCGAAGCTGGCCTACGACGCCATTCATCAGTGCCTGCTGATGTTCGGCCATGGCGGCTACGACCGCGGGCCGATGGAGCAGCGGCTGCGCGACGTGCTGGGCTTCCAGATCGGCGACGGCACGGCCCAGATCATGAAGACCATCGTGGCGCGCACGCGCGCCGGGCGCTCGGCCGTGCCGGCCTGAGCCTGGTCTTGCCCCGGTTTCGCACGACAACGAGGAGACACGACATCATGGAATTCGACGCCGTACTGCTGCCGCCGCGCCGCGCGCGCATGATCGCCGAGGGCCTGTGGCACGACCGCACCATCAACGACGCGCTCGATGCCTGCATCGCGGCCACGCCCGACAAGTTGGCGCTGAGCGCGATGTGCATCGAGGACGGTGCCATCCAGCGCTTCAGCTACCGCGAGCTCGGCCGCATGGCCGACCGCATCGCGGTGGGCCTGTCGCGCCTGGGCGTGGGGCGCGACGACGTGGTGGCCTGCCAGCTGCCCAACTGGTGGCAGTTCACGCTGACCTACCTGGCCTGCTCGCGCATCGGCGCGGTGATCAATCCGCTGATGCACATCTTCCGCGAGCGCGAACTCTCGTTCATGCTGAAGCACGGCGCGGCCAAGGTGATGATCGCGCCGGCGCGCTTCCGCGGCTTCGACTTCGAGGCCATGGTCACGGGCCTGCAGCCCGAGTTGCCCGCGCTGCGGCAGGTGGTGATCGTGGGCGGCGCGGGGCCGAACAGCTTCGATGCCCTGCTCTCGGGACCGGCCTGGGAAGACGCGCCCGACGCCGCCGCGATCCTCTCGCGCGGCCGGCCCGGGCCCGACGACATCACGCAGCTGATCTACACCTCGGGCACCACCGGCGAGCCCAAGGGCGTGATGCACTCGGCCAACACCACCATGGCCAACATCGTGCCTTACGCGCAGCGCCTGGGCCTGGGCGCGGACGACGTGGTGCTGATGGCCTCGCCGATGGCGCACCAGACCGGCTTCATGTATGGGCTGATGATGCCGATCATGCTCGGTGCCTCGGCCGTGCTGCAGGACATCTGGGACCCGAAGCAGGCCATCGCCGCGATCAACGCCGAGCGCGCGAGCTTCACCATGGCGTCCACGCCCTTTCTCTCGGACCTCGCGAAGACGGTGGCCGAGACCGGCACCGAGGTGCCGTCGCTGAAGGTCTTTCTCTGCGCGGGCGCGCCGATCCCGGGCGCGCTGGTCGAGCAGGCGCGGCGCGCGCTCGGCGCCAAGATTGTCTCGGCCTGGGGCATGAGCGAGAACGGCGCGGTCACGCTGACGCGGCTGGACGACGACGACGAGCGCTCGATCCAGACCGACGGCTGCCCGCTGCCCGGCGTGGAGATCCAGGTGGTCGACGTCGACGGCCAGCGCCTGCCTCCGGGCGAGGTGGGCCGGCTGCTGCTGCGCGCCTGTTCCAACTTCGGCGGCTACCTGAAGCGCCCGCAGCTCAACGGCACCGATGCCGACGACTGGTTCGACACCGGCGACCTCGCGCGCATCGACGAGCGCGGCTATGTGCGCATCGCGGGCCGCACCAAGGACGTGATCATCCGCGGCGGCGAGAACATCCCGGTGGTCGAGATCGAGTCGCTGCTCTACCGCCACCCCGACATCGCGATGGCCGCGATCGTGGCCTATCCCGACGAGCGCCTGGGCGAACGCGCCTGCGCGGTGGTGGTGCCGCGGCCCGGCTGCCGGGTCGACCTGCCGTCGATCTCGGACTTCCTCAAGGCGCAGAAGGTGGCGCTGCAGTACATCCCCGAGCGGCTGGTGCTGCGCGAGACCATGCCCTCGACGCCCTCGGGAAAGATCCAGAAATTCAAACTGCGCGAGCTGTTGCGCGCGGAAGAGGCGAACGAGGCGGGCACGGCGGGCTGAGCCCGGCGCGGACCCGAGGACGACAGCACCCCCCAAAACACAACGGAGACAAGACATGGCCATTTCGTTCCCGGCCCCGGCGCGCCTGCGCCGGGCCTTCATCGCGCTCGGCTGCCTCGCGCTCGCGGGCGCCGCCTTCGCGCAGTCGCCCGCGGCCTGGCCCACCAAGCCGATCCGCGTGGTCGTGGGCTTCGCGCCCGGCGGCAGCACCGACGTGATGGCGCGCATCCTCGCGCAGTCGCTGACCGAGTCGCTGGGCCAGACCGTGCTGATCGACAACAAGCCCGGCGCCAGCGGCAACATCTCGGCCGCCGAGGTGGTGCGCGCGGCGCCCGACGGCCACACCTTCCTGATCGCGCCGACCTCGGTCGAGACCGCGAACCCGTCGCTGTTCAAGTCGACCCTGCTGCCCTCGCGCGACCTGTCGCCGGTGGCGACCGTGGGCCGCACCCAGATGTACCTGGTGGCCAAGCCGCAGATGAACGCGAAGGATGCGCGCGAACTGGTCGCGCTGGCGCGCGCCAAGCCCGGCACCTTCTCGTACGCCTCGGCCGGCACCGGCACGCCGCCGCACCTGGCCTGCGAGCTGTTCAAGCAGGCCACCGCGGTCTCGGCCACCCACGTGCCGTACCGCGGCGCCGCGCCCGCGCTGCAGGACGTGCTCTCGGGCCAGGCCGACTTCGTCTGCGACCCGGGCATCGCCTTCCCGCACATCCGCACCGGCAAGGCCAAGCTGCTGGGCATCGTGAGCGCCAAGCGCTCGCCCTTCTTCCCCGAGGTGCCGACCATCGGCGAGCAGGGCTTCCCGGGCGCCGACCTCGACATCTGGTTCGGCATGTGGGCGCCCAACGGCACGCCACCCGAGGTGCTGGCGCGCATGAGCCGCGAGATCGGCAAGGCGCTCGCGCAGCCCGCGCTGAAGTCGCGCTATGCCGACCTGGGCGCGGAGCCGGTGGCGATGGACACGCCCGAGTTCCGCAAGCTGCTGGCCGAGGAGGGCGCGGTGCTGTCCGCGCTGATCGCCCGGCAGAAGATCGTGGTCGACTGAACGGGAGCCGGCCCGCATGCAGCTGGAAGCACCGATCCTCGTGCGCGCCGAGGGCCGCGTCGGCGTCGTGACGCTGAACCGCCCGCGGCAGATGAACGCGCTGAACGACGCGCTGATGGACGCGCTCGGCACCGCGCTGCTGGCCTTCGATGCAGATGCCGGCATCGGTGCCATCGTGCTGACGGGCGACGAGCGCGCCTTCGCGGCCGGGGCCGACATCGCGGCCATGGCCGAATGGGACCATGCCGAGGTGGTCGCGCAGGAGTTCATCACGCGCAACTGGGAAACCATCCGCCGCGTGCGCAAGCCCGTGATTGCCGCGGTGGCGGGCTTCGCCTATGGCGGCGGCTGCGAGCTCGCGCTGGCCTGCGACATCGTGCTGGCGGCCGAGTCGGCACGCTTCGCGCTGCCCGAGGTCAGGCTCGCGATGCTGCCGGGTGCGGGCGGCACGCAGCGGCTGCCGCGCGCCATCGGCAAGGCCAAGGCGATGGAGATGTGCCTGGCCGCGCGCGTGCTCGATGCGCACGAGGCCGACCGCTACGGGCTGGTGTCGCGCGTCGTGCCTTCCGCCTCGCTGATGGACGAGGCGCTGGCGCTGGCCGCGCGCATCGCCGGCTTCTCGCTGCCGGCGCTGGTCGCGATCAAGGAGTCGGTCAACCGCGCCTGGGAGTCCTCGCTGTCCGAGGGCATCCTGTTCGAGCGCCGGCAGCTGCATGCGCGCTTTGCGACCGAGGATGCGCGCGAGGGCATGCGGGCCTTTCTCGGCCGGCGCGAGCCGGTGTTCCGCCACCGTTGAGCCGCGCCCAAAATCGTCCGATCCGACGACGCCCGCCGTATCCTGGGGGCCAACAATTCCCAGAGTCCCATCGAAGCCCCAGGAGAACCCATGCCCGAAGCCTATATCGTCGCCGCCGCCCGCACCGCTGGAGGCCGCCGCAACGGCCGCCTGGCCGGCTGGCATCCCGCCGACCTCGCCGCGCAGGTGCTCGACGCGCTGGTCGCGCGCACCGACGTCGACCCCGCCGCCATCGAGGACGTCATCATGGGCTGCGTCGGCCAGGCCGGCGAGCAGTCCTCGAACATCGCGCGCAACGCGGTGCTGGCCTCGCGCCTGCCCGAGTCGGTGCCGGCCACCTCGGTCGACCGCCAGTGCGGCTCGTCGCAGCAGGCGCTGCATTTCGCGGCCCAGGCCGTGATGTCGGGCAGCATGGACGTGGCGATCGCGGCCGGCGTCGAGAGCATGACGCGCGTGCCCATGGGCCTGCCGACCACCTTGCCGCTGAAGAACGGCCTGGGCTTCTATGTCAGCCCCGGCATGCAGAAGCGCTACCCCGGCGTCGAGTTCAGCCAGTTCACGGGCGCCGAGATGATCGCCGCCAACTACGGCATCGCGCGCGCCGAGCTCGATGCCTATGCGCTGCGCAGCCACCAGCTCGCGGCCGCGGCCACGCGCGCCGGCCACTTCGAGCGCGAGATCGTGCCGGTGGCGGTGCGGCTGGCCGATGGCAGCGAGCCCGGCGAGATGCACCTGGCCGACGAGGGTATCCGCGGCGACGCGACGCTCGAGAGCATCGGCGCGGTCAAGCTGATCGCCGAGGGCGGGCGCGTGACCGCCGCGACCGCGAGCCAGATCTGCGACGGCGCCAGCGGCGTGATGGTGGTCAACGAGCGCGGCCTCAAGACCTTCGGCCTGAAGCCGCTCGCGCGCATCCACCACATGAGCGTGATGGGCCACGACCCGGTGATCATGCTCGAGGCACCGATCCCGGCCACGCAGCGCGCGCTGCAGAAGGCCGGCATGAAGATCTCCGACATCGACCTGTTCGAGGTCAACGAGGCCTTCGCGCCGGTGCCGCTGGCCTGGCTGCAGGTGACGGGCGCCGATCCCGAGCGGCTCAACGTCCACGGCGGCGCCATCGCGCTCGGCCATCCGCTGGGCGCCTCGGGCACCAAGCTCATGACCACGCTCGTGCATGCGCTGGGCCAGCGCGGCAAGCGCTACGGGCTGCAGACCATGTGCGAGGGTGGCGGCATGGCGAACGTGACGATCGTCGAGCGGCTCTGAGGCGCGAGAGAAAGCGGATACCGGACGCAGAGGACGCGAAGGTTTCGCGAAGGGCGCGAAAGAACAGCCGAAATGATGGGGCCGTGCTTCGGCGGCCATTGCACCCCGAACAAGGCCCGCAAGGCCATGAGCAACCTTCGCGTCCTCTGCGTCCGGATGTCCGCTTCCCCGAATTCCGGCAGAAAAAGGAGACACCCATGTTCGGATTGATGCAGGACCGCCCGCTCTTGATCTCGTCGCTGATCGAGCATGCCGCCACCTTCCACCCGCACACCGAGATCGTGGTGCGCAGCGTCGAAGGACCGATCGTGCGCACCGACTACGGCGCGGTGCACCGGCGCGCGAAGCAGGTGGCCAATGCGATGGCGCAGCTCGGCATCGCACCCGGCGACCGCGTGGGCACGCTGGCCTGGAACACGCACCGGCACCTGGCGCTGTACTTCGGCGTTTCGGGCGCGGGCGCGGTGCTGCACACCGTCAACCCGCGGCTCTTTCCCGAGCAGATCGACTACATCGTGAACCACGCCGAAGACAAGGTGCTGTTCTTCGACACCAGCTTCGCGCCGCTGGTCGAGAAGCTCGCGCCGGGCCTGCGCTCGGTGCGCGCCTTCATCGCGATGACCGACCGCGCCCACATGCCGGCGATCGACGTGCCGAACCTGCTGTGCTTCGACGAGCTGATCGATGCGCAGAGCGAGGACTACGACTGGCCCGAGTTCGACGAGCGCACGGCCTCGTCGCTGTGCTACACCTCGGGCACCACGGGCAACCCCAAGGGCGTGCTCTATTCGCACCGCTCGACCGTGCTGCACTCGCTGATGGAGTGCACGCCCGACACCTTCGGCGTGAACTCGGGCATGACCTTGCTGCTCGCGGTGCCGATGTTCCATGCCAATGCCTGGGGCATGCCGTACGCGGCGGCGATGGCCGGCGTCAAGCTGGTGATGCCCGGCCCGCATCTCGACGCGCAGAACCTCTACGAGCTGATGCGCGACGAGAAGGTCAGCATCTCGCAGGCCGTGCCCACCGTGTGGCTGATGCTGTTCCAGTACTTCGATGCCCATCCCGAACTCGATCCGCGCGCGTTGGGCCTCAAGCGCATCGGCCTCGGCGGCGCCGCCACGCCGCGCAGCATGATCGAGCGTTTCGAACGCGACTTCGGCGCCGACTTCGTGCAGGGCTGGGGCATGACGGAGACCAGCCCGATCGGCGTGATCGGCAACCTGCTGCCCAAGCATGCGGCCTTGAGCGAGGACGAGAAGATCGGCATCAAGATGAAGCAGGGCCGCGGCGTCTGGGGCGTGGCGCTCAAGATCGTCGGCGAGGACGGCCGGCGCCTGCCGCACGACGGCAAGGCCTTCGGCCACCTGCATGTGCGCGGGCCGTGGATCGCGAGCGGCTACTTCCGCGGCGAGGGCGGCAGCGTGCTCGATGCCGAGGGCTTCTTCCCGACCGGCGACGTGGCCACCATCGATGCCGACGGCTATGTGCAGCTGGTCGACCGCGCGAAGGACGTGATCAAGTCGGGCGGCGAATGGATCTCGTCGATCGACCTCGAGAACGCGGCCAGCGCCCATCCGGCGGTGGCCGAGGCCGCGGTCATCGGCATCCCGCATCCGAAGTGGACCGAGCGGCCGCTGCTCATCGTGGTGAAGCGGCCCGGCAGCGAAGTGACCGCTTCGCAGCTGCGCGATTTCCTCGCGCAGCGCGTTGTCAAGTGGTGGCTGCCCGAGGATGTGGTCTTCGTCGACAGCCTGCCGCATACGGCCACCGGAAAGTTGCTCAAGACCCGCCTGCGGGAAATGTTCAAGGGATATGTCGCGGCCAAGTCGGTTTGATGACTTGTTCGATTTTTCTGTGGACAACTCTGTGGGTTGTGCGGGGAGCGGATTCGCGAAGCGAGGATTGGCGGGGCTTCCCGCCACATTGCCTGTTGAATAGGCAGGGGTGCGCGGGCGTGCAAAAAAGACTGCGCCACCTCGCGGTTCCGTCCGAAAAATCGTGGTAAGGCGACGGAAATCCGGGGGCGGTTTCAGCGCTGCAGTGCATCACGCAAGAAGGCGAGCATGCGTGGCCACGATGCACTGCGCGCCCGCGCATTGCCCTCGGGCGTGCCGCCCATGTCCATCGTTTCGCCGGATATCGCATGGACCGAGCGCGTCATGGTGGTCGGCGCGTTCGGCCACGCGATCGAATGGCCGGCGCGCGGGTAGCTCAGGTGCTCGGCGCGGTGCGGAAATCTTTTCTCGAGCAGGCGCTGCAGCGCGAAGTCGGCGAGATCGGTCGAGGGCCACAGGCCATCGGCCTCGCCCGAGATCAGCAGCACCGGGCCGTTGATGTTCTCGACCCGTATCGCGGTCTGCTCCACCAGCGCGGGATCGCGCAGCGGGATCAGGTACCAGTCGAAGCTGTCTTCTCGCGCAAGGCCCTTGGCGACGGCTTCGTCCCACTGCGCATGCGTGAGCGTCGAGGCGAAAGCGATCTCCTGGCCGTCCAGCGTCCATGCGCCGTGGCCGCTCGCGGGATAGGCGGGCCATACGATGCCGCTGGGCACATAGCCGATCACGCAGCCGATGGCGGGACAGTGCGCGCCGAGCAGCAGCGCGAGTTCGCCGCCGCGCGACACGCCCACGGTGCCGATGCGGTCGGCCCGCACGCCGGGCTGTTCGGCCAGCCATTCGAGCGCGGTGCCGAAGTACTCGAGCGGAATGCGGTCGAGCGTGGGCGGCAGTCCCTCGGCCGCGAAGTAGGCCAGCGCCAGCGCGGCGAAGCCATGCGAGGCGAGCAGCGCGGCCATCTCCTGCGACCACGCCAGGCCGCCGTTCGATCCGCCGAGCACGAGCACGGCCGGATGCGGACCCGCGCCCGCTGGTTCGAACAACCGGCCGACCAGGCCGCGTTCCCTGACCTCCCTTTGGCGCACGCCGTCGCCGACGTACACGCGGCGGATCGAGACCGAGACCGCGCTGCCGTCGCTCTCGCGCACCGCGCTGAGCGTGGCGGTCAGCGGATCGTCGTGCAGGACCGCGATGCCGCCGATGCGCTCGGGCGGCACCAGCGCGCGCGACCAGAACAGGCCCATCGCGTCGGCGCGCTCGTAGCTGCCCGCGACCGGCGACTGCCGCGCGGGATCGACCGTGCCGCTGGCGTCGGCCACGAAGTGGGCCTCCGATTGCATCACCTGATGGCCGAAGCGGTTGCACAGCTGCAGCACGACGCGCTCGCCGGGTGCGAGACCGCGCAGGCGGATCTCCAGCGATTGGTCGACGAGGCACTGCGATGGCAGGGGATCGAATTTCATGCCCGCATTCTCCCCGCGCCACCTTCGGCGCACCTTCAGAAGAACTCGTCGAGCAGGCAGTAGAACGCGATGCGCTCGGCATCCGGCGCGATGCCGTAGCGTTCGAAGAAGGGCGCGGTCCAGGCCTCGCCGAGGTTGAAGCCGATGCTGCGCGCGGCCAGTGCGAGGTCCTGCCAGCGGTCGGCCACGCCGACGCGGCCGCAGTCGATGAAGCCCGTGAAGCCGTCGGCCGTTGCCATCAGGTTCGGCAGGCAGGCATCGCCGTGGGTCACGACGAGGTCCTCGTTCGCGGGCCGCGTCGCGCGCAGTCGCTCGAACAGATCGAGGGCGGTCCAGCCCGCGCGCTCGTCGTCGAAATCGCTCTCGTCGACCAGGCCGGCCACGGCGCGCGCGTGCGCGTCCTCGATCCGGTGTGCCAGGCGATGGTCGAAGGGGCAGGTGGCGACCGGCACCCGGTGCAGCAGGCGCAGCGCATCGGCCATGTGCACGACGATCTCGCCCGGGCGGAACGGGCCCGATGCGAGATCGCGGCCCGGCACGGCGCTCATCAGCAGCCAATGGCGATCGTGTTCGATGGCCTGGTCGAGCACTGCGGGCGCGGGCAGGTCCTGGCGCGCGAGCCATTCGAGCCGCGCGATCTCGCCCGGCAGTTCAGCGAGGGGCGCCACGGGCTCGGACTTGAGGAACAGGAGCTCGCCATCGGCGGTTTCGATGCGAAACACATCGGCGCCCGATTCGCCGATCGTCTGGCGCTGCCAGTGGGCATCGGCCAGGCGGGCACGCCAGGCGTGAGGAAAAGGGGGCAGCGGATTCAAGCGCGAAGGACTCCAGGGCGTGGCGCGGATGGCGCGGCACGCATCGTCGTCGCTCGCGCCCGCCTTTTCAAGCAAGCCACCACCGGCCCGCGGGCCGTTGCGCTAGTCCTTCTTCGGCGCGTCGGCGGCGTCCTCTTCCGCGTGGCCCAGCACGATCTGGCCCTCGGTGACGAAGCGGTCGAACTCGATGCGCGGGATCGCGGCGGTCAGCGGATTGCCGTCCTCGGTCCAGGTCAGCACCACGCTGTCGTCCGCGACCAGCGCTTGGCAGACGCCTTCGGGAATGCGGATCTGCGGGCCATCGCCCGCGCGGAACTCGACCACGCCGGCGATGCGGGCGTCGAGGCGTGAAGTGGCGGTGGTATTCATGGTCGTGGAGGTCCTCGGGTTGGAAGTCCAAAGCCTCGCCGAAGACAGGGGGAGGCCGGCGTGGGACGACATCGCCGATGCGCGCAGGCGCAGCGTCGCGAGGCCTTTGGTGTTGTAGGCGGATTCCTGCATGGGGACGCGAAATCGTCCTCGCAAAAGCTGGCGCGCGGCGCGCTCTAGTCGGCGCGACGAAACAAGATGCAACCCGCTGGAGACAAGAGAGATGAACTTCGAAGGAATCTATTGCTTCGACACCGCCACGGTGCGCTTCGCGTTCTACCCGCATGGTCCGCAGGGCCAGCGCGTGCTGGCCGAGATCACGGAAGACGCGCTGCACGATGAATTCGGCGTGCGCGAGGGCGGCCCCCAGTTGCTCGAGGCCTGCCGCGCCTATTTCGACGCGATCGAGGCCAAGGCCCGGGAACGCTACCGCGACGAGCCGCGCTGCCTGATCTCGCTGACCTCGGAAGACTTCATCCGCATTCCCCGCTGAGGCGGGCGCCCTCGCGGCGACGGCCCAGGGCGCGTGTTGTCCTACGCGCCAGGGCGGGCCGCTTTCCAGAATGGATGGATGCACCGAGTGCTTTCCCTTTCTGGAAGGAGAACCCCATGGCCTCGAAGACCGACACCCGCGACCCCAAGGACACCAGCAAGCCCTTTCCGTTTCCCACCGCCGAGTCGCACGGCAAGCCCGCCCCCGAACACGACAAGCCCACCCACGAGGCACCGAGCGAGGACGCGCTCGACAGCGGCGTGGAAGAGTCCTTTCCCGCCAGCGACCCGGTGTCGGTGACGGTCACCAAGGTCAAGCTGCCACCGGGCAAGGCCGACTCCTGATCCGGGCCATCGCTTCCGGACTACGCGCACAAGCGCTGGCGGCGACTGTCGGGTAGCCGGACCGATCCCGAAGATCGGCTCACGATGCCACAGACCGCCGCCACAGCCACACTCTCTCGCGAGGCGGACCGCACCGACGCCGCCTCCGTTCCCCAAGGCCTCTGGCGCCGCTGCAAGCGTTGGGCGTTGCCCGCGCTCGGCATCGTGGTGCTGGGCCTCCTGCTCTCGCATGCGCACAAGGTCGATTGGGCCGGCGCCTGGCATGCGCTGCAGCGCTATCCGCTCGGGCTGCTGCTCGGCGTGCTCGCGCTCTCGACCGCCAGCCATGCGCTCTACGGCTGCTTCGACCTGCTCGGCCGGCTGCACACGCGTCACAAGCTCGGCGCGCTGCGCACCTGGGCCATCGCGGTCACGAGCTATGCCTTCAACCTGAACCTGGGCTCGCTGGTGGGCGGCGTGGCGATGCGCGCGCGGCTCTATGCGCGCGCGGGCCTCGACGAGGCCACGGTGGCGCAGATCGTGGGCGTGAGCCTCGCCACCAACTGGCTGGGCTACGGCCTGCTGGCAGGCGGCCTGTTCGCCGCCGGCGCGATCGATCCGCCGCGCGAGGCGCACCTGGGCGTGATCGCGTTCCGTGCGCTCGGCGTGCTGATGATCGCGCTGGCCATCGGCTACGTGATCGCCTGCGGCGTCGCGCGCGGCAAGCGCTGGACCCTGCGCGGGCGCAACGTGCAATTGCCCTCGGCGCGGCTCGCGCTGCTGCAGATCTCGCTGTCGGCCTGCAACTGGGCGCTGATGGGCGCGGCGATGTACCTGCTGCTGGGACAGAAGGTGCCGTACGCGACCACGCTGTCGGTGTTGATGGCGGCCTCGATCGTGGGCGTGTTCACGCCCATTCCCGCCGGGCTCGGCGTGCTCGAGGCGGTGTACCTCGCACTGCTGTCGGGCAGCGTGCGGCAGGGCACGCTGATGGGCGCGGTGCTGGCCTACCGCGCGCTCTACTACCTGCTGCCGCTGGGCGGCGGGGTGCTGATGTACCTGCTGCTCGAGCGCCATGCGTCGAGCCATCCGGCCGCGGCCGAGGCGGGTTGAACGCGGCGGTGTGCGCCTCGGCTTGTGCGCGCAAGGGGCGGCTTCCTACGTCCGCAGCCGCATGGCGGGCGCAGCGTGGTTCCAGGTGGTCATCGCCGGCCCGTGGCGAGCCTTCCGATGGCCTTGTCCTCCCATTGCAGATCGCGAGGTCCGGCATGCATTCCATTTCGACGCTCCGCCATTCGTCCCGGGGACGGGCCCGCGCGATCGCGTGCGCCATCGTGCTCGGCGGCGTGGCATCCACGCCCACGGCCTTCGCGGCCGAACCTGCCGTGCAGGTCGCCCAGGCCGGCGCGCTCAGCGCACCCGACCGCAGCCTGATGAACCTGGCCGCCGGCGCCGGGCTCTACGAGGTCGAGGTCTCGAAGCTCGCCGCCTCGAAGGCCGTGAGCGCGGAGGTGAAGGACTACGCGCTGATGCTCGCGAAGCATCACGGCGAATCGAACGAGGCACTGCGCCGGCTGGCCGCGCGCAAGTCGGTGCCGCTGGTGGCCGAGATCCCGGCCGACAAGAAGGCTCGCATCGAGGCGCTGCAGGGGCTGTCGGGCGAGGGTTTCGACCGGGCCTATGTGGACCGCGTGGGCATCCAGGACCACGAGGCCGACATCCGCCTGTTCGAGAACATGGCGCGCGACGCCAACGATGCCGACCTGCGCGCCTTCGCCGAGAAGACGCTGCCGGCACTCAAGGAGCACCTGAACGCCGCCAAGACGATGGCGGGCAACCGGCGGCAGGCGCCGGCATCGCAGTGACACCCGCTCCCGCATGGCGCGCACCGCCGCACTGAAGCGCTACCAGGCCAAGCGCAATTTCGACATCACGCCCGAGCCCGCCGGGGGCGGCGAGTCGCTGCCCGGCGCATTGCAGTTCGTGGTGCAGAAGCACTGGGCGCGCAGCCTCCACTACGACTTCCGCATCGAGATCGACGGCACCATGAAGAGCTGGGCCGTGCCCAAGGGACCGAGCTACGACCCGCACGACAAGCGCATGGCGATGCATGTGGAAGACCACCCGGTGTCGTACAACGCCTTCGAGGGCGAGATTCCCGCGAAGCAGTACGGCGCGGGCAAGGTGATCGTCTGGGACAAGGGCTTCTGGGTGCCGCTGGGCAATGTGCGCAAGGACTACCGCGCGGGTCACATCAAGTTCGAGCTGCATGGTCACAAGCTGCGCGGCCGCTGGGCACTGGTGCGCATGAAGGCGCGCAAGGAGGGCAGCGGCGATCCGTGGCTGCTGATCAAGGAGCGCGACGAGTTCGCGCGCGAGGCCGCGGAATTCAGCGTGGTCGACCAGTTCCCCGACAGCGTGGCCGCGCTCGCGATGCCGCGGGCGAGCTCAGTGTCGAAGCCCGCCGCGAAGAAGTCGGCGCGAAAGCGCGCCGAGTGGCCCGACGGTGCCGTCGAGGCCGAGCCTCCGCCCAAGCTCGCGCCGGTGCTCGCCACGCTGGTCGACGGGCCGCCGCCCGATCCCGGCGACTGGGTCTACGAGATCAAGTTCGACGGCTACCGGCTGCTCGCGCGCATCGAGGGCAAGACGGTGCGGCTGTTCACGCGCAACGGTCATGACTGGAGCGAGCGCATGCCGCACCTGGTGCGCGCGATCCACCGCATGAAGCTGAAGCCGGGTTGGCTCGACGGCGAGATCGTGGTGCTCGACGAGGCCGGCCGCACCGACTTCCAGGCGCTGCAGAGCGCCTTCGACAGCACGCGCACCCAGGACATCGTCTATTTCCTGTTCGACCTGCCGTACTACGACGGCCACGACCTGCGGGCCGTGCCGCTGGTCGAGCGGCGCGCGCTGCTCGAGCGGCTGCTCGCCGATCCGCCGCCCGAGATCCGCTTCAGCGCGGTCTTCGACGCACCGCCCCAGGACATCGTGGCCTCGGCCTGCCGCATCGGGCTCGAGGGCGTGATCGGCAAGCGGCGCGACAGCGCCTACCGCTCGCGCCGGTCGCCCGACTGGATCAAGCTCAAGTGCGCGCGCAGGCAGGAGTTCGTGATCGCCGGCTACACCGACCCGCAGGGCTCGCGCACGGGCTTCGGCTCGCTGCTGCTCGGCGTGCATGACGAACACGGCGAGCTGGTGTTCGCGGGCGGCGTGGGCACGGGCTTCAACGAGCGTTCGCTGGCCGAGATCTTCGCGCGGCTGAAGCCCCTGGCCATCGACCAACGTCCGTTCAAGCGGCGCATCGAGAACGAGCGCCGCGCGCACTGGGTGAAGCCGGTGCTGGTGGCCGAGGTCACGTTCTCCGAGTGGACGCAGGACGGCCATGTGCGCCACCCGGTGTTCCATGCGTTGCGCAGCGACAAGCCCGCGAAGCAGATCGTGCGCGAGGCGCCGGTGCCCGCGCGCGCGGCGGACCGGGAGCAGGCGAAGACCCAGACGAAAGGCCCGGCCGCCACCTTGCCCGCGAACTTCAAGGTCTCGCATGCCGAGCGCGTGGTCGATGCGTCGAGCGGCATCACCAAGGTCGAGGTGGTGCGCTTCTACGGCCTGGTCGCGCCGCTGATGATGGAGCACCTGCGCGGCCGGCCGGTGTCGCTGGTGCGCGCGCCGCGCGGCATCGGCGGGCAGCTGTTCTTCCAGAAGCACCTCGAGGATGGCAGCATCGAGGGCATCCGCCAGCTCGATGCCGCGCTGTGGCCCGCGCATCCCGCGCTGATCGAGGTGGCGGCCGCGCTCGGCCTGCCGGGCGCGGCGCAGATGAACGTGATCGAGCTGCACACCTGGAACGCCGTCAAGTCCGCGATCGACAAGCCCGACCGCATGACCTTCGACCTCGACCCCGGCGAAGGCGTCGACTGGCCCGCGATGTTGCAGGCCGTGGAGCTGATGCGCGTGATCCTGGTCGAGCTCGGGCTCGTGCCCTTCTGCAAGACCAGTGGCGGCAAGGGCCTGCACGTGGTGGTGCCGCTGCGCCGCGTGCATGGCTGGGACGTGGTGAAGGATTTCTCGCAGGCCATCGTGCGCCACATGGCGCGCACCTTGCCGCAACTCTTCGTGGCGAAGAGCGGACCCTCGAACCGCGTGGGCCGCATCTTCATCGACTACCTGCGCAACGGCTTCGGCGCCACCACGGTCAGCGCCTGGTCGCTGCGCGCGCGGCCGGGCATGGGCGTGTCGGTGCCGGTGGCGTGGGACGAGGTGCTCGACCTGCGCGGCGGCGACCACTGGACCTTGCGCGACATCCACACGCGGCTCGATCGCGGCAATGCGCCGTGGGAAGGCTATGCGAAGGCGGCGCGCAGTCCGAATGCGGCGATGAAGATGCTCGGCTTCGACGCGAAGAAGGCTGGTGGCCGGGGGCGTTGACGCGCGGGTCCCGCGCGATCAGAAGGCGTGCCGGATGCCGACGTCGTAGCCGGTCGCGCCGCGCGGTTCCATGCCACCCTGGGTGACGTAGGCCGCCTGCGGAAAGATCGCCGGCAGGCTTAGCACCAGCGGGGTGACACCCATCACGCCCGGGTTGTTGTGGCCGTCGCGGATGGCGATGCGCGCCACCGTCGCATAGAGCGCGGTGCGCCTGGACAGGTTGTGCACGTAGCCCAGCGCCAGCTTGTCGACCGAGGCGTTGCCGCCGGGCACGCCGTTGCCGTTGCCGAAATTCACGCGCGCGAACGAGGCGCGCACGATGCCCGGCCCCACCGGCATGTTCAGGCCGGCGACGAAGCCGTCGTAGCGGTCGGTGGCCCGGCTGCCGAACAGGCCGGCGTCGTCGCGCGCATTCCGCACGCGCGACCATTCGCCGAACAGCTTCACCGCGCCGAAGTCGTAGGAGCCGCCGAGGTTCAGGCTCCTGATCTTCTCGCCGCGGGGCGTGGCGCTCACGAGCGTGCTCTCGCCGTAGCCCAGCGCCACGTCGGCCGGACCGTCGGTCCATCCCACGCGCGCGCCGGCATAGCGGCCGCGCCCGGACGGGCTGTCGCTCGCGTCGCTCGCCTTCACGTTCTCGTGGAAGGCGTACTGCACCTGGCCGTAGAAGCCGCCGAGCCCCGGCGGCAGGAAGTAGCTGAGGGCGTTGCTGGTGCGCAGGTAGCTGTCGGTGCCGGCGGAGAGCGCTCCGTTGAGCAGGCCGCCGGTGGCGAGCGCCCGCGAGGCGGCGAGGTTGCTGTTGACCACGGCGATCAGGTTGGTGCCGACGCCGTTGACGCCGAAGGGATCGAAGACGCCGTCGTTCCAGAACGAGGCGGTGTAGTCGCGGCCCAGGCGCAGCTCGCCGAACGGTCCCGAGAGGCTCAGGGTGGAACGGCGGCCGAAGTTGCCGATGCCGCCGCCGTTGTCGTTGGCCAGCGGCGCCTCGAGCCAGAAGCCGGCCGCGAGGCCGCCGCCCAGGTCCTCGGTGCCGCGAAAGCCCAGCCGGCTGGACGCGTAGCCCGAGGGCGAGAGCGCGGTCTGGCTCTGCGTGACCTGGCGCGGCGCCGCGAGGCCCCAGGACCGGCTGCGGGTGCTGTAGTGGCTGATGCCGGCGTCGACGACGCCGAACACGGTGAGGGAGGATTGCGCGGCGGCACCGCCCGTCGCGGCCAGCAGCGACAGGGCCAGCGTGGTGGTCTTCATGGCGGGCTTCCTCAGGGGACCAGCACGGTCGATCCGGCCGTCTGGCGCGACTCGAGCGCGCGATGGGCCTGCGCCGCATCGGCGAGCGCGAAGCTGCGTTGCGGCTCGCTGACGATGCGCCCGGCCAGCACGTGGTCGAACAGCTCGCGCGCCATCTCGAGCATGTGGGCGCGCGGCTGGATGTAGTGCGCCATCGCCGGCCGCGTCATCCACAGCGAGCCCTTGGCCGCGAGCAGCTGCGAGTCGATCACCACCGAGCCCGAGGAGGTGCCGTTGCTGACCAGCGTGCCGCGCGGCTGCAGGCAGTCCAGCGAATCCATCAACGTGTCCTTGCCCACCGAGTCGTAGACCACCGGCACGCCGCGGCCGCCGGTGATCTCGCGCACGCGCTCGACGGTGTTCTCGCGCGCGGTCACGATGACGTGGGCGCAGCCGGCGGCCCGGGCGAGCGCCGCCTTCTCGTCGGTGCCGACGGTGCCGATCATCGTGACGCCCAGGGCGCGCGCCCACTGGCAGGCGATCAGGCCGACGCCGCCGGCGGCCGCGTGGTAGAGGATGGTCTCGCCGGCCTGCAGCGGACGGACCTGGCGGAACAGGTACTGCGCCGTCATGCCCTTCATCATCAGCGTGGCGGCGGTGCGGTCGGGGAGGCCCTCGGGCAGCGGGATCAGCACCGCGGCGGGCATCACGCGGACCTGCGAGTAGGCGCCCTGCGGACCCGTGAGATAGCCCACGCGGTCCCCGGCCTTGACCTCCGTCACGCCGGGGCCGACGGCCTCCACCACGCCGACCGCGTCCGAGCCCAGCCCGTCGGGCAGCGCCAGCGGATAGCGGCCGGTGCGGAAGTAGATGTCGATGAAGTTGACCGCGATGAAGCTGTGGCGCACGCGCGCCTGGCCGGGACCGGGGTCCGCGACCTCGACGTTCTCGAGCCGCAGGACCTCGGGACCGCCGGTCTCGTGGAAGCGGATGGCTTGGGGCATGGCGATGTCTCCTCGTTGTTCTGGATGGTCTTCAGTTCAGGCGGATGTCGTAGCGCTTGACGATGCCGGCGTTGCGGGTGAACTCCTCGCGCAGTGCCTCCTGCGCCTGCGCGGGCGTGCGGTCCGCCATCGGCTCGAAGCCGGCGTTGGCCACGCTCGCGCGCACCGCCGGGTTGGCCGCGACCTTGCGCAGCACCGCGTGGATCTTCTCGACCAGCGGCGCCGGCATCTGCGAGGACGCGATCACGCCGGTCCAGTTGGCGAAGTCGAGCGCCGGGTAGCCCAGCTCGGCGAAGGTGGGCACGGCGGGAAATTCGGGCAGCCGGGCCTGGGTCGCGACCGCCAGCAGCCGCACCCTGTTGGCGGCGATCAGCGGCCGGGCCGTGACCGAGCCGTCGAACATCAGCGGCACCTGGCCGCCCATGACCTGCGCCAGCGCGGGCGCGGAACCGGGGTAGGGCACGTGCTGCATGTCGAGCCCGGCCGCCTGGTTGAGGATGGCGCCCGCGTACTGCGAGGCCGTGCCCGCGCTGTAGGAGGCGTAGGAGACCTGGCCCGGATGGGCCTTCACATAGGCGATCGCCTCCTTCGCATCCCTGGCCGGGAACTGCGGCGAGGCGATCAGCAGCAGCGAGGAGCGCGCCATCAGCGCGACCGGCTGCACGTCCTTGAGCGGATCGAAGCCGCCCTTGAGCACGTGCGGCACCTCGGTGAGCACGTTGCTGGCGGTCATCATCAGCGTCTGGCCGTCGGCCGGCTGGGACAACAGGTACTTGACGGCGATCGCCCCGCCGGCGCCCGGCCTGTTCTCGACCACCACCGGCTGGCCGATGTCGCGCGAGAGCTGGTCGCCCACGATGCGCGCGAGCACGTCGATGGTGCCGCCCGGCGGCGCGGGGACGATCATCTTGACCGGCTTGTCGGTGTAGGCATGGGTCCAGGGCGAGCCCAGCGCCGACGCGGCGGCGACGAGCAGGGCGGCAAGGTGCGAGAGGCGCGGCATGGCTGCTCCGGTGCGTGGAGGTTCAGGCGGCCTTGCGCAGGAAGCCCTGCTGGCCGCCGTTGCGGTTGGGCGCGAAGCCGTTGGCCCGCAGCGTCTCTTCCACCGTGTCGTGGAACACGCCGATCCGCGAGATCTCGCGCGCCTGTTGCGCGGTGGCGATCGGGCGGCCGAATTCGCGCGCGATGCGCACCAGCTGCTCGACCTGCGCGGCGGTGCCGATCTTGGCGGTGCGCGACTGGTTCCAGAGGTTGTCCTCGGTGCCGCAGCGCACGTGCAGGCCCATGGCGATGCCCATCATGTTGACCGGCAGCACGTTGAGCACCGAACTCTCCACCGTGAGCACCGCGCCGTCGGGCACCGCGCGCACGAAGTTGGCGAGGTTGTAGATGTTCGGCGCGTCCATGCCGCCGCCGATCGCGACCCAGTTGAGCACCAGCGGGCCCTTGTAGATGCCGCGGCGCATCAGCCGCTCGACCGACTCGAAGCTGTTGATGTTGTAGCACTGGAAGGCGCTCTGGATGCCCGCGGCGCTGAGGCGGCGGATGTGCTCCTCGGCCCAGCCCGGTTGCGCCGGCACCGTCATCTCCTTGTAGGCGTTGAAGACGACCGGGTCCTCCATCGAGGTGCCGCGGATGTCGCGCAGGTCGAACTGCTCGAGGATGTTCATCTGCGAGGTGTTGACCGTCACCGTGACCTGGTCCGGCTTGGGGTCGAGCTCGGCCAGCATGTGGCGCGTGTCGTCCGACAGCCACTTGGCGGCCGCGCCCTCGCTTTCGGGCGCGAACGAGATCGAGCCGCCGACCTGGATGATCATCTCGGGCACGCGGGCCCGCACGCCGGCGATCAGCTCGTTGAACTTCGACAGGCGCTTGGAACCCTTGCCGTCGAGTTCGCGCACGTGCAGGTGCAGCACGGTGGCGCCGGCTTCGTAGCAGTCCACCGCCTTCTGCACCTGCTCCTCCATCGTCACGGCGATCTCGCCGGGGAAGTCCGAGGGCAGCCAGGACGGCGCGTAGGGGGCGGCGGTGATGATCAGCGGCTGCTGGTTTTCGGGGAACAGGTGACCGTCTAGGAAATTCATCGAGGGCTCCGGGGATGCGGGTGGTGCGAAGGGGAAAGGCGGGTCAGGCGGGTCAGGCGGTCGGCGTGCCGACGATGCCGGCGCGTTCCATCTTGCGGTGGCAGGGCGGGTAGTCCATCACCGCGTAGTGCTGCGTGGCGCGGTTGTCCCAGATCGCCACGCTGTCGGGCTGCCAGCGCCAGCGCACCTGGTATTCGGGGATGGCGGCCTGGTTGACGAGGTACTGCAGCAGCGCCGACGCGCCCTGCGTGAAATCCTGGCCGTAGCGCACGTTGGCGGGCGTGTGGAAGTTGGTGAAGTGCGTCGTGAAGCCGTTGACGTACAGCACCCGCTCGCCCGTCTCGGGATGGACGCGCACCACGGGATGCTCCGCATCGGGGTAGCGGGCCTTGAGCGCGAGGCGCTGCGCGATCGGCATTGCCGCGCCGAAGGTGCATTCGATGCTGTGGCGGGCGCGCAGCGGCGCGATCAGTGCCTTCACGTGCTCGGGCAGGCGCTCGTAGGCCAGCGCCATGTTGGCCCACATCGTGTCGCCGCCCACGGGCGGGCACTCGACGCAGCGCAGCACGCAGCCCATCGGCGGCGTCTCGCGCCAGCTGGCGTCGGTGTGCCAGCTGTTCTCGTAGCGGTCGTTGGGCGCGTCCGGCGTCTTGTAGATGCGCACCAGCCCCGGGTGCTCCGGATCGCTGCCGGCGACCGGGTGGTCCTCCAGTTCGCCGAAGCGCCGCGCGAAGGCCACGTGCTCGGCCCGGCTGATCTTCTGGTCGCGCAGGAACAGCACCTTGTGCCGCAGCAGCAGCGTCCGGATTTCCTCGAACAGGCCGTCGTCCCGGGCCGCATCGGCCAGGCTGATGCCATCGAGCCGCGCGCCGATGGCGCAGGTCAACGCTTCGATCCGCATGTCTTGTCTCCGTGCTTTTTCTTGGGTCTTTCCGCCCCGGCCTCCGGGGTGCGGGCATGGGGGCGACTGTAGGAGCGAGGGGGCGGCGCCGCTTTGCATTCCGTGCCATTCGCTGTGCATTTGGTGCCAGAATTTCCGCCACCCTGGAAAGGCCCGGCATGACGGCACTGATTCGCGCGGCGGCGCTGACGAACTTCTCGGAGGTTGCGCAGGAACTCGGTCACGACCCCGGCGCGGCGCTGCGCAGGGCGGGACTGCGCGCACGGATGGTCCGCGAGCCGGACCAGTTGATCGAGGCCGATCGCGTGGCCCGCCTGCTCGAGGACGCGGCGCGCGACACGGCCTGCGAGTCCTTCGGCCTGCGCATTGCCGCGCGGCGCCAGCTATCGAACTTCGGGGTGGTCAGCCTGCTGCTGATGCACCAGCCGACGCTGCGGCAGGTGCTGCTCACGCTGATCGAGCACCTGCACCTGCTCAACGAAAGGCTGGCGATCCAGGTGGAGGATGTCGGCAAGCTGGTGCTGCTGCGCGAGGAACTGGTCATGTCCATGCCGGCCCGGCAGTCGATCGAGCTGGCGATCGGCGTGCTCTACCGGATGTGCGCGGCGCTGCTGGGCGACCGGTGGCGGCCCGCCAGCGTGAGCTTCACCCACGGGCCGCCCGCCGACGCGGCCTTTCACCGCCGCTTCTTCCAATGCCCGGTCGAGTTCGACGGCAGTTTCAACGGGCTGGTCTGCCGCGCGGCGGATCTGGACGTGGCCAATCCCGGGGCCGATGCCGTGCTCGCCGCCTATGCGCGCAAGCTGATCGATGCCGTGCCCGGCGAGCGCGAGCGCTCGATCGACCAGGAGGTGCGCAAGGCCATCTACCTGATGCTGCCGGCGGGGCGTGCCACCTGCAAGTCGGTGGCGCAGGGCCTGGGGCTCAGCATGCGCACCCTGCAGCGCCAGCTCGATGCGCGCGAGCTGACCTTCAAGCAACTGGTCAACGACGTGCGCCAGGAACTCGCGCGGCGCTACGTGGCCAATGGCCGCCACAGCCTGGGCGAGGTGGCGGCGATGCTGGGCTACAGCACGCACAGTGCCTTCACTCGGTGGTTCGGCACCCAGTTCGGTTGTTCTCCCGAGGCCTGGCGCGCTACAGCTCGATGAACGCCGAGGTCGCCTTGTTCAGCGCGAGCATGCCCTTGGCCGTGATGCTCTCGACCTGGGCCAGCTGGCGGATCGCGCGGCCTTGCGGGTTGCGCTCCGAAGGGGGAATGAAGGCCGTCACGAGGTCCGCCGCGCGCAGCACGCGCAGCTTGTCGATCTCGGCGGGCGTGTGCACGACGTATGGCAATTTCTGCTCGGCGATGGTCCGAAGAAACTCCATGGGCATATGCCGTCTCCTTGAACGTTGATGGCAATGGGTTCGTGACATTGTGCGCAGAAACTCTTAGGGCAGCCTAAACCCTGCGCCGCTCGTGCCTATGTCAGGTGGTAGTCCGGCAGTACGGAAGCACTCTTTTTCGTAAAGCGTCGCGCGTGGCGCGGCGCTTCGTTTCCAGCGGTGTCGCGGGAGGGCTTTTCTGTTGCGCCGCAGCGTGCGCGCGGCACGTCAGGGCGTGGGCATCGGCCAGGCCGTGGTGTCTGGCGCGACGAGGTGCCACATCACCGGGTCGATGCCCTCGAAGGTGGGGCGGTAGCGCTGCGACAGCCGCCCTTCGCCGGTCACGTCGCGGATCACGATGCCGTCGATGCGCCCGGGGTTGTCGCGGAACACCCTGGCGTAGATCTCGGGATCGGCCTCGCCCGAATCTCCGACCAGGACGAAGCGGCGCTGCGGGAAGTCGGCCAGCAGGCGCGCGATCACGCCGAGCTTGTGGGCGCGCGAATCCTCGTCGCCCGGGATCAGCGTGCGCCAGGTCGTGCTCTCGCGCAGGTGCATGCTGCCCGGCGGAAAGCCCGCTTCGCGCACGAATTCCGCGAGCGGCGGATAGAGCTGGATCGGGCTGGCCGACAGGTAGTGGAAGCGCGTGTCGGGCGCACTCGCGAGCGCGCGGTACCAGCCGGCCATGTGGGGCGCGGGCTCGAAGCGGCGCGCGAAGGTGTTGAGCAGCATCTCGCGCCGCTCGCGCACCTGGGTGCGCTTGATGGTGTCGTCGATGTCCGAGATCACCGACAGGCCCTGTGCCGGCACGATCAGCGCGCGGCCGCGGAAACGGTGCAGCAGTTCACCGGGGCCGGTGACCGCGTGGAACTCGAGCCACTGCTGCGCGGGCGACAGCCGCGGCACCTCGATCACCTGCCGCACGTTCACCCGGCCGTCGGCGCCCGAGGGCGGCATGGTCTTGCGCCCGGGGCTGCCGTCGAATTCCACGTCGAACACCTTGCCGTCCTCCGACTCGGCATGGAACAGCGCGGTGCGCTGGTTGAAGCGCAGCTGCGCGGCCGGCGAGAGCTTCTTGAGGTTGAGACCGAGGTAGCGCGCGAAGGCGGCGTTGAGGCCCCAGCGGCGCTCGCGCTCGTAGACCCAGGCATGGATGTCGACCTCGAGCCGGCCATCGTCGGTGGGCCGCGCGGTGCCGTTCATGAACAGCGCCTCCTCGTCGGGCTCCATCGGCTCGGCCGCCAGCGCGGGCGCGATGCCGCCGGCCGCCAGCGCCGCGCCGGCCAGCAGCGTGCGCCGGCGCAGCGCCAGTGTCATGCGCCGGCCGTGACGCGCTCGTACGTCACGAAGCTGAAGGCCAGGCCGTCCTTGGCCGACACGTGCGATTCGCGCTGCGTCTCGCGCCAGGCGCTGGCGTCGAGCACCGGCGCGAAGGCGTCGCCCTTGTAGTCGCGCGCGATCTCGGTGACCAGCGCGCGGCGCGCGAAGGGCTCGGCCTCGGCATAGATCTGCGCGCCGCCGATCACCCAGACATCGGGTGCCTCGAGCCGCTCGCAGGCCTCGAGCGCCTCGCGCAGGCTGCCCACGCGCTGCGCGCCCTCGGCCTGCCAGCCGGCCTGGCGCGTGACCACGATGTTGCGGCGCCCCGGCAGCGGCCGGAAGCGCGGCGGCAGCGAGTCCCAGGTCTTGCGGCCCATGATGACCGGCGCGCCCAGCGTGCGCGCCTTGAAGTGCGCCATGTCCTCGGGCAGGTGCCAGGGGATGGTGTTGGCGGCGCCGATGACGCCGTTGGCGGCGCGCGCGAAGATGAGGTTGAGGTTCATGGCGAGGGGAAGGCGGGTTCGAAGCGGCCCGATTTTGACCGCATCCGCACCCCTTGGCCCCCGCGGACGATCAGACGGCCACCGGCGCCTTGATCGGGTCGTGGTGCCGGTAGTCCTCGAACTCGAAATCCTCGTACCGGTAGTCGAAGATCGAGTCGGGCCGGCGCTTGATGCGCAGCGTGGGATACGGGTAGGGCTCGCGGCTCAGTTGCAGCGCGACCTGCTCGGCGTGGTTGCTGTAGATGTGGCAGTCGCCGCCGGTCCAGATGAAGTCGCCGACGTCGAGGTCGCACTGCTGCGCCATCATGTGCGTGAGCAGTGCGTAGCTCGCGATGTTGAAGGGCACGCCGAGGAAGATGTCGGCGCTGCGCTGGTAGAGCTGGCAGCTGAGGCGGCCGCGCTCGCCGTCGTTCTGCGGCGGCGCCACGTAGAACTGGAAGAAGGCGTGGCAGGGCATCAGCGCCATCTTCGAGAGCTCGGCCACGTTCCAGGCGCTCACGATGATGCGGCGCGAATCGGGGTTGGACTTGAGCGTCTTCACGACCTCGGCGATCTGGTCGATGTGGCCGCCGTCGGGCGTGGGCCAGCTGCGCCACTGCACGCCGTACACCGGGCCCAGGTCGCCGTCCTCGCGCGCCCACTCGTCCCAGATGGTGACGCCGCGTTCCTTGAGCCAGTTGTTGTTGCTCGAGCCGGTCAGGAACCACAGCAGCTCCTGGATGATGGACTTCACGTGCACCTTCTTCGTGGTGACCAGCGGGAAGCCCTCGTTGAGGTCGAAGCGCATCTGGTGGCCGAACACGCTCCTGGTGCCGGTGCCGGTGCGGTCGCTCTTGTACACGCCGTGGGTGTCGACGTGGCGCATGAAGTCTTCGTACTGGGAGCGGATGGGGCGTTGGGTCATGGCGGTGAAAACGGCGCGCCCCGGACGGCGGGGCATGGCCCCGAATCTTATTCGGACGCGGACCGGCCCGTCCGGACCCCGGGCGAGCCCTTAAGATGAGAACTATTCTCAACATTCCGCCGCAGCCATCCCGTGTCCGCCCCCGCCATCGACGACAGTCTCCAGGTGCTCTACCGCAGCCATCACGGCTGGCTGCAGGCCTGGCTGCGCCGCCGGCTGGGTTGCGCCGAGGACGCGGCCGACCTCGCGCACGATGCCTTCGTGCGACTGCTGGCCGCGCGGCCGCCGCAGGCGGCGCCGGTCGAGATGAAGGAGCCGAGGGCCTACCTGACGACGGTGGCGCGCGGCCTGCTGATCGACCGCTTCCGCCGCGCCGACCTCGAGCGCGCCTACCTCGCCGACCTCGCGGCGCTGCCGCCGGCGCTCTATCCCTCGCCCGAGGAGCAGCTGCAGGCGGTGCAGGCGCTGCGCGCGCTCGATGCGCTGCTCGCGAGCCTCACGCCCAAGACCCGCGCCGCCTGGCTGCACAGCCGGCTCGACGGCATGACCCATGCCGAGATCGCGCGGCAGCTCGGCGTTTCGGTGCCGCGGGTGCGGCAGTACCTGGCGACGGCCGCGCGCCGCGGCTACGAACTGCGTTTCGGCGTCGCGCTGCCGGCAGCGTCGGCATGAGCGCGCAGGCCTCGGCCTCGCTGCCGGTGTCCGCGGCCGTGCTCGACGCGGCGATCGGCTGGCAGTTGCGCCTGGGCTCGGGCGAGGCCGACGCGCGCGATGCCGAAGGCCTGCGCCGCTGGCTCGACGCCCACGCCGACCACCGGCGTGCCTGGGCCCAGCTCGGCGAGCTCGATGCGCAGCTGGCGCCCGCGCGCAGCGAGGCCGTGCGTTCGGCGCTGGTGCGCGGCGGCGCCGCGCGGCGCTGGAAGCAGTCGGCGGGCGTGCTGGGGCTGCTGGCCGCGCTGCTGCTGGGGCTCGGTGCCGTCGACCGCTTCGAGCCGCTGGCCACCCTGAGCGCGGACTACCGAACCGGCACCGGCGAGCGGCTCACCGTGGTGCTGCCCGACCGCAGCGTGCTGCACCTCGACACCCGCAGCGCAGTCGACCTGACCTTCGATGGCAGCCGGCGCGCGATCGTGCTGCGCGCGGGGGAGATCGCCATCGAGACCGCCCATGGCGACGCGGCCGAGCAGCGCCCCTTCGTCGTGCTCACGCCCGAGGGCAGCCTGCGCGCGCTGGGCACGCGCTTCGTGGTGCGCCGGCTCGGCGACGGCGCCGGCACCCGGCTCACGGTCACGCAGTCCGCGGTGGCGGCACGGCCGGCCGGCTGCGCGGCCGATCCGGCGCAGGCCTGCGAGGGCGAACGCATCGTGCAGCAGGGCCAGAGCCTGGAACTGCGCGCCGACGGCGCCGGCACCCCCGGCCCCGCGCGCCCCGACACCGATGCCTGGAAGGACGGCATGCTGGTGGTCGACGACCAGCCGCTGTCCGAGGTGGTGGCCGAACTCGCGCGCTACCGGCCCGGCCACCTCGCGGTCGACCCGCGCGTGGCCGGCCTGCGCGTGACCGGCACGCTGCCGCTGGACGACACCGACAGGGCGCTGCTGGCGCTCACCGCCGCGGTGCCGGTCGAACTCGTGGGCGGCACGCGCTGGTGGCTGCGCATCGAACCGAGGCAGGCGCCGCGCTGAAGCCTGGATCGGGGGCGGTACCGGATTTTTTTTCGGCCGCCCCCTCTCACTTTTCGAACCTCGTCCGGCAAGCAGGAAGAGAACCCTCGTCCTTCCCCTGCCTGGAGTCCCGCCTTGTCCTCGTCCTTCCCGTTCCGTCCGACCCCGCTCGTCGCCGCGCTGCTCTTCGCCACCGCCGTGACGGCCCTGCTGCCGACGGCAGCACGCGCGCAGGCGCAGGCCGCCCCCGTGCTGCGCGACTACGACCTGCCGTCCGGCCCGCTCGGCGCCACGCTCAACCGCATCGCGCGCGAGGCCGGGCTGGCGCTGACGGTCGATGCCGCGCTGGTCGGCCAGCGCGCCTCGGCGCCGGTGCGCGGCCGCTACGACGCACCGCAGGCGCTGCGTCGCGCGCTCGCCGACAGCGGCCTCGAGCTGCTGCCGACCGACGCGGGCGGCTACACCGTGCGCGCGGGCGCGCCGGCCGCCTCCACCGCGCCGCAGGTGGTGGCGCCCGCGCCGTCGGCCATGCTGGCCGAAGTGCGCGTGAATGCCGAGCGCAGCGCCGACGGCGGGCCGGCCGACGGCTACATCGCGCGCCGCAGCACGGCCGGCACCAAGACCGACACGCCGATCCTCGAGACGCCGCAGTCGATCTCGGTGGTCACGGCCGAGCAGATCGAGGCCCAGCAGCCCACCAGCCTGGTCGACGCCTTCAACTACACGGCCGGCGTGAGGCGCTCGGAAGGCGCCGACCGCACCACCGACTCGTTCGTGATCCGCGGCTTCCAGGCCGGTGCCGGCACGGGCAGCCTCTACCGCGACGGCTCGAAGTTCATGGTCAACGCCTACGACGGCCAGCAGGAGCTCTACGGGCTCGAGCGCGCCGAGGTGCTCAAGGGCGCGGCCTCGCTGCTCTACGGCACGGCCGCGCCCGGCGGCGTGGTCAACACCGTGACCAAGCAGCCCACGGCCGAGCCGCTGCGCGAGCTGGGCGTGGAGCTCGGCAACCGCGATCGCCGCCAGATCAAGGGCGATTTCGGCGGCAAGCTCGACGAGCAGGGCACGCTGACCTACCGGCTCACGGGCCTCGTGCGCGACAGCAACACCTTCATCGACCACGTGCCCGACGACCGGCGCTTCCTGTCGGGCGCGATCCGCTGGCAGCCGAGCGCGGCGACCTCGCTCACGCTGCAGGCCGAGTACCTGCGCAACCGCACCGACTACGTGTACGGGCTGGCCGGCGGCGTCACGATCCTGCCCAACATCCACGGCCCGGTGCCGAGCAACCGCTACACCGGCACGCCGGGGCGCGACCGCTACGCCGGCACCAACACCGCCGTCGGCTACCGCTTCGAGCATGCCTTCAGCGATCGCCTGAAGCTGCGCCACAGCGCGCATGCCTTCCGTTCGGAGGTCGATTTCCCGAGCACCGCCGCTGCCGGCGTAAGCCCCGACGGCGCCAGCTCCACCTTCCATGAGTCCTACGACCGCCGCGACCGCTCGCGCGCGCGCACCACCGACACCTCGCTCGAGTACCGCGTCGACACCGGCCCCGTCGCGCACACGCTGCTGGCCGGCGTGGACACCACCTACCAGTCCTACACCACGCGGCGCGCGTCGCGCGAGATCGCGACCCAGTTCAACTACTACGCGCCGAACTACGTCTACGTCGCGGGTGCGCCGGTACCGAACACCTACTTCCCCGACATGGCCGGCAACGCCACCGGGCTGTACCTGCAGGACCAGATGAAGATCGCCGGGCGCTGGGTGGTGGTGCTCGGCGCGCGGCACGACCGGGCGACCGACCGCCAGGTGCCGGTCGACGGCGAGACCGCGAACTCGAAGGAGAAGACCTCGGCCACCACCGGCCGCGCCGGCCTGGTCTACCTGGCCGACAACGGGCTCGCGCCGTTCGCGAGCTTCAGCCAGTCGTTCCAGCCGCAGAGCGGCGTCGACCGCATGGGCGCGCGCTTCGAGCCCACGCGCGGCGAGCAGTACGAGCTCGGCCTGCGCTACCAGCCGCCGGGCAGCGACACCCTGCTGAGCGCGGCCGTCTACCAGCTCAGGCAGCAGAACGTGCTGTCCACCGACCCCGTCGACACCGGCTTCTCGGTGCAGACCGGCGAGGTGCGCTCGCGCGGGCTGGAGATCGAGTTGCGCACGCGCATCGGCCGCTCCGCCAGCCTGATCGCCGCCTATGCCTACACCGACGCGCGCGTCACCGCCGACACCACCGCCGCCAACGTCGGCAAGCGGCGCGGCAACGTGCCCTACAACACCTTCTCGGCCTGGGGCGAGTACGACTTCGGCGCGGCCGGCGCGCCGGGCCTGCGCGCGGGGCTGGGCGTGCGCTACGTGGGCGCCTCCACCGGGCTCTACGTGAACGGCATCGTGCCCTCGTACACCGTGTTCGACGCGATGGTGTCGTACGACACGGGCCACTGGCGCTACGCGTTCAACCTCACGAACCTGGCCGACAAGGCCTACATCGCCTCGTGCACCTACGGCTGCTTCTACGGCGAGCGGCGCAAGGCGGTGGCGTCCGCGACCTACCGCTGGTAGGTCGCAGCGCTTAGCATGAGGGGCATGAGCGAACACACCCACGACCACGGCGATGACCACAGCGAGCTCGATGAGATGGACCTGCGCGTGCGCGCGCTCGAGAGCGTGCTCACCGAGAAGGGCTACATCGAGCCGGCCGCGCTCGACGCGCTGATCGACACCTACCAGACCCGCATCGGCCCGCGCAACGGCGCGCGCGTGGTCGCCAAAGCCTGGGTCGACCCGGCCTTTCGCGACTGGCTGCTGGCCGACGCCACCGCGGCCATCGCCTCGCTGGGCTATACCGGCCGCCAGGGCGAGCACATGGTGGCGGTGGCCAACAGCGACAATCAGCACCACATGGTGGTCTGCACCCTGTGCAGCTGCTACCCGTGGCCGGTGCTGGGCCTGCCGCCCACCTGGTACAAGAGCGCCCCCTACCGCTCGCGCGCGGTGCGCGACCCGCGCGGCGTGCTCGCGGACTTCGGCACCGTGCTGCCCGAGACCACGCGCATCCGGATCTGGGACTCGACCGCCGAGGTGCGCTACCTCGTGATCCCGCAGCGGCCCGCTGGCACGGAGCAGCTGGGCGAAGAGGAACTCGCGGCGCTGGTGTCGCGCGATTCGATGATCGGCACCCGGCTCGCCGATGCGCCGGGGAGCCCGGCATGAACTACCAGACCCAGGCCGACCTCGGCGGCCGCACCGGCTTCGGCGCGGTGCTGCCCGAGCCCGAGGGCGAGCTGTTCCATGCCGACTGGGAGCCCCGCGCGCTGGCGCTGGTGCTCGCGATGGGTGCCACCGGTTCATGGAACATCGATGCGAGCCGCGCCGTGCGCGAGACCTTGCCGCACTACCTGCAGCTGAGCTACTACCGGATCTGGCTCGCGGCGCTCGAGCGCCTGATGATCGAGCGCGGCCAGCTGTTCGAGGACGAGATCGCGCAGGGCCGCATGCTGCATGCGCCCGTGCCCGTGAAGCGCGTGCTGCATGCGGCCGACGTGGGCGCGGTGCTGGCCAGGGGCTCGCCCACCGAGCGGCCGGCCGCGGCGCCGGCGCGCTTCGCGATCGGCCAGCCGGTGCGCATGCGCGCGGGCCGCGTCGACCATCACACGCGGTTGCCGGGCTATGTGCAGGGGCGGCGCGGCATCGTCGAGCGGCTGCATGGCGCGCATGTGTTCGCCGACAGCAATGCGCAGGGCGCGGGCGAGGCGCCGCAGTGGCTCTACACGGTGGTGTTCGAGGAGGCCGAGCTCTGGGGCTCGCGGGCGCAGCAGCTCTCGGTGTCGGTCGATGCCTGGGAAAGCTACCTGGAGGCGGCCGAATGACGCAGTGCCCCGACGGGATGCTGGCCCCCGGCATGCCGCGCGACGCCGACGGCCCGGTCTTCGGCGCGCCCTGGCAGGCGCAGGCCTTCGCGATGACGCTGGCGCTGCACCAGAAGGGCCTGTTCAGCTGGAGCGAATGGGCCGAGACCCTGGCCGCGCAGATCCAGGCCGCGCAGGCCGCGGGCGACCCCGATGCGGGCGACACCTACTACCGGCACTGGCTCGCCGCGCTCGAGACGCTGGTGGCGCGCAAGGGTGCGAGTTCGCACGATGAGCTGGCGCGCTACCGCGAGGCCTGGGACCACGCGGCCGACCGCACGCCGCATGGGCAGCCGATCGAGTTGCGGGCCGGCGACTTCGGGCGCTGAGCCGCCGCCTCAGACCCGGATCACCCGCCCCGGATTCAGGATGTTCTTCGGATCGAGCCCGCGCTTGATCGCGCGCATCATCTCGAGCGCCACCGGCGACTTGTGCTTCTCGAGCGTTTCGACCTTGAGCGAACCCACGCCGTGCTCGGCAGAGAACGAGCCGCCGAACTTCTCGACCGCCTCGTAGACCAGCGTGTTGATGCGGTCTTCCTCGTTCTTCAGGAAGGCCTTGGTATCGACGTTCTCGGGCGCCTGCACGTTGTAGTGCAGGTTGCCGTCGCCGAGGTGGCCGAAGTTCACCAGCCGCACCCCGGCGATCTCGCGCGCCAGCAGCGCGTCGGTCTCGGCCACGAAAGCCGGGATGCGCGAGACGGGGATCGAGATGTCGTGCTTGATGTTGAGGCCTTCCTCGGCCTGCGCGAGCGGAATGCTCTCGCGGATGTGCCAGAGCTGGTGCGCCTGCGCGAGGTTCTCGGCCACCACGGCGTCGGTCACGCAGCCATCCTCGAAGGCGGTCTCGAGCAGCGCCTCGAAGCGCGCGCGCGCATGGTCTTCCGATTCGCTGTCGGAGTTCTCGAGCAGCACGCAGTAGGGCACGTTCTCGTCGCCGATGAAGGGCACGCGCAGCTGCGGCATGTGCTTGTCGACCAGGCTCAGCGCGAACTTGCCCATCACCTCGAAGCCCGTGAGGCCCGGGCCCAGCTGCTTGTGGGCCAGGCCCAGCAGCGTGACCGCGTGGTCGAGCGAGGGCACGGCGGCCCAGGCCGTGAGCTGCGCGGCGGGCAGCGGATAGAGCTTCATCGTGGCGGCCGTGATGATGCCCAGCGTGCCCTCGCTGCCGACGAACAGGTCGCGCAGGTCGTAGCCGGTGTTGTCCTTGCGCAGGCCGCTGGTGCCGTGCCAGATCTCGCCCTGCGGCGTGACGACCTCCAGGCCCAGGCAGAGCTCGCGCGTGTTGCCGTAGCGCACGACCTGCGTGCCGCCGGCATTGGTCGCGAGGTTGCCGCCGATGGTGCAGCTGCCCTCGGCCGCGAGGCTCAGCGGGAACAGGTAGCCGGCCTTCTCGGCGGTCTCCTGCAGGGTCTGCAGGATGCAGCCCGATTCCACCGTCATCGTGAGGTTGGCCGCGTCGATGCCGCGGATGGTGTTGAGCCGCTGCAGGCTCAGCACCACCTGCGTGCCGCTGTCGTCGGGAATGGAGCCGACCGCCAGGCCGGTGTTGCCGCCCTGCGGGATCACGGCGGTGCCGGCCTCGGCGCAGGCCTTGACCACCTCGGCCACCTGCTGCGTGTCGGCCGGGCGCACGACGGCCAGCGCCTTGCCGCGCGAGCGCTTGCGCCAGTCCTGTTCGTAGGCCGTGAGGTCGCCCTCGTTGAGCAGGTGGTTGGCGCCGACGATGGCGCGCAGCCGTTCGATCAGGGCGGCGGAAGAAGCGGAAGGGGTCATGGGGTGGAAGCCTCCAGGGGACGGGCGGCGGCCTTGGCGTGGCGCAGCCGCAGGCGGACGTGCCAGGCGCAGGCGACGAAGAGCACGAGGCACAGCAGCACCTCGGCCAGCGCGAGCAGCTGGCTGATGCCGTTGGTGTCGCTCCAGGCGCGCACCACGCCCTCGGTGAAATAGAGCCAGACCATCAGGCTGACCCAGCGGTAGGTGTACATGCGGTTCTTCAGCAGGCCCGCGAGCGGGATCGCCAGCGGCAGCACCTTGAGCGCCATCAGCGAGCCGCCGGGGCGCAGCGGCGCCAGCCAGAGTTCCCAGGCCAGGCCCAGCACGATCAGCCCGGCGAGGCTGCCGACGGCGAGCCAGCGGGTGGTCGCGACGGAGGAGGGCGGGGGCGGGGAGAGGCTCACGGGCGGCGAAGGTGAAGAGGGCAAGGGGGAGATCCGGGGGCGCCCTCGCTGCGGGAACATGAAAGGCGGATGGCATGATACCGGCCATGAATCGTCGTCAGCTCTGGAGGGATCTCTCCCGTTTCCCCTGGCGAAACACCGCGGCGGTGCTCGGGGAGCGTTTTCGCGAGGACCGCCTCGGCCTCACGGCCAGCAGCCTGACCTTCACCACCACCATCGCGATGGTGCCGTTCTTCACGGTGGCGCTCGCGCTGTTCACCGTGTTCCCGATGTTCGCCAAGATGCAGGGCCGCCTGCAGCGCTGGCTGATCGAGAGCCTGATCCCCGAGAACATCGCGCGCCAGGTGCTGGGCTACCTCAACCAGTTCGCGAGCAAGGCCAGCGGCCTGGGGATCGCGGGCCTGATCGTGCTGCTGATCACCGCCATCGCGCTGATCCTCACCATCGACAAGACGCTCAACAACATCTGGCGCGTGCGCTCGCCGCGGCCGTTCGCGCAGCGGGTGCTGATCTACTGGGCCACGATCACGCTCGGGCCGCTGATCCTGGCGGTGAGCCTGTCCACCACCTCCTATGTGTTCGCGGCCTCGCGCGACGTGGTGGGCGTGAGCGCGGTCAAGCTGTTCTTCGACGCCTTCGAGTTCGTGCTGCTGGCCGCCGGCATGGCCTCGCTCTACCACTACGTGCCCAACACCAACGTGCGCTGGTCGCATGCCTGGGCCGGCGGCGTGTTCGTGGCGGCGGCGATCGAGATCGCCAAGCGCGTGCTGGGCTACTACCTGAGCCTGGTGCCGACCTATTCGGTGCTCTATGGCGCCTTCGCCACCTTCCCGATCCTGCTGGTGTGGATCTACGTGGCCTGGGTCATCGTGCTGCTGGGCGCGGTGATCGCGGCCTACCTGCCGAGCCTCCTGACCGGCGTGGCCCGGCGCGGCGGCGGCGCCGGCTGGCCGCTGCAACTGGCGATGGAGGTGCTGCAGCAGCTCGCCCGGGCCCGCGCGACGCCCGACAAGGGCGCGGGCGCGGCGCGGCTGGTGGCCTCGATGCGCGTGGACGCGCTGCAACTGGTGCCGGTGCTCGACACCCTGGTGGCGCTCGACTGGATCGCGCCGCTGGCCGAGGACGGCGATGGCGGCGACCCGCGCTACGTGCTGCTGGCCGACCCGTCGACGCCGATCGAGCCGCTGCTCGAGGCGCTCCTGATGCCCAAGGCCGAGCCGCTCGAGGACCTGTGGCAGAAGGGGCCGCTGCGTTCGCTGCGGCTGGGCGACGTGCTGTTGATCTAGCAGCCGGGCTCAGATCTTCACGCGGCCCAGCCAGATGTCGCGGTACATCGCCCAGTCGCCCATGAAGCTGTAGAGCGGCCGCCTGAACGAGGCCGGCTTGTTCTTCTCGAAGCCGAAATGCCCGACCCAGGCGAAGCCGTAGCCGACCAGCAGCCCGGCCAGCAGCCACAGCGGATTGAGCGTCAGCACCAGCATCGCGAGGCAGGCCAGCGACAGCGTGGAGCCCGCGAAATGCAGCCGCCGGCAGGTGCGGTTGGCGTGTTCGGTCAGGTAGAAGGGATAGAACTCCGCGAAGCTCGTGAACTGGCGCGGATCGACGCTCGCAGCGGAGGGAGTGGCGGTGGAGGTGTTCATCGTGCGTCTCCTGCGCCCCGGAGGGGCTTTGTCCATAATAGCCACGACCTTCCGGGCGCACCACCCGGGTCTTTCTTCCCCCTTCTGCCCACGTACGAGCCTTGAGCGCCCTGCCTTCCTCCCCCGATTCCGCCGCGCCGGCCGGCGGCGCGCCCTGGGTCGTGTGCCTGTGCGCCGAGTGGTGCGGCACCTGCCGCGACTACCGGCCGCTGTTCGAGCAGGTGGCGCGCGCGCATCCCGGGCTGCGCTTCGCCTGGGTCGACATCGAGGACCATGCCGACATCGCCGACGAGTTCGACGTCGAGACCTTCCCGACCCTGCTGGTGGCCGATGCCGCGGGCACGCGCTTCCTCGGCCCGCTGCTGCCGCATGCCGAAACGCTGTCGCGCATGCTGACCGCGCTGCCGGCGCCGCAGCCCTCGAGCCTGCATGCCGAGCTGCTGGTGGCGGTGCTCGAGAAGAAGCCCGCGCTCTTTACAGTGCCGCGGGCGGCCTGATCTACTCGGCTCGTCCACACACGCGGCCCGCGGGGCCGGCCCTCCCATGAAAGTCCTCGTCTTCGGCGCCACCGGCATGGTCGGTTTCGGCGTGCTGCGCGAATGCCTGCTCGCTCCCGACGTGGAGGAGGTCGTGGCCGTCGGCCGCCGGCCCAGCGGCCAGCAGCATCCCAAGCTGCGCGATCTCGTGCTTCCCGACATGTACGACTACACGGCGGCCGAGCCGCGGCTCACGGGCTTCGACGCCTGCTTCTTCTGCCTCGGCGTGTCCTCGGTCGGCATGAAGGAGGACGCGTACCGCCGCGTGACCTACGACCTCACGCTGGCCGCCGCCACCGTGCTCGCGCGGCTCAATCCCGAGATGACCTTCGCCTACGTGACCGGCGCCGGCACCGACAGCAGCGAGCGCGGCCGCAGCATGTGGGCGCGCGTGAAGGGCGCGACCGAGAACGCGCTGCTGAAGCTCCCGTTCCGGGCCGCCTACATGTTCAGGCCCGGCGCGATCCAGCCGCTGCACGGCGCCAACACGAAGACGCCGCTGTACAAGGCGGGCATCGTGCTGCTCACGCCGGTGTTCGGGCTCGCGCGGCGGCTGTGGCCGCATCTGGTGACCACCACCGAGAACATGGGGCTCGCGATGCTGGCGGTGGCGCGGCACGGAGCGAGCAAGCGGGTGCTCGACCCGCTCGACATCAACGACCTGGCCGCGCGCGGCTAGCGTGGCTTCGCTTCAGCGCGAGACGAAATCCCGCAGCGCGAACAGCACCGCGTCGGGCGCCTCGCTCATCAGCGCGTGGCCCGCGTGCACCGTCACCGTCCGCCCGTCGCGCGCCTTGGCGGCCAAGGCCTTCACGGCGCGCGGCGGCGTCATCTGGTCGGCGTCGCCGAGCAGGAACAGCACCGGGCACTGCACCTTCTCCATCGCCGCCTCGCCGCCCGCGTAGTCGTTGCAGGCCTTGAAGCCGACGTGGAACACATTGGCCTCGCGGTTGCTCGCGAGCACGCGGCGCATCAGCGCGCGCGAGCTGCCGTAGAGCCAGGTGCCCGGGCCGAGCGCCGAGGGCGGCGGCGCCAGCAGCGCATGCGAGAAGGTGTTGACCATCGCGATCGCGCGCTCGGGGTCGTTGAGCGAACTCTCGAGCAGCGCCGGCGACACCACCATCGGGTAGGCGGTGCCGACCATCGCCAGGTGCGTCACGCGCTCCGGCGCGCGCGCGGCCGCTTCCAGCGCGATCAGCGAGCCGAAGCTGTGGCCGATCAGCGCCGCTTTTTGCACGCCCACCGCGTCGAGCAGCGCGAGCACGAACTGCGCGGCCTCCTCGACGCTGGCCGGCGGCGGGCCCTCGCTCTTGCAGTGGCCCGGCAGATCGACCGCGAGCACGTTCCAGCCGTGGTTGGCGAACCAGCGGCTCTGCAGGATCCAGACGCTGTGGTCGTTGAGCACGCCGTGGACGAAGACCACGGTGGGCTTGGCGGCATCGAAGGGCTTGCCGCCGGTGTAGCAATAGGTGGGATGGTGGTTGACGTCGAACGTGCTCATGCGTGTTCCTCGATGGCTTCCTGTCTTTGTGGTGCGTGCGGGCCGGCGCTCATCGCGCGGCCTCCCAGCGCTGCAGTCGCTGCAGCGCGCGTTCGAACAGCCGCGCGGCCGCCAGTGCGAGCGCCGCGTCGCCGGGCTTGATCTGCCGGCCTTTGCCGGCGTCCTGCTGGAAGCCGTACATCACCCAGGCCGGCCCGGTGTCGGTGGCCGGCACGATCTGGTAGATGAAGTGATAAGGGTCGTAGGCCAGCTCGGGCAGCGTGGGATCGGTGTCGCGCTTGCGGTCCACGCTCAGGCCGACCCAGGCCCCGCCCGAGGCGCCGAGGTACGGGCCGATGCGGCAGATGCCGAGGTCGGCGTCGCGTCCGTCGAGCACGCCCTGCGCGTGCAGCCGGGCGATGGTGGCCTCGATGCGTTCGAGCGGGGCGGCGGCGGCCAGCCGCTGCCAGGCCGCGTCGGCCTCGCTCACGCGCCGCTGCAGTTCGGCCCACACGGGCGGCAACTGCGCGATCGGCGCTTCGGTCCATTCGGCCGGCGGTGCGTGGCCCGTGGGGCTGTGGGCCAGGTAGAGCCGCGCGGTCGGCGCCTTGCCGCGCAGTCGACCGAACAGGCCCGGCGCTTCGTTGAGCACGCCGAACTGCCAGGTGGGCACGGCGAGCGGGGCTTCGTCCTCGCCGTCGTGGACATCGCCGCCGCGCCGGATCTGTGCGTAGATGGGCAGCGTCTCGTCGCCCATCTCGCCGTCCTTGCGCAGCTCGAAGGACCAGCCGTCGTCGGACAGGGCCGCGAAGCGCACCACCGCGTAGCCGTCGTCGAGGAACGGCGCCCGGGCCCAGCCGAGCATGGCGGCCACCTCGGGCGCGGCCGCCTGCGCGAGGGCGGGGCGTTCATGTGGGTCGGGCGTGTCGAGCGCACGCTCGCAGCGCTCGGCCTGGGCCTCGTCGCCCAGCAGGCGCCAGGCCTGTGCCAGGTGCCGGCACAGGCCGTCGCTCAGGCGGTCGCTGGCCAGCAGTTCGCGCGCGATCCGTTCGACCGGCCCGCGCTGGCCCAACCGGGCGGCGGCCTGGGCGCCCAGCGCCATCAGCACCGCGCGGCGCGTCTCGGCCTCGACGTCGGAGATCAGTTCGGACAGCGGCGTGCCCGCGTGCGCGGCGCGCAGGTCCATCAGCTCGAGCACCTGCGCCGGCTGGCCGAGCCGTTCGAAGGCCCAGGCCACCTCGCACGCCGCCTGCTCGACCGGCCAGTCGTCGCCGAAAGCGCGCCGCAGCACGGTCCACGAGTCGACGACGCCGGCCCAGTCCCCGATGCGCGCCTGGCAGCGCAGCCGCCCGTGGTACTGCTCCCAGAACGGCGATACGGCCCAGCCCTTGTCGTGCCAGGGAATGGCCTGCGCGAACTTCTCCTGCCGAAAGCCGCCGGCGATCGCGAGGTTGTTGCACAGCATCGCGTAGATGTGGGGCTCGGCGTCCAGCGGGCCGCCCTCGCCGGTGGCGAAGTAGTGCTCGAAGCGCGCCGCGCCGAGCTCATAGGCCCGTGCCTCCACGGCCTTCACGCGCGCGAGGTCCTGGCTGCCCGTGTATTGGCCTTCCTGCTGCTGCAGCAACTCGACCACCTCCGCCAGTTCGCAGCCGGCGCTGTAATAGTCGCCGCCGCCGAGGTCGGGGTGCTCGGGCCATTGGATGGCCTCGAGGTCGAAGGGCCGGCCCATGCGGTAGTCGAGCAGCGCGCGCCAGACCGGCACGCGCGGATCGGCCGAGCGCGCCATGCAGGCATCGAGGTCGGCCGCGGCGCCTTCGAGGTCGCCGGCGTTGTCGCGTGCCCGTGCGCGGATGCGCAGTGCCGCCGGCAGGCCGCCGGCGCGCGCGTGCATTGCCTCGATGGCGCGCAGGCGCTCGGGCGCCGAGTCTTCACCGGGGTCGCCGAGCGAGGCACGCATGAGCGCAGCCCAGCCCCACGGATGGCCATGGTCGTCGCCGAGCGAGCGCAGGCGTTCGACGATGCGCTGCGCCTCCTCTTCGGTGCAGCCACCGGTCTTGAACATCGCGTCGTGATAGAGCCGGCCCGCCACGTCGTGGTCGCCGTCTTCCCAGGCCCAGTCGGCCACCTCGAACCAGGCTTGCGGCAGTGCGATCGAGCCCAGGCGCGTGACCGCCTCGAGCATCAGCGCACGCGATTCGGGGTGGCGTCCGAGCCGGCGCGCGAGGTGGGCCTGCTCGTAGAGCGAGCGGCCGGCTTCCTGCCAATGGTGCGGCATGCGCGGCACGCTGGCGAGCAGTGCGGCGCGCTGGCGCTCGTAGCCGTCCATCGCCTCGGCGGCGTCGTCCACGCTCATCGAAGTACCTTCGTGCTTCGCACTGCGGTGCGAGCTTGCCTGGGGCGGCCCGGCGCGGCGCTCATGCCGCTTTCTCGGCCGCCTTCAGCGCGCGCTTCAGGTCGTCGATCAGGTCGGCCGGATCCTCGAGGCCGATCGACAGCCGGATCGTGCCCTGCGAGATGCCCGCGCCCGCGAGCGCCTCGTCGGTCATGCGGAAGTGGGTGGTGCTGGCCGGGTGGATCACCAGGCTGCGGCAGTCGCCCACGTTGGCGAGGTGGCTGAAGAGCTTGAGCGATTCGATGAAGGCCTTGCCCTGGGCGCGGCTGCCCTTGATGTCGAAGCTGAACACCGCGCCCGCGCCGCGCGCGCCGTGGCGCAGCAGCTTCTGCGCCAGTGCGTGGCTCGGGTGCGATTCGATCAGCGGATGGCCCACGCGCGAGACGAAGGGATGGGTGGCGAGGAACTCGACGATCTTCTGCGTGTTGTCGATGTGGCGCTCCATGCGCAGCGGCAGGGTCTCGATGCCCTGCAGGATCAGCCAGGCGGTGTGCGGGCTCATCGCGGCGCCGAAGTCGCGCAGGCCCTCGCGGCGCGCGCGCAGCAGGAAGGCGCCGACCGTGCTCTCCTCGCTGAACACCATGTTGTGGAAGCCGTCGTAGGCCTGGCTCAGCTCGGCGAATTTGCCCGACTTCTCCCAGTCGAAGCTGCCGCCGTCGACCACCACGCCACCGATCACCGTGCCGTGGCCCGAGAGGAACTTGGTGGCCGAGTGGTAGACCAGGTCGGCGCCGAAGTCCAGCGGCTTGATCAGGTAGGGCGAGGTCAGGGTGGAGTCGACCAGCAGCGGCACGCCGGCCTCGTGCGCGATTTCGGCCACGGCCGGAATGTCGAGCACGTCGAGGCCGGGGTTGCCCACGGTCTCGCCGAAGAACAGTTTGGTCTCGGGCCGCACCGCGGCACGCCAGCCGTCGAGGTCGCCGGGCTTGACGAAGGTGGTCTCGATGCCGAAGCGGCGCATCGTGTAGTGCAGCAGGTTCTGCGAGCCGCCGTACAGCGCGGTGCTGGCCACGATGTGCGAGCCCGCGCCCATCAGCGTGGCGATGGACAGGTGCAGCGCCGCCTGGCCGCTGGCGGTGGCGATCGCGCCGATGCCGCCCTCGAGCGCCGACACCCGCTGCTCGAGCACCGCGTTGGTGGGGTTGCTGATGCGCGAGTAGACGTGGCCCGAACGCTCGAGGTTGAACAGGGCGGCCGCATGGTCGCTCGACTCGAAGACGAAGGAGGTGGTCAGGTGGATCGGCACCGCGCGCGCGCCGGTCGTGGGGTCGGGCGAGGCGCCCGCGTGCAGCGCGAGGGTGTCGAAACCGGGGTCGGAGTAGCCGGGCATGGGGTCCTTTCTGGAGCGGCGCTATGGGCCGGGTCGCGTCCGCTGCGTGACAGCGGCATACCGGGCCGTGGGAGTCGGCGCCGATTGTGGGCTATATTCAAAAAAGGCAGGTTGCCGGGAAAGACAGAGTCCGAGAGGAGCACACGATGAAAGTCAGCGACATCCTTCGCGTCAAGGGCAACACGCTCTTCACCATCACGCCAGACGATCTGCTGGCCGAAGCCGTCAAGACGATGGCGGACAAGGACATCGGCTCGCTGGTCGTCATGGAGCATGGCGACCTCGTGGGCATGCTCACTTTCCGTGAAGTGATCGTGACCATCGTCGCCAACGGCGGCCAGGTCGGCGGCACGCTGGTGCGCAAGGCCATGGACGATGCCCCGGTCACCTGCACCCTCGAAACCGACCTCGACGAAATCCGCCGCATCATGCTCGAGCGCCATGCCCGCTACATGCCGGTGATGGACAAGCGCATGCTGATGGGTGTGATCAGCTTCTACGACGTGGCCAAGGCCGTGGTCGACGCGCAGAACTTCGAGAACAAGATGCTCAAGGCCTACATCCGCGACTGGCCGGCGGAAGACGAGAAGAACTGAAGCGCCCGAACGGGCGATCGGCGGTCAGTGGATCGCCGCGTACATGATCGCCTCCTGCGTCGCCTCGGTGGCCGAGAACTCCGTCACCACCTTGCCCTGCTTGGCCACGAGGATACGGTCCGACAGGGCCATCACCTCGGGCAGGTAGGAGGAAATCACCACCACCGCCTTGCCGGCGTCGGCCAGCCGGTTGATCTCGGCGTGGATCTCGGCGATGGCGCCCACGTCGACCCCGCGCGTGGGCTCGTCGAAGATCACGATGTCGGGTTCCTGCACCAGCGACTTGGCGATCACCACCTTCTGCTGGTTGCCGCCCGACAGCTCGATCACCTTCACCTCCTTGCCGATGGCGCGCACATTGAGCAGCCGGCTCCAGTGCTCGCCCACCGAACGCGCCTTCGCGCCCGACACCAGCCCACGCGCGCCGGCCAGCTTGCCCTGCAGCCCCATGTAGATGTTCTGCGCGATCGACATGGTCTCGAAGAAGCCCTCGAACTTGCGGTCCTCGGTGATATAGGCGATGCCGTCGCGCACCGCCTGGCGCGCCACGCGGTAGCGCACCGGCCGGCCGCGCAGCAGGATCTCGCCGCCATGGAAGAAGTCGCGCTTGATCAGCCCGGCCACCACCTTGAAGGTCTCGGTGCGGCCCGCGCCCACCAGGCCGAACACGCCCGTGATCTGGCCCGCGAACACCGACAGCGAGTTGTTCTTGACCATCGCCGCCATGCGCAGGTTGCGCACCGACAGCAGGCACTCGCCCTGCGGCCGCACGTGGGTCTTCTTCTGGCCGTAGAGCGTCTGCGAGAGATCGCGCCCCACCATCGCCTGCACGATGCGCTCGCGGTCGAAGTTGGCCTTGTCGTCGGTCACCACATGGCGGCCGTCGCGCAGCACCGTGATGCGGTCGGCCAGCAGCAGCGCCTCCTCGAGCGCGTGCGAGATGAAGATCACCGACACGCCGCGCGCCTTGAGGTCGAACACCAGGTCGAAGAAGTACTTCTTCTCCTCGGGCGTGAGGCTGGCCGTGGGCTCGTCGAAGATGATGATGCGCGCCTTGTGCAGCACCGCGCGCGCGATCTCCACCATCTGCTTCTTGGCCGCGCCGAGCATGCCCACGGTGGCGGTCGGGTCGACGTCGAAATTGAGCGACTGCAGGAACTGCTGCGCCGAGATGTAGACACCGCGCAGCCGGTTGAAGAAGGACTCCTGGCCCAGGAACAGGTTCTGCGCCACCGTCATCGTCGGGACCAGGCTGGTTTCCTGGAACACCATCGCGATGCCCTCGTGGCGCGCTTCCAGCGGCGTGCGCAGCTGCACCGGCCGGCCTTCCACCAGCATCTGGCCCGCGCTCAGCGGCACCACGCCGGCCATCACCTTGGTCAGCGTCGACTTGCCGGCGCCGTTCTCGCCGAGCAGCGCGTGGATCTCGCCGCGGCGCAGCGTGAAGTCGACCGCCTCGATGGCGGGTACGCCCGCGTATTTCTTGGTGGCCTGGCGCAGCTCGAGCATGGTCTCGACCGCGGCGGGCGCGCCCGGCTCGGCGGCCACGGTGTCGGCGGTGGTATCGCGGGCATTCATCGCGCGGCTCCCTGTTCCTCGGCGGTCATGCGCACCCGCAGCAGCCGGCCGCCGCCTTTCGAGGCCGCGAACAGCGCGCCCGCGTGCTCGGCCACCGCGGTGATGCCGTGGTTGCGGCCATCGACCTGGCTGTGCAGCGAAGACACGACCTGGCCCTGCGCATTCACGCGCACCACCAGCCCGTAGGAGCGCGGCGGCGCCCAGGGCTTGAGCACGCCCATCTGCTTGACGCCCGCGCCCTGCAGCGGCTCGAGGAAGCTGTGGCCCGACGAGAGCGCCGGCGCGATCCAGTAGCGCGGATCGATCTCGGCCACCATGCGGCGGCGGTAGGCCTCCTCGCGCAGCACGAATTCCACCAGCTGCGTGCGGCAGACGAAGCAGCTGAGCCAGAAGCCGCCGCCGGCCGCCGCAGCCAAGCGCGAGGGATAGCCGGGCAGGTCGGCCACGCGCGGCGCGGTGCCGTTCGGCCCCAGCGCGAGCACGCGGTGCGCCCAGCTCTCGCCGACCAGCACCGTGCCGCCCGCCTGCGGCAGCACGCCGAAGGCATGGCGCAGCCCGGCCGCGAGCTGCTGCGCGGCACCGCCGCCCGGCGCCCAGGCGCAGACGCGGCCGCTCGCGCCGTGCGCCATCAGGTCGTGGCACCAGCGTTCGGGCGCATGCTCGGCCGAGCCCTCGGTCAGCAGCCAGCGCCGGCCGGCCTCGTCCCAGGCCAGCGCATTGACGCAGCGCAGCGCGCGGCCGCCGGCCTCCGCGAGCGTGTGGGCGGTGGCGCCGTCGGGCGCGAGCAGCAGCAGCTGCGTGCCGCCGAGCGCCAGCGCGAGCCGTCCGCCGGGCGCCGCTGCCAGCGCGGTGATCGGGCGCTCGAAGCGCCGTACCTCGGCGGGCACGCCGCCGTCGAGCCGGTACAGCGCGGGTCCGGCCGCGATCCACAGCACGCCGTCGGCCACCGCGAGGTCGTCGATGTCGGCGAGTTCGGCCACCACCTCGGCGTTGTCGAGCGCGCGGTTGGGCTTGAGCACGCCGTCCATCACCGGCACCGTGATGGCGGCGCTGCCGCGCCCGAGCAGGCGGTCGGTGAAACCGCGAAGGGTGTCGAGCATCAGGCTGTCCTCCAGCGCCGTTCGTACTGCACGAAGTCGGGGTCGGCGCCCTCGAGCTTGTAGCGGCCGATGCGGTTGTTCGAGATGCCGCCCAGGTAGAGGTGGCCGCGGTGCTCACGCATCGAGGTGATCATCGGGTGGTTCTCGCCGCCCAGGTCCCACAGCGTCTCGAGGATCTCGCCGGCCTCGCTGAACTTGAGCACGCAGCCGGTGTTGATGTTGGGGAACAGCCATTCGTCCACCGGCACGCGCGTGGCCATGCGGCGGCGAAAGCCCGGCATGCGCATCGCGAGGTCGTAGGCCGGGCAGCGCATGCCCACCAGCGCGAGCCAGTAGTGGCCGTCGGAGGCGAGGTTGATGTTGTCGGGGTAGCCGGGCAGGTTGTCGATCACCATCCGCACCTGGCCGGCCTTCGGCCCGTCGAACCAGTAGCGCTTGATGCAGCAGCCCCAGGTCTCGGCGAACAGGATCGACTGGCCGTCGCTCGCGATCGCGATGCCGTTCGGGAAGCGCAGCCCGCGCAGCACGGTGCGCGTCGAGCCGTCGCGCGGATCGAAGCAGACGATGCGCCCGTTGCCGCGCGCTTCCAGCCCGTCGACCGGCCACTCGTGCATCTCGTAGCGCACCGTGGCCTCGCTGAAGAAGATGCGGCCGTCGTCGGCGATGTCGAGGTCGTCGGCCAGCCGCAGCCGGCTGTCGTCGTTGATCGAGGTCCAGCTGCGGTTGGTCTCGTCGGTCACGCGCTCGACCTTGCGCTCGGGCGTGACGCGGTACAGGCCCATGCCGCCCACGCACACGTGCAGGTTGTCCTCGCGGTCGAAGGCCAGGCCCAGCGGCTGGCCGCCGATGTGGGCATAGACCTCCATGCGCTCGTAGTCGGGCGCGAGGAAGCGGATCACGTCGCCGTGGCGCGAGCCCGCATAGAGGTTGTCGTCGCGGTCGAGGATCACGTCCTCGGGCGACTCGATGCGGCCCAGGCCGATCAGCGTGACGTCGCGCAGCTTGTTGTTGACCGCATAGACACTCGGGCCCGCGCCCGCGCCGTCGCCGCTGCAGGCCGGTGCCGGCGGCAGCGCGAAGTAGGTCGGGCTCACGTAGACCTTGCTGATGATGCGCTGGCGGTTCTTGAGCCAGCGCACGTCGATCACGGCCGCCAGCACCAGGATCGCGGCCAGCACCATGCGGATCACGCCGCCGGGCGCCGACATCGAGGTCAGGCCGTTGGTGATCAGCAGCACCAGCAGCGTGCCGACCAGCGCCTTTGCGACCGAGCCGCGCCCGCCGCCCAGGCTGATGCCGCCGAGCACGGCGGCCGTGAGCACCAGCACCTCCATGCCCACGCCGATGTCGGCGCCGGCCGTGGCCAGCCGCGAGGCGAAGAAGCAGCCGGCCGCGCCGCACAGCGTGCCCGAGGCCACGTAGCACAGCGCCACCGTGCGCCGCACCGCGATGCCGCTGTTGTAGGCCGAGCGGCGCGAGCCGCCGATGGCCATGATGTGCCAGCCCGCGCGCAGGCGCGTGAGCAGCACATGGCCCGCGATCGCCACCGCCGCGTAGGCCCAGGCCACGGTCGGCAGGCCCAGCAAGGTGCCGTTGCCCAGGAAGTCCCAGGCCGGCGAGTCGGGCAGCGAGCCCGCGATCGCGGTCGAGTACTGCAGGCTCAGGATCTCGTAGAACGAGCGGAAGATGATCAGCGTGATGAGCGTGGTGAGGAAGGCGCGCAGCCGCAGGTAGCCGATCAGCACGCCGTTGACCGCGCCGAGCAGCGCGCCGACGGCCAGCGTGGCCAGCACCGACGCGCCCATCGGCCACTTCAGCACGTGCATGCACATCAGCGCGCAGAAGTTGGTGAGCGCGAAGATGGAACCCACCGACAGGTCGATGCCGCCCACGATCATCACCAGCGCCAGGCCGAGCACGATGAAGCCGATCTCGCCGGCCTGCCGCAGCGTGTCGGCCAGCACCACCGGCGACCAGAAGTTGCCGATGAGCTGGCCCGAGGCCAGCAGCACCGCCACCAGCAGCAGCACGGGGATCGCGGTCTCGGTCCAGCGCTTGGACAGGATCTCGCCGACCCAGTGGTCGGGCCACCAGCGGTAGCGCAGGCGGGTGAGCGTCTCGTTCATCGGTGCGGCTCCGGCGTCGGCGTCACTTGGCGGCGGTGAGCTTCCAGCAGGTGCCGTCGGCACCCGCGTTCTCCTTCGTGATCGGGATCAGCGTGGTGTAGATGTTCTGCTTGGCCACGCCGGGCTTCATGCCGCCCTGCACCAGCCACTTGATCATGGCGGCCATGTTGGCGGCCTGCGTCGGCACGTCGTAGCTCACGTCGAGGTCGAAGGCGCCCGACTTGACCTGGTCGCAGGCGCCTTTCTGCTCGCCGCCGCCCGAGGTCGCGAGGTAGACCTTGCCGGTCAGGCCGGCTTCCTTGATGGCGGCCGCGGTGCCGATGTCCATGCCGTCCCAGAAGCCGACGATGCCGCACAGGTCGGGGTTCTGCTTGAGCACCGTCTGCGTCAGGCCCTTGGCCTTGGCCGCGTCCCAGTCGGCGGCCTGGTTCGACACCACCTTGATCTGCGGATTCTTCGCCAGCACGTTCTCCACGCCCTTGAGCGTGTAGGCGCTGGTGGCCGCGGTCGGCGCGCCCTGCACGATGGCGATCTTGTTCGACTTGCCCTTGCAGGCCTGCACCACCGCCTCGGCATTGCGTTCGCCCACGTCGACCCAGTCGGCGCCCACGAACACGGTCGAGGGCTGCACCGAGCGCATGTTGATCTGCACCACGTAGATGCCGTCTTCCTCGGCCTTCTTGATCAGCTTGGCGTAGGTCTGCACATCGGGGTTGTGGATCACGATCACCGCGGGCTTCTCGGCCATCAGCGCGGTGAAGGCCTGCGCGCCGGCGTTGGTGTTCCAGTTGGGATCGCGCGCCACCACCTTCATGCCGGCGGGCTCGAGCTCCTTCTTGAGGCCGTTGTACCAGCCCTGCGCGAGGTCGAAGCCCATCGCCACCGGGATGTAGCCCACGGTCTTGCCGGCCAGCGACTTCTTGTAGCCGTCGCGGAAGGGCTCGTCGAGGCCCTTGCCCTGGGCGGCCGCGTGTTGCGAGGCGGCCAGCGCCAGCGCGATGCCCGCGAGCTTCGCGGATGCGGCGAGTGTGCGAACGAAGTGCATTGCATGTCTCCTTTTTTCGGTGGTCTCGGATGACGCCAAAATCGCCTGGCGCCCGGCTTCGGAAAACAGGTGGGTCCGCTCGCGGACCCCGGGATCAGATGTCGCCCTGCTGCGCGGTCTCTTCGTTGCGCGGGTTGAGCATGGAGTCGATCAGGATCGCGGCCAGCAGCACCACGCCCTTGACGATGTTCTGCACGGAATAGGAGAGGTCCATGATCGTCATGCCGTTGAGCATGGTGCCGATCAGGAGCGTGCCGATCACGACGTTGAACACGCCGCCGCGGCCGCCCGACAGGCCGATGCCGCCGAGCACCACCACCAGCACCACGTCGTAGATCATGGTGGAGTTGAAGATCCGCGTCGGCATGCTGCTCACCGAGGCCGCCATCACCACGCCCGCGAACAGCCCGATCAGCGCCGCCAGCACGTACTGCAGCAGCACCATCGGCCGCGTCGGCAGGCCGGTGGCGCGCGCGGCGAAGGGGTTGTCGCCGATCGCGTAGACGAAGGCGCCCGCGCGCATGCGGCGCAGGAAGAAGGCCATGGCCGCGGCCGCCACGCCGAACATCACGACCGGCGTCGGCACCCCGGCCAGGGTGCCGCGGCCCAGCCAGGCCGCGGGGTCGAGCGCGGCCGGCCACTGCACCACCTCGAGCTGAAAGAAATAGGCCTGGCCCAGCCCCGCGAGGAAGAGGCCCGAGGCCAGCGTGGTGAACAGCGAGGGCACCTCGGCATAGGCGATCAGCCAGCCGTTGACCAGCCCGAAGGCCAGCGCCAGGCCCAGCGCGATCGGGAAGGCCGAGCCGAGCGAATGGCCGTTCTGCACCAGCTGCAAGAGCAGGCCCGAGGGCACGGCCAGCGCTGCGATCATCGAGATGTCGATGCCGCGGCCGATCACCACCACCGCCATGCCCAGCCCCAGGATGCCGAGGAAGGCCACGTTCTGCACCAGCGTGAGCAGGTTGTCGATCTGCGCGAAGCCCGGCAGGAACGCCGCGAAGCCCGCGAACAGCAGCGCGAACAGCGCGGACACGATGCCCTGCTGCGTGGCCTTGAATTTCTTCGTCGTCATGGTGGGGGCGCTCCGCTTCAGCTCAGGGCCGCGTGCAGCGACTGGCGCAGCTCGCGCTTCATGACCTTGCCGTTGAGGTTGCGCGGCAGCGCCTCGGTGCCGATGGTCCAGGTCTCGGGCACCGCGTAGTCCGACAGCCGCTCGGCGCAGAAGGCCTGCAAGGCGGCGGCCTGGGTGCGCTCGTCGAGCTCGCTCACGCAGACGAAGGCATGCACGCGCTCGCCGAGCACCGCGCAGGGCACGCCCACCAGCGCGGCCTCGACGATCTGCGGATGCTCCATCAGCGTGTTCTCGACCGTGGCGCAGAAGATCTTGTAGCCGCCGCGGTTGATCACGTCCTTCTTGCGGTCGAGGATGCGCACGTAGCCGTCGGCGTCCATGCTGCCGATGTCGCCCGAGCGCCAGTAGCCGCCGCGGAACTCGCTGGCCGTGGCCTGCGGGTTGCGCCAGTAGCCGGGCACCACCATCGGGCCCGCGATCCAGATCTCGCCGACCTCGCCGCGCGCCACTTCGTTGCCGTTCTCGTCGACCACGCAGATCTCGCCGCAGGGCACGGCCAGGCCCACGCTGTCGCGGTGCTCGGCCGTCATGCCGGGCGGCATGATGGTGGCGGGCGAGCAGGTCTCGGTCGCGCCGTAGGCGTTCATCAGGGTGAGGCCCGGCAGCCGCGCCGCGATGCCCTCGATGGTGGCCGTGGGCATCGAGGCACCGCCGTAGGCACCGATGCGCCAGGCCGAGAGGTCGTGCGCCTGCAGGTCCGGCAGCAGCAGGCACAGGTTGTACATGGCCGGCACCATGATCGTGTGCGTGATGCGCTCGGCCGCCGCCAGCCGCGCGAACTCGGCCGCCTTGAACTGGGTCATCAGCACCGCGCAGCCGCGCGCATGCAGCATGGTGTAGAGCTGCGCCACCAGCCCGGTGACATGGCTCAGCGGTACCGCGACGATGCTGCGGTCCGATTCGCCCAGGCTCATCGCGTGCACGAAGTGCATCACCGAGTGCGCGATGTTCAGGTGCGTGAGCATCGCGCCCTTGGGCTTGCCGGTGGTGCCCGAGGTGTAGAGCAGCACCGCGAGGTCTTCCTCGGCGGCCGCGTGCGCGGTGGCCAGCGGCTCGGCCTGCATCAGTGCCGTGAAGGATTCGAAGCCCGGCTGCGCGGCACCGGTGCAAAAGCGCAGGCGCAGCAGCGGCAGCGCCTCGGGCGAGGGCACCAGCGCCTGCAGCTCCTGCGAGCAGACGATGGCTACCGCCTCGGCGTCGGCCAGCGAGAACTCGAGCTCGGCCGTGCGCGCCCGCGCGCTCACCGGCATCGCCACCGCGCCGAGCCAGGCGCAGGCGTAGACCGCGATCGCGAACTCGGGCCCGTTCGAGAGGTAGAGCGCCACCCGGTCGCCCGGCCGCACGCCGCGCCGTGCGAGGCCGCCCGCGCACTTGGTGGTGGCATGGTGCAGTTCGCGCCAGCTCAGCCGCAGCGTGTCGCAGACCAGCGCCTCGCCATCGGGCGAGAGCCGCACCGCGTCGGCCAGCATCCGGGCCACGTTGGCGGGGCGCTCGGCGAAGCAGCGCACCACGCGCTCGTTGAAGTGCACTTCACGTCGCATCTTGGGCATGGAATCTCCCCACTGGGACCACGAGGACGCGGAGCTCTGCGAGGGCCGCAGCTCCGTCGGGGCGCTGAGCACGCCGTGCATGAGCATCTCGATGCAGTGCCGCACGGCATCCTGCAGGCTGCGCGCCGGATGGCTGTCGGGCCGGTACCAGCGGCCGATGCCGCTGAGCGCGCCGACCACCGTGTACGAGGCCATCGCCGCGTCGCCGCGCGCGATCCAGCCCTCGGCCATGCCGGCCTCGATCAGCGCGCGGAACTCGGTGTCGATCTCGCCCTTGAGCGCGCGCAGCTCGCGCCGCCTGGGCTCGGCCAGCGGGTCCTCGCCGACGCGGATCACGCACAGGCCGAAGTCGCTGGTCACGATGCCCGCGTAGTTCTCCATCGCCACGCGCAGCCGTTCGCGCGGCGGCAGCCCGCGCCGCGCCGCCTCGAGGATGCCCGCGCGCAGCGCCTCGAGCCCGCGCTGCACGCACTCGAACAGGATCTGTTCCTTGTTCTCGACGTAGTGGTAGACGGTCGGCTTGGTCACGCGCAGGGCCCGCGCGATGTCGTCGAGCGAGGTGCCCTGGAAGCCCTTGGTCGTGAACAGCCGCGCCGCCGCCAGCAGCACCGCGTCCTTCTTGGCATGGCGATCCTGCTGCCGCTCTCCGCGGCTTTGCCAAGGCGATTCGACCAGCTCGGTAGACATTCGACTCCTGCGGCGATGACCAGGGACCGATGCCGCGCGGAGGCCGCGTGGCGCCAGGAAAACCGGGGGTTACTCGGAAGTACCCTGGTTGACTGGCGCGATTATTCGGAGCGACCGGGAAGGGTGGTTCGGGGAATTTCCCTTAGCTGCGGCGCACCAAAAAAGCCGCGGGGTTCAGGCGCGTGAAGCCGACAAGCGGCCTCGCAGCCAGCGGTTCAGCGGCTCGCTGCAGCAGCGCGCGATGGCGTCGCACAGCGCCATCGACAGCAGGAGGTAGCCGCCGAGCAGCCACATCCTGCCGCCGCCGCTCGCGTGCGCGGGCGGGAACAGGGTCCGCAGCAGGCCGAGCACGATCAGGTGGAACAGGTAGAGCTCGTAGCTGCGGCGGCCGAACCATCCGAAGGCGGTGGAGAGCCAGCGACCTCGCGTGGGCGCCGTGCCGTCCGCGGATCGATCGCTCATCGTCGCCAGCAGCACCGCTGTGCCCAGCGCCATCGCCGTGACGCCGAGCACGTGGCTCTGCGAGATCGGCCATCGCAGGTAGAGAAACGCCATGGCGATCGCCACGGTCCACGACAGCAGCGTCTTGAGTCGCGCGGAGAGAACGACCGAGTCCGCGAGCAGCGCCGTGCAGCAACCGATCGCGATGCCGTCGAAGGCCGCGAAGTAGGCATAGAGGTAGCCGCCTTCGTCGCCCTGGCGATGGAAGCGGTAGACCGGTGCCAGCACCGCGATCGCGAGCCAGAAGACGATCAGCCGGCGCTCCCGGCGCAGCAGCACGCAGAGGATCGGGAAGAAGAGATAGAAAACCTCCTCGACCGACAGCGACCACAGCACGCCGAGCGCGTAGTTGGTCCAGCCGTACTTGTCGACCACCACGTTCATCCAGAAGGTCAGCGAGGCGAGGTAGACCAGCCACAACGGCAACGGCGTTGCGCCCGTCGGTGCTCGGTTCTGGAAGATGGCCACGCCGCCCCAGGCCAGCAGGTCGACCGCGACCAGCAGGAGCAGCAGGCACGGCACGATGCGCGCCACGCGCAGGCCGTAGAAGGCGCGCGCCTTCACGTCCTGCAGCGCGCCCCAGCGGCGCCGCGCGTTCGAGGTGATCAGGAAGCCCGAGATCACGAAGAACATCGTGACGCCGTAGTTGCCGTTGCGCGCCACCGCGCGCACCGCTTCCCAGCCGAGGAGCTGCGACAGCACGATGCCGTCGAGCCGGTAGGCGATGTTGAAGTGGTGGAACAGCACCAGCAGGATCGCGATGCCGCGCAGCAGATCGATGCGCGTGCTGCGCGGCCCGAGGCTCGGTGCCGTCGTCATCTCGCGCCGGAACCGATCAGCGCGGGCAGCGCCGGCAGCAGCGCGTCGCGCGTGCGGACGCCCGGTGTCGTCGCCTGCTTCCGGTCGTCCTGCGTCAGCCGCGCGAACACCACGGTGCGCTCGCCGCGCGTGGCCCAGCCGACATACCAGCCGTAGCCGTGGGCTTCATCGAGCGAGCCGTCGGCCTTCTTCGGGTAGGCCGCGCCAGTCTTGCCTTGCACCGTCCAGCCTTCGGGCAGCTCGGTCGTCTCCATCGAGCGCCGCGTCATCTCGGTCGCGTGCGGCGAAACCGGCAGCCGGTTCGACAGCAGCTTGCGCAGGAACTCGACCTGCTCGAGCGGCGAGATGCGCAGCGAGGACGCGACCCATGAACGCTCGAGCCCGTTGTGCTTGCCCGGGTCGCCCGACACGTCGGCATTGCCATAGCCGAAGTCCTTCGCGTAGCGCGCGAAGCGTTCGGCACCCAGCGATTCGGTCACCCGCTGCGAGAACCAGAACACCGAGAGCTTGAGCCAGCGCTGTGGGTCGGTCGGCTGCTTCCAGCCTTCGACCCAGGCCGGATAGCCTTCCTTGAAGGGCAGCACGGGGTCGTGCTCGTTCTTGAGAAAGCCCGCGTCGAAGCCCATCAGCGCGATCGCGATCTTGAAGGTGGAGGCGGGGGTGACGCGTTCGTCGCAGCGGCCTTGCTTCACGATGAACTGGCCGGTGGTCGCGTCGGCGATGGCGGTGCAGAGGGTGCGGGCGTGGGTGGTGGCTGCGAGGGTGGCGAGCAGGGCTGCGGACAGGAGGCGAAGCGGACTTTTCATGGGAGGGACGAGGATTGGGCCGTCATCGTAGAAAAGGCCGGGCTTCGTGTCCTCCGACTGGCAAGCGAAGGACGTCTCGGCCGTAACGCGTGTAACGCCGAAGGGCCCTCGCTAGCCCGCCGGCCTCGAAAACACGTTCACCAGACTCCCATCCGGATCGCGAAGCAACAGCGACCGGTTGCCCCACGGCATCGTGGTCGGTCGCATCACGACCTCGGCCGCTTCTTCCATGCGCGCTAGCGTCCCTTCGACATCGGCGACCTCGAACTCGAGGATCGCCGAGCGATTCGACGCGGCCGTCGCTGCCCCGGCATTGAAGCGCTGCACGAGCTGCTCTTCGGAGATGGCGAGCGTCGCACCTTCCAGCCGGATCTCCGCGAAGCCATCGGCCAGCCGGGTGGCCTCGGTGCCCGAGAGGCGCGCATAGAACGCAACGAGGGCTTCGAATTGTTGGGTGACTAGACGCACGGATGCAAACTTCACGCCGATCTCCTGATGAATGAACGATGGCGCGAGCTTAGGAAGAGGGCATGTCAGATTCCGGCAGTATCGTGCGGCCGCTCTCGCGCACGCGTTGCTGCCAGGCCTTGAGCAGCGCCTGGCGGCGCTGGGGATAGCGTGCATCGAGCATCTCGGCGGCGACGATGCGGTCGGCGCGGAAGTTGCGGAAGTCGTTGCGCAGTTCGCACCAGGCGCTGAGCACGCGCGACTGCTCGAAGTACACGAGCGCAAAGGGCCAGATGACGCGTTGCGACGCGGTCCCGCCGGGATCGTCGTAGCCGATCCGCAGCTTGTGCTCGGCACGGATCGCGGCGCGCAGCAGGTCGGGTTCGACCGCGGCCGGCACGCGCTTCGCCCCCACGGCCACGAGCAGCGCGGAGGCTTCGAGCTCGCGCTTCAATTCGGGCGGCAGCACGGCGGCGATCTTCGCCAGCGCATCGTGCGCGCCGCCCGACAGCGCCCTGTCGCCGCGGTCGGCCACCCAGCGCAGGCCCAGCGCGAGCGCCTCGATCTCCTCGGGGCCGAACATCAGCGGCGGCAGCACGTAGCCGGGCTTGAGCACATAGCCCAGGCCGGGCGAGCCTTCGATCGACGCGCCCTGGGACTGCAGGCTCGCGATGTCGCGGTAGAGGGTGCGCAGGCTGATGTCGAGCTGGGCCGCCAGGGCCTGGCCGCTGACGGGCCGGCGATGGCGGCGCAAGGTCTGGACCAGGGCGAGCAGGCGTTCGGAGCGGGACATGCGGCTTCTACAACTGGCTCTGCGGAATCAACGGCCCCAGCAGCCGCAGCTTGAAGCGCTGCCATGCCGTCGTCTCGGGCGGTACGTCGAACACGCGCGTGTCGTCGTCCTGGTCCACCCACTCGACGTTGCGGCCCTTCGCATCGAGCCGCAGCCGGTAGAAGCTGCGCGTGTCGGCAAAGCTCTCGAGCTGGCGCGCCATGTCGGGGCTGTCGATGATGAGGCCGAGCTCGGTGTTGAGCCGCGCCGAGCGCGGGTCGAGGTTCATCGAGCCGAGGAAGACCTGGCGATGGTCGACGATGCCGTTCTTCATGTGCAGCGCGCCGGTGCCATGGCCGAACAGCCCGAGCTTGCCGCGGTGCACGCTCAGCGAGGGGCTCAGCTCGTAGATCTCGACGCCGGCCTCGAGCAGCCGGTGGATGTGCGGCCAGTAGCCGACGTAGACCCAGGGCTCGTCGGTGGAGGCCAGCGAATTGGTGACGAGTTCGACCTCCAGGCCCGCGGCCCGCGCCTCGGCGAGGCTGGCGACGGCCGCGTCCGAGGGCACGAAATAGGGCGAGACCATCTTGATGGTCCGCTGCGCGGTACGGAACCAGCGCACGACGGATTCGGTCACGGTGCCCTTGTTCGAGTTCTCGCGCTCGTTCCAGCCCTGGGTCTTGGTCAGCGGGTCGAACAGCACGCGCGCGTCGGCCGCGAGCAGCGGGCTCAGCCTGCGCTCGGCCAGCTCGAAGGGCAGGTTCATCATCGGCACCATCTCGAGCGGAATGGCGCTGGGCTCGCCCTCGGTGGCGTTGGGAATGACGCCGTCGTCGGGGATGCGCGGCGCCTGCGGTGGCCTGGCCGTTGCGGTGCGTTCCTCGAAGCGCTGCCGCAGCTGCGCCGGCGTCAGGCTGCTGCGCGCGATGCGCTGCACGGGATAGACGGCCTCGCTGTTCCAGTAGTGGTCGAAGGCGTCGGAGAGTTCGCGCACCACCGGGCCCGCGGCGAACACGTCCATGTCGATGAAGTTGCTGGCGCTGGCGTTCATCACGTACTCGTCGGCCATGTTGCGCCCGCCGGCCACGGCGGCGGCGTTGTCGGCCACGAACAGCTTGTTGTGCATGCGCCGGTTGATGCGCTCGAAATCCATGGCCGACGCGGCGAAGCGCGTGAGGTCGCTGCCGCGGCCGGCCGGGAAGGGATTGAACAGGCGCACCTCCACGTTCGGATGGCTGGCCAGCCCGAGCAGCAGCTCGTCCTCGCCGGTGGTGTAGAGGTCGTCCACCAGCAGCCGCACGCGCACGCCGCGCGCGGCGGCATCGCGCAGCGCGCGCATCAGCGCGCGGCCGGTGTTGTCGCCGGCCAGCAGGTAGTACTGCACGTCGAGGCTGCGGGTGGCGAGCTTCGCGAGCTCGATGCGGCTGGCGAAGGAGGTCGGGCCGTAGGGCAGCAGGCGAAAGCCCGATGCGTTGCCCGGTGCCAGTGCCTGCTGCGCGATGGCGTTCAGCGGCGTGGCGGCGTAGTCGGCGATCGCGGCGACGGGCGCCTGCGCCACGGGCGGCGGCAGGCTGGCGCAGGCGCCGAGCAGGGCGGGCAGCAGCAGGGTCGCGAGCAGCAGGCGAAGGCGCGGGAGCGGGGACGCGGTCGGCATGGGGTCGATCTCCGAAGGCCGGTGACGGTGCGGCGATCGATCATGCGCCATGGCGGCCGCGCCGCGCTCATTCCTTGATGTTGGCCGTCTGCACGATCTTCTGGTTGCGCGCGTACTCGGCCTGCACGAAGCGGCCGAAGGCTTCGGGCGTGCCGCTGCCCGGCAAGGCGCCCTGCTCGGCGAGCTTGCTGCGTACGCCTTCCTCCCGCAGCACGGCCTCGAGTTCCTGGTTGATGCGCGCGACGACGGCGGGTGGCGTCTTCGCGGGCGCGAAGATGCCGGTCCAGCTCACCATGTCGAAGCCCTTGAGGCCGGGCATCTCGTCGAAGGTGGGCACGCCAGGCAGCGAGGGCAGCCGCTTGGTGCCGGTGATGCCCAGCGCCTGCAGCCGCTTGCCGTTGACGTGCGGGATGGCGCTGGTGCTCACGAGCATCGCGAGGTCGACCTGGTCGCCGATCACGTCGGTGGCGATCTGCGCGCCGCCGCGGTAGGGCACGTGGGTCACGAAGATGCCGCTGCGCTGCTTGAGCAGTTCCATCGCGAGCTGCAGCACGGTGCCCACGCCCGAGGTGGCGTAGTTGTACTTGCCGGGCGCGGCCTTGGCGAGCTGCACGAAGTCGGCGTAGCTCTTCGCGGGCAGGCCGGGGCGCGCCACCAGCACCATCGGCGCGGTGTTGAGCAGGCCGACCGGCGCCAGGTCCTTGAGCGGATCGAAGCGGAAGGCCGAGGGATTGACCAGCCGGCCGATGGCGATCGCGCTGTCGGGACCGACCACCAGCGTGTAGCCGTCGGGCGCGGCGGCCACGGCCTTGGCCACGCCGATGGCGCCGCCGGCACCGGCCACGTTGTCGATCACCACCGACTGCTTGAGGCGCTCGGCCAGGCGCGTGGCGACGAGGCGCGCATTGACGTCGACGCTGCCGCCCGCGGTGTAGGGAACGATCAGCGTGATCGGCTTGGCCGAGGGCCAGGCGGGCTGGGCCGGGGCGAGGTTGGGAAGCAGGGCGGCGCAGAGCGTCGCAACCGCGAGCAGGGGAGGGCGCAGGGCTTTCATGGCGGGCTTCAGGCGTGGGATTGGGAAGAAGTGGGCGCATCGCCGAGGCGGCTGCGCAGGTGGTCGAAGGCGTCGCTCCATTGCGCGCGCCAGTCGCGGCGCTGCGTCTCGTCGATCCAGGCGCCGTCGAGGCCGTTGAGCATGAAGCCGCGCAGGTCGTCGAGGCCGAAACCGAAGTCGCGCACCATCATCAGCCAGGCCTGCGTGGGCGTGACCTTGTGCAGGGTCGGGTCGTCGGTGTTGGGATGGATGCGCAGGCCCAGGCCCGGCATGCGGCGGATCGGATGGTCGAGCGCCCAGCGCTCGGGCGGCAGGGTGCGCAGGTAGTAGGAGTTGGTCGGCACCACGGTGAACAGCACGCCGCGCTCGGCGCATTCGCGCGCGAACTCCGGTGCGTCGACCACGGTGTAGCCATGGTCGATGCGGTCCACGCGCAGCACGTCGAGCGCGGTGCGCACGTTGGTCCAGGGCATGCCGAACTCGCCGGCATGCGCGGTGGTGCGCAGGCCGACCTGCCGGGCGCGCGCATAGGCCTCGGTGAAGAGCTCGGGCGGGCGGTCGACCTCGCGGTAGTCGATGCCGATGCCGATCGCCTCGTCGCAGCGGTTCGCGGCCATCCATTCGACCATCTCGAGCGCGGCCGCGGGCGAGGCCTCGCGGTCGATGGCGCCGATCAGCCGGCCGTCGATGCCGAACTGCTGCTTCGCATCGCGGATCGCGCGCACGATCGCGCCCTGCGCGAGCGCATAGGGGATGCCCGATACCTGCACCGTGCCGGTCGGGTTCCACGAGAACTCCGCATGGCGCACGTTGTGCTGCGCGGCGTCCTGCAGGTATTCGAGCGTGAGCTGGTGCAGGTCGTCGGGGCCGCGCACCAGCTCGGCGTCGAGCGCGCGCAGCACGCGCAGCACGCCCACGGGTTTCTCGCCGCGCGTGTAGAAGCCCTCGATCTCGTCGGCCGCCAGCGGCGAGCCGGCGCGCAGGTTGAGCTGCTTGAAGGTCTCGTGGCGCACGGTGCCGAACAGGTGGCAGTGCAGCTCGACCTTGGGAATGGCGCGCAGCATGGCTTCGAGGTCGAAGCCGTGGGCGGCGGAAGACGGGCTGGCGGAGGGGCTGGCGGTCATGCGGGCCAGTCTAGTGAGGGCGAGGTGATAAGGAAAATTTTGAATTTCTATAATTTGATTCGTCCGATCTATAAGCATGGCCACCTCTTCGCGCGCTCCCAAGTCCCCGGCCGCACCCGAGCCGGCCGCGTCCTCGCTGCCGCTGCGCGCGCTCACGCTGCGCCAGCTGCAGTGCTTCTCGGTGCTGGTCGAGGAGGCGCACTTCGGCCGCGCGGCGCGGCGCCTCGCCATCACCCAGCCCGCGCTCAGCAATGCGATCAAGCAGGTCGAGAAGCTGCTGGGCGCGCAGCTGCTCACGCGCTCCACGCACCGCGTCGAGCTCACGCCGCTGGGCGCCGAGGTGCTGGCGCGCACCGACTTCCTGGTCCGCACGGTCGAGGTGGCGCTGCGCGACATCGAGAGCACGGTGCGGCGCGGCCGGGCCTTCGTGCGCATCGGCGTGATCCCCTCGGCCGCCGCGCGCGTGGCGGCAGCCGCCGCCGAGTTCGCGGCCATGCCGGGCCGTGGCGAGGTCGAGCTCGCATGGCGCGACGCACCCTCGACCACGCTGCTGGCGGAGTTGCGCAGCGGCCAGCTCGACATGGCGGTGGCCGCCATCACCGAGCCGCCGGGCGGGCTCGAATGCGTGGACCTGTTCCGCGACCCGCTGGTGCTGGTGGTGCGGCGCGACCATGCGCTGGCCGCGGCCGGCGAGACGGAGTGGGAACGCATCGGCCGCGAGCGGCTGGTGCTGTTCGAGAGCGGCAGCATGCCGGCCCTCGGCAATCCCGCGCGCGCGCAGTTCGCGCAGGGGCTCGAGCCCTTGCGCGTGAGCTACTCCGAAACTCTCTATGCGCTGGTGCGCGGCGGCCAGGCGCTGGGGCTGATGCCGCGGCTGTACACGGCCTCGCTGCGCGATCCCGAACTGGTCGTGCTGGCGCTGTCGAAGCCGCGCATCGAACGCCGCGTGGTGCTGGCCTATCTGCCGGGGCCGATGCGCAACGTGGCGGCACAGGCGCTGATCGATTTTCTGCGCGAACGCCTGCCGCAGGCCGGCGAGTTGCCGGTGCGACGCGTCGCGAAAGGCGCGAGAAGCTACCGAAAACCGTAGTTCTCACTGCGCCAAACACCGTTGTAAAGGTGAACGAATTGTTTCCGAGGTGGAGTATCTGCCGCTAAGATTTGGCGGTCATGTCCCGCTCGCTCGTTGCGTTCGTCCTCGCGGTCCTTCTGTGCTGTCAGGCCGTGGTGGTGTTCGCGCAAATCCTCGTCGAGGCGGGCATGCACCGCGACCTCGTCGCGCAGACCCTGTGGTCCGATGCTTCGGCCTCCTCCGATGACTATCCGCGCGGTGCGGGCACGTCGGTGTCCGCCTCGGCGTCCGCCGACGATGCGGACCTCGGGCACGGTATCGAGGTCCTGTTCGAGGGCTACGCGATCGACCTGATCACGCTGAGCAGCGTGCTGCCGCTGTCCTTCGCCTTCTTCTCCTCCTCGACCTTCCTCGCGCCGCCGAAGCGGCCGCCGCGCCTTTCCTCCTCCCTCGCCTAGGTCCGGCCTCGTGCCCGGGCCGCGCTGCGCTTTGCCGTGCAGCGCCTGCGCAGCCATTGCGCATCGCCCGCCGCGCGCGGGCCGGCGCCATCGTCCGCGATGGCCATTCATCCAGGGAACCGAGGAGAGAGACCGTGAAGCAATCCAAGGACGTCATGTTCGCCCGGCTGGCGAACTTCAAGATCGACATCGACGCGCTGCGCGCGCATTTCCTCCACCACGTGAAGACGCTGCCGTCGACGCCCTACCGCGACAACCGCGTCGACTACATCGGCTGGGCCGTGACCAGCCGCGACGGCACGCTGATCGACGGCATCCGCCGCATCAACCCCAATGCCGCCATGCCCAGCCGCGGCACGCAGCCCACCGACGCCTGCTCGGGCAGCCTCGCCGAGGTGATGGACGCGCTGTCCGCGCGCGGCCTCAAGCCCTTTCGCGCGCGAATCATGCAACTCGAGAGCGAAGGCGACGAGATGCCGCTGCACACCGATGCCGTGCGCGAGGCCTGGCGCCTGCACGTGCCGATCATCACCAACCCCAACTGCTTCTTCGAATGGCAGCGCGCCGACGGCAGCATCGAGAGCGTGCACCTGCCCGCCGACGGCTCGGCCTGGCTGGTGCGCGTGGACGTGAACCACCGCGCCGTGAACCGCAGCAATCAGCCCTCGAGCCGCGCCCACCTGCTGATGAGCCTGGAGACGCCGCCGCCGATCGGCATGCTGACCACGCCCTGGCTGCCGGTGGTGCGCGAGGCCGAAACCGCGGCGCTGGCGGCCTGAGCGATGTGGCGGGAAGACGCTCCGCTCGAAGCGATCGCTTCCGAGGCCTGGACCTCGGTCGCCGACATGGAGGCCGCGCTGGCGGCCTTCACGCGCGCGGACCAGCATGAGCTGAGCCTCTACCGGCTGCGCCGCGCCCTCGGCGAGGGCCATGCCTTCGAGAAGGAGATCGTGCTGCGCTACCACGAGGCGCTGGTGCTGTCGGGCAACGTCGCGGCGGCGCTCGAGCTGCGCGGCGGCGAGATCTGGGCGCGCCACTTTCCCGCCAAGGGCGAGATGGATGCGGGCGCGGTGCAGATGATCGCGGGCCAGATCGATGGCCATGCGGCCCGGCTGGCCCGGACCCTCGAGGCCTTTCCCTTCGCCTTCGCGAGCTTCCTCGCGGGCCTCAAGCGCCACCAGGGCGCGAGCTACCGCAGCCTGGCCGGCGTGGCGCGGCCGCTGTTCGAGCACCGGGAATTCGCCGAGCCGCGCGACCGCACCGCGCTGATGCTCGCGGTCGAGGGCTTCCGCGGCTATGGCGACGACCTGCGGCGCGAGATGCTGGTCGAACTGTTCCAGAGCTGCGACCACGAGACGCTGTGCCGCTTCTTCCAGAGCGTGCTGCCCGCGAACGGCGCGCTGCTGCGTGCCTTCGCGAACGACCTGCTGGAGGACCCGCAAGGCCTGCGCTGCCTGAGCGACGCGGCGATCTGCCGGCTGCTGATCCTCGGCTATGGCCTGTTCGACGAGGCGCTGTACGAGCGCATCCTCGCGCAGGTGCGCCACCTGCCGCCGGCCGAGGGCGGCAAGCAGGCGAGGCAGGCGCGTGCCAGCGCGAGGATCGCGCGCGCCTTCGAGTCGGGCGCGGCACGCTCCGATGCAACCGCGCCGGCCACCGGCGCGCCGCTGCGCATCGCCGTGTGCGTATCGGGCCAGATGCGCGGCTACGCGGCCGCCTTCCAGACCTGGAAGCACCTGGGCCTGGACGGCCACCAGGTGAAGTACTTCGTCCATACCTGGGAGGACACGGGCTGGCGCTTTCCCGATCCGATGTCGGGCAACGGCGTGGACCGGATCTTCAAGTTCGCGCCCTTCGCCGAGGCCTACCGGCAGGCCGGCTTCCGCTACGGGCTGGCCGCGATGAAGAAGGCCTATCCGAACTTCTTCGCCAGGCTCGAGGTGTCGTCGACGCTCGGCGAAGCGGACCTGCGCGCGGTGTACGGCGCCGACGCGGTGGTGGCGATCGAGAGCCACCGGCGGCCCGAGTTCGAGAACGATGCGAACAACCAGCTCAAGATGTTCTACAAGATCCAGGAGGCGCACCGCCTGATGTTGCAGGACGGTGGCGACTACGACCTGGTCATCCGCATCCGGCCCGACCGCGCCTTCCGCGCCGGCACGGCCGCGCCCGACTGGGCCGGCATGGCCGAGGCCTGCCGCCGTCAGCGCGTGCTGTTCTTCAACCACCTCGCGGTGACCAAGACGCTCTATGCCGGCGACCAGTTCGCGGTCGGATCGCCCGAAGCCATGGGCTGCTATGCCAACACGCTGGGGCTGCAGACCCAGGCCATCCGCGAGAACTGGTTCGGCTTTCCGAAGCGGCTGCGTTCGCACTGTTCGCTCGCGCATGCGCTGCTGTTCCAGGGGGTGCGGCGGCGGCCGCTCGAGCACATCCATGCCGTCGAGGCCGTGCCCGCCGCCGCCTATGGCCGCGGCGAGCTGCGCGCGATGCTGTCGGCCGACCTGCCCGCGGGCCCGGCCAGCGAGATGGACCGCCTGCTGTGGAACGCCCTGGCCGGCGCGGCGCCGCGGTGACACGGGTGCGTCGCATGCAGGCCCTGCTGGCCCTGTCGGTGCTGTGGGGCCTGTTCCTTGGCTTGCTGCCGGGCGCTGCGCGCGCGCAGGACCAGGCCGACCGCGAACCGGGCCTGCAGCAGGGGCCCGAAGGCGCGGGCTGCCGCATCTCGAAGAATGCGCACCGGCTGGCGCTGACGCAGCGCCACGAGTTCAACGGCATCCGCGTCTTCTATGCGCTCGACGGGCCGCATGCGCTCTACACCGGCGTCGATCTCAACGGCAACGGCGTGCCCGACATGGTCGAGGACGCCGCGTTGCACCTGGACACCGTGCGTCGCATCTACCTGGCCAACGGCTTTCGCGATCCGCTGCGCAGCCCGCGCTTCCGGCAGGCCGAGACCATCGACATCGACCTGCTGAACTTCGATGCCTACAGCCCCGGCGTCGCGGACAAGCGCGGGCTTTCGTTCTCGGCCGTGATCCGCTACCCCGACAGCCGCGCGCGCGCCGACCGCTGCACGCTCTCGATTGCCATCAATGCCGCGCTCGCGGGCAACCACGAGCGGGTGAAGGACTACCTGATCCCGCACGAGCTGTTCCACCTGTTCCAGTACGGCCATGCGATGTTCCGCGCCAGCTGGTACCTCGAGGGCATGGCGAAGTGGGCCGAGTGGGTGACGCTGGCCGAGAACCGGCGCAACCCCACCTTGTGGAGCACGCCGCTGCCGGCCACGCCGGCCGAACTGCGCGCGCGCGTGTTCGCCAATCCCAATCCCTACGACGTGCGGCATTTCTGGAACCGGCTGGCCGAGCTGGCGAAGGCCGGCGAGCCGCCGATGGCGCTGCCCGACGAATTGCGCGCGCGCCGCTTCGCCGATGGAACGCCCGTGGTGCGCGACGAGATATGGCGCGGCCATGCGCTGATGCTGCGCATCCTGCAGGCACTCGGCGAGGAGACCGAGGCCGTGGCGCGCGAGCGCGGCCTGCCGCCCTACCAATGGCCCGATGCCGACCAGCGCGACCCGGCGCACAACCCGCGAATGATGCGCGTGGTGCAACGCGCGGTGGCCGCCGCCGGCGTGCGCAACAACGACGAACTCTCGCGCTTCCTGGCCATCGACCCGGCCGCCGCGAACTAGGAGCCCTGTTTGAAACGATTGATCTTCGACCTGGACCACACGCTGTGCGTGGCGGAACGCAAGGACTATCCCAACGCCCGCCCGCGCGAGGACATGATCGAGCGGCTGCGCAGCTACCGCGAGCAGGGCTTCTCGATCTCGATCTACACCAGCCGCAACGTCAACAGCTTCGGCGGCAACGTCGGCCGCATCAACGCCCACACGCTGCCGATCATCATCGACTGGCTGGCCCGCCACGACGTGCCCTACGACGAGATCCACGTCGGCAAGCCCTGGTGCGGCGAGGAGGGCTTCTACGTCGACGACCGCGCGATCCGTCCCTCGGAATTCCTCAAGTACAGCCGCGAGGAGATCGACCGGCTGCTGGAGCAAGAGAAGTGATCGTCGTCACCTCGGCGGCCTACGTCGACTCCGAGCTGCAGTCGGAGTTCGGCCGCCTGCCGCCGGCCTTCCTGCCGGTGGCCAACCACCGGCTGTTCGTGCACCAGGCCGCGCTGCTGGCAAGGCACTTCCCGGGCGAGCCCATTTACCTCTCGCTGCCCGAGAGCCATGCCGTCTCGCACCGCGACGCGCAGGCGCTGGAAGCGCACGCGATCCAGGTGCTGCGCGTGCCCGACGGGCTCACGCTGGCCGATTCGCTGCTGTTCTCGATCAACACCGTGGGCCGCTACGACGACGGCATGCGGCTGCTGCTGGGCGACACGCTGATCAACGACCTGCCGACGGGCTGGGACTGCCTGAGCGTGGCCGAGTCGGCCGACGACTACGACTGGCAGGTGGACCACGGCACGGAGACCGCGGTGCGCGTGTGGTGCGGCTACTTCGCGTTCCAGTCGGTCAGCCGGCTCGCCAAATGCCTGGTGGCCGCGCGCGGTTCGTTCGAGCGCGCGGTCTCGGCCTACGACGAGGCCTGCTACCTGCAGCGCGTGCAGACCGCGCAGTGGTCGGACTTCGGCCACGTCAACACCTTCTACCGCTCGCGCGCGCGCATCACCACGCAGCGCGCCTTCAACGACCTCGCCATCGGCGACCGGCGCGTGCGCAAGACCGGCAGCCAGCCGCGCAAGCTCGAGGCCGAGGCACGCTGGTTCGACGCGCTGCCGCCGCGGCTGCGCGTGTATGCGCCGCAGCTGCTTGACCGCGGCGCGGTCGAGGAGGGCTACGGCTACGAGCTCGAGTACCTGTGCATGGCGCCGCTCAACGAGCTTTACGTGCACGGCCGCAACTCCACCGCCTTCTGGTCGCGCGTGTTCAGGCACCTGGCCGACTGGCTCTCGGCCTGCCAGACGGCGGTGCCGCTCGGCGAGCGCGAGCACCAGGCGGTGGCGCAGGACAGCCGCGGCATGCTGGGCGACAAGACGCGCGCGCGGCTCGATGCCTACGCCACGGCGAGCGGGACGAGCCTGTCTTCGCCCACGCGGCTCAACGGGCGCGCGCTGCCCTCGCTGGCCGAGATCCTCGAGCGCTGCCTCGAGGCCGCGGCGCGCGTGCCGCTGGTGCCGGGCGTGATGCACGGCGACCTGTGCTTCAGCAACATCCTGTTCGACACCCGCTCGGACTGCATCAAGCTGATCGATCCGCGCGGCCTCAATTTCCGCGACGAACCGCGGCTCGTCGGCGACCTGCGCTACGACCTCGCGAAGCTCGCGCATTCGGTGCTGGGGCTGTACGACTACATCGTGGCCGATGCCTTCGAGATCGACGACGGGACGGGGCTGGATTTCCGCCTGCGCATCCATGCCGACGAGGACGTGGCCGCGATCCAGAAGCTGTTCGCGGCGCTGCCGCTGCTCAACGGCATGACCGCGCGCCACGTGGCGCCGATCACGGTGCTGTTGTTCCTGTCGATGCTGCCGCTGCACCAGGACGCGCCGCGTCGCCAGCGCGCGATGCTGGCCAATGCGTTGCGCCTTTACGAACAGATGGAGCACTGAGGGATGTTCGTGATTCCGATGATGGGCCAGAGCCGCCGTTTCACCGAGGCCGGCTACACGTTGCCCAAGTACCGGCTGCCGCTGCACGGGCGCACGGTGTTCTTCCATGTGGTGAAGTCCTTCGAGCGCTACTTCCAGGACGACCTGTTCCTGTTCGTGGTGCGGCGCGACCACGACGTGGTCGAGTTCCTGGTGCGCGAACTCAAGGCGCTGGGCGTCAAGTCCTTCCACATCGTCGAGCTCGACGGCGACACGCTGGGGCAGGCCGACTCGGTGCACCGCGGGCTGCAGGCGCTGCGCAGCGAGGAAGCGGTCTACGTCTTCAACATCGACACCATCCGGCCCGGTTTCCGCAAGTCTGCGCTGGCCGATGGCGCCGCCGGCTACCTCGAGGTGTTCGAAGGCGAGGGCGAGCACTGGTCCTTCGTCGAACCCGGGCCCGATCGCTCGGTGCTGCGCACCACCGAGAAGGAACGGATCTCCAACCTGTGCAGCGACGGCCTCTACCACTTCGCCGACGCGAGCGTCTTCGACGAGGCCTTCGAGCACCAGCAACGCCACCAGCTGCTGACGCGCGGCGAGTACTACATCGCGCCTTGCTACAACGCGCTGATCGAGCGCGGCGCGCGCGTGGCCTACGAACTGATCGGCGCCGAGCAGATCGTCTTCTGCGGCACGCCGCGGGAGTACGAAGCGGCGGTGGCCCGGCCCTGGGAATGACATTCGGACGAGGGACAATGCGCGCAGCCATCGCATCGCCAGCCGATGGAAGCCATGTGAGGAATCTTCGATGAGTCTGGGTGAACTGCTCGCGTGCGCGAAGCCCGCGGTGGCCGCGACGTGGGCCGAGTGCATGGAGGCGTCGGCGCCCGAGGGCGCGGGCGTGCTGTTCCTGTCGGCCTGCAACGGCAAGGAGCGCGCCCACGTAGTGACGGTGCGCGGCAGGAACTTCGAGGAGGTGTGGCGCCGCGGCGCGCAACTGCTGCAGACCTGGCTGCGCAAGCAGAGCACGGCGCCGATCTGGCTGCGCGCGGACGTGGTCCACACGGTGCAGGCGATGCACTGGAAGGGACTGCAGCAGGCGCTCTCGACCACCAAGCGCAACTACTTCCGCAGCGGCATCGCCTTCGACGCCGACCTGTCGGTGGCCATGCTCGAGCAGGACATCGGTGCCCACGCCGTGCTCTACGACGGCAAGTTCGACGAGGCCACGCCCAACGCGGCGAACCTCCGGCTGTTCGGCCAGCACCGCTACGGCCGCGAGCTGAGCTGGCCCACCGATCCGCAGCAGCCGGTGTGGGTGTTCGACACGCGCGCCGTGTTCACCGACGGCAAGGAGGCGCACCGCATCGAGCACGAAGGCGTGGGCCGCGGCTATCGCCGGCTGCCGGCCTGGGACGCGCCGCGCGTGCGCCAGATCGTCGAGACCAGCACCGCCTACCTCGCGCGCCAGGTCAAGAGCGCGGGCGCCTACCACTACGGCTGGTTTCCCTGCTTCGACCGCGCCATTCCCACCTACAACGCGCTGCGCCACGCGAGCTCGACCTATGCGCTGATCGAGGGCTGGGAGCTGACGCGCAAGCCCGAGCACAAGGCGGCGATCGAGCGCGCGCTGGGCCACCTGACGGGCGAGCTGATCCGGCCCGCCACCCTGCCCGATGGGGCGCAGGCCGCGTTCCTGGTCGACATCGAGGACGAGATCAAGCTCGGCGGCAATGCCGTGTGCCTGCTCGCGATGGTCAAGTACACCGAGCTCACGGGCGAGCAGGCCTACCTGCCGCTGATGGAGCAGCTCGCGCTCGGCATCCTGCACATGCAGGACCCGGCCAGCGGCCGCTTCGTGCATGTGCTCCACCATCCCGACCTGCGTGTGAAGGAAGAGAACCGCATCATCTACTACGACGGCGAGGCCGCCTTCGGACTGATGCGGCTGTACGGCCTGACGCGCGACGAGCGCTGGCTGCGCGCGGTGGAAAAGGCTTTCGCGCACTTCATCGAGGCGCGCCACTGGGAGGCGCACGACCACTGGCTCAGCTACTGCGTCAACGAGCTCACGCTGTACCGGCCGGAAGAGCGCTACTTCCGCTTCGGCCTGGACAATGTGCGCGACCACCTCGAGTTCGTGCTCAATCGCATCACCACCTTCCCGACCCTGCTCGAGCTGATGATGGCGGCGCAGAAGATGGTGACGCGGCTGCAGGCCGACCCCGCGCATGCGCACCTGCTCGAGGGCTTCGACATCGAGAAGTTCTACCGCGCGCTCGAGCAGCGCGCGCGCTACCTGCTCACGGGGCACTTCTGGCCCGAGCTCGCGATGTTTTTCCGCAATCCGCAGCGCATCGTGGGCAGCTTCTTCATCCGCCACCACAGCTTCCGCGTGCGCATCGACGACGTGGAGCACTACCTCTCGGGGTATGTGGCGTACTGGAAATATCTGGAGGCGGGAGGGCGGCCGGCCCAGCCGGCGGCGGTGGAGGCCGCGCTGCCCCAGCCGTAGTTCAGTGCAGCTCGGCGGCCGCGTGGATGGTCTCGCGCACGCGCGGATAGATCTGTGCGTTCCACTTGCTGCCGCTGAACACGCCGTAGTGCCCCACGCCGGCCTGCAGGTGATGGGCCTTGAGGTAGGGCCGCACGCCGGTGCAGAGGTCCTGCGCCGCCACGGTCTGGCCCACCGCGCAGATGTCGTCGCGCTCGCCCTCGACCGTGAGCAGCGCGGTGCGGCGGATCGCGGCCGGGTTCACGGTGCGGTCGCCCACGGTGAGCTGGCCGCGCGGCAGGTCGTAGGTCTGGAACACGCGCTCCACGGTCTCGAGGTAGAACTCCGCGGGCAGGTCGTTGACCGCCAGGTACTCGTCGTAGAAGTTGCCGATGGTGCGGGCCTTCTCGAGCTCGCCCTCGACCAGGTGGCGGTACATGTCCTCGAACTGCTTCTTGTGGCGCTCGGGGTTCATGCTCATGAAGGCCGCGAGCTGCAGGAAGCCCGGGTACACGCGCCGCATCGCGCCCGCATGCGGCCAGGGCACGTGGCTGATGAGGTTGCGGCGGAACCAGTCGATGGGCCGGTCGGTGGCGAGGCGGTTCACCGCGGTCGGGTTGATGCGGCAGTCGACCGGCCCGGCCATCAGCGTGAGGCTGCGCGGGGTGGCGGGGTTGTCGTCCTCGGCCATGAGCGCGGTGGCGGCCAGCGCGGCCACGCAGGGCTGGCACACCGCGACCATGTGGACGCCGGGGCCGACGGCCTCGAGGAAGGCCATGAGCTGCAGCGTGTAGTCGTCGAGGCCGAAGCGGCCCTGCCACAGCGGCACGTCGCGCGCGTTGTGCCAGTCGGTCAGGTAGACGTCGTGGTCGCGCAGCAGGGTGCGCACGGTTTCGCGCAACAAGGTGGCGAAATGGCCCGACAACGGTGCAACCAGCAGCACGGGCGGGTGCGTGGGATGGTCGCCGTCCTTCCTGAAATGCAGCAGGGTGCCGAAGGGCGCGCTCAGCGCCACCTCCTCGTGCACCGCGACCTCGTCGCCGTCGACCGGCACGCTGGCGATGCCGTAGGGCGGCCGGCTGTGGGTGAGCCGCATGCGCGAGAACACCTCGCACTGCGCCGCCAGCCGCCGCTGCATGGTGCGCTCGCTGCCGTCCTGCCAGAGCGCGCGCGCCATGTACTGGGAGGCGAGCCGCAGCGGGGAGAGCAGGTCGGCCTGGTTCTGGTAGACGCGGTAGAGCATGGTTGTGGTGCGTTGCAGTGCCAGAGGCAAGTTGCGGGCCAAGGCCGGGCGCACCGGGATGGAACGGGTGGCACAGGGCTTGCACGTCTGAGGCCACCGGCGGCGCTTGCCGGCACCAAGGAGCACACCCGATGGCCAAACCCGTTCTCACCATCAGCAGCAAGAACTACGGCGCCTGGTCGCTGCGCGGCTGGCTGATGTGCAGGCTGGCGGGCCTGGACTTCAGCGAGAAGATCATCCCGCCCGACGACCCGGCCATGAAGGCCGAGATGCTGCTGCTGTCGTCCTCGATGCTGGTGCCCTCGCTGCAGCATGGCTCGGTGAAGGTGTGGGACACGCTGGCGATCGGCGAGTACCTCAACGAGATCAAGCCCAAGGCCGGCCTGCTGCCCGCCGACGTGGCGGCCCGGGCCCACTGCCGCGCGATCTGCGGCGAGATGCATTCGGGCTTCGCGGCCATGCGCGGCGCGCTGCCGATGAACATCAAGGCCCGTTTCAAGAACTTCAAGGTGTGGTCGCGCGCGCAGGCCGACATCGACCGCATCGTGGCGATCTGGCGCGAATGCCTCAAGGCCTACGGCGGCCCCTACCTGTTCGGCGAGCAGCCGGGCATCGCCGACGCGATGTACGCGCCCGTGGTCACCCGCTTCCTGAGCTACGACGTGGCGCTCGACAGCGCCTGCACGGCCTACTGCAAGCGCGTGATGGAACTGCCCGCGATGAAGGAATGGGTGGCGGCGGCGAAGCAGGAGCCCGACGAGATCGACGAGCTCGACGCGGAGTTCTGATTCAGCCCGGGGGCGGCGCCGGCTCGAAGCCGGCCTGCCGCAGCTTGCGCTCGATGCCCTGCGCGGCCGCCTGCAGGTCGGCCAGGTGCTGCGCCACCATCTCGCGCTCGCTGCGCACCGCGGGCAGCCAGGCGCAGCTGATGCAGCCGACCACGCGTTCGTCGAGCCGCACCGGCACCGAGATGGCGCCGAAGCGGTCGGGCGAATCCATGCTGGTGGCGGTGGGGTCGCGCGACACGTAGCCCTGGGCGCGCGCGTTCGCCACCATGCGGCGCACGTTCTCGGGCCGCCGCGCGTCGCGGTCGACCTGGTGCGGTGAACGCGCGAGCGCCGCGAGAAGCTGGCGCCGTTCGTCCTCGGGGCAGAAGGCGAGGTAGCAGCGCCCGAGCGATGACATCAGCATCGGCGGGCGAAAGCCCAGCACCCGGTAGTTCACGGCCAGCCCGTTGATCGGGCGGTGCGCGTCGAGGATCAGCATCGCGCTGCCGTCGCGCACGCCGAGGTCGGTGGGCCAGGGCACCTTGCGCTGCAGCGTGGCGCGCGGTTGCGCCGCCAGCGCCGACAGCCGCGCGCGCCACTCGACGAGCGGGCCCGGGGCACCGGCGGCCGAGGTCGGCACGTAGCGCTTCTCGAGTTCGTTGCGCTCCACCCAGCCGGCCTGCTGCAGCGTCTTGAGGATGCGCAGCAGCGTGGCCTTCGACAGCCCGGTCTGGCGGCTGAGTTCCGACAGCGTGGCGGCCGAGGAGCGCTGGATCGCGAGCATCACCTCGAGCCCGCGGCGCAGCGCGTCGATGGATTTCACGCCCTGCGCGCCCTGGGTGTCCGACATGCCGCGGCCTTCCGAAGTGGTTCACTCAGTGAAACTATATCTTGGGGCCCCGCGCCCGGCTTCCTACATTGCACTGGCCCCGATCCCGTGGCTCCACGCACAGGCAAGAAAGGAAAGCCCATGATGAATCCACTCCGGCGCCGGACGATGGCCGCCGCGGCGCTGTTCTCGGCGCTGAGCGCGTTCGCCGCCACCGCCACCGCCGAGACCTGGCCCGCGCGGCCGATCACCATCGTCGTGGCCTACCCGGCCGGCGGCGACACCGACGCCATCGCGCGCACCTATGCCGAGAAGCTGTCGCAGCGCGTCGGTCAGCCGGTGCTGATCGACAACCGGCCCGGCGCGAGCGGCATGATCGGCAACGCCTGGGTGGCGAAGGCGCCGGCCGACGGCTACACGCTGCTGTTCACGCCCAGCACCTTCCCGATCGCGCAGCACGTGCTCAAGGCCGGTCCCGGCGTGGCGCACGACGTGGTCCGGGACTTCACGCCGATCGTGAAGACCGGCGACATCCCGCTGCTGCTGGTGACGGCGCCCTCGACCGGCCTGCAGAGCGCGACCCAGCTCGTGGCGGCCGCGAAGGCCGGGCGCGCGCTGACCTACGGCACGCCGGGCGCGGGCTCGCCGATGCACATCGCGGGCGAGCTGTTCAACCGCGACGCCGGCATCGCGCTCGTGCATGCGCCCTATCGCGGCGTGGCGCCGGTGGTCAACGACGCCCTGGGCGGCCATGTGAGCGTGGGCTGGATCACGCCCGGTGCCGTGGCCAGCCACATCGCGGCCGGCAAGCTGCTGCCGCTCGCGGTGGCGCAGCGCCAGCGCGCGGCCCTGCTGCCCACGGTGCCCACGCTGTACGAGCTCGGCTGGCGCGACGTGGACCTGAACGCCTGGATGGGCCTGCTCGGGCCGCGGGCGATGCCCGAGGCGATCGTGCAGGCGCTCAACGCCCACTTCAACGAGATCCTCCGCATGCCCGAGGTGCAGGCGCGCATGGCCACGCTGGGCATCGAGCCGGTGGGCGGCGCGCCCGCCGTGCTGGCGCGGCAGATCGCGCAGGACGACCAGCGCTTCGGCCGGCTCGTGCGCGAGTTCGGCATCCGTGCGGATTGACCAGGAAACAGGAGACGACGATGTTGAGCGAAGAGAAGAACCGCCTGCTGACCGAAGTGGGCCCCGGCACGCCGATGGGCGACTACCTGCGCCGCTACTGGCACCCGGTCGCCGGTGCGAGCGAGTTCGACGCGCAGGCGGTCAAGCCGCTGCGCATCCTCGGCGAGGATCTGGTGCTCTACAAGGACCTCGGCGGCCGCTACGGGCTGGTCGACCGGCGCTGCCCGCACCGCAATGCCGACATGGCCTACGGCTACGTCGAGCAGTGCGGGCTGCGCTGCAGCTACCACGGCTGGCAGTACGACGCGGGCGGGCAGTGCGTGCACCAGCCCTTCGAGGAGACGCTGGATCCGGGCGCGCGCATGCGCCGCAGCACGCGGATCAAGGCCTACCCGGTGCAGGAGAAGGCCGGCCTGCTGTGGGCCTACATGGGGCCGCAGCCCGCGCCGCTGCTGCCTGACTGGGAGCTGTTCAACTGCGCCAACGGCTTCGCGCAGGCGGTGTTCGCCGAGATCCCGTGCAACTGGTTCCAGTGCCAGGAGAACTCGATCGACCCGGTGCACTTCGAGTGGACGCACAACAACTGGACCACGCGGCTGCAGGGCGAGGAAGGCCCGTACGTGCCCACGCACCTGAAGCTCGCGTTCGAGGAGTTCGAGCACGGCTTCGTCTACCGGCGGCTGCGCGGCGGCGAGCGCGAGGACAACCCGATGTGGACCGAGGGGCGCGTCACGCTGTGGCCCAACGGCTTCTTCCTCGGCCATCACTTCGAATGGCGCGTGCCGATCGACGACCACCACACGCTGAGCGTGCTGTGGGTGCTGAGCCGCGTGCCGACCGAGCAGGAGCCCTATGTGCAGGAGCGCATTCCGTCGTGGTACGGGCCCACCCGCGATCCGGTCACGGGCCGCTGGATCACCAGCCACGTCGCCAACCAGGACTTCGCCGTCTGGGTGGGGCAGGGTGCCGTCACCGACCGCACGCGCGAGAAGCTCGGCCAGAGCGACAAGGGCATCGTGATGATGCGGCGCCGCTTTTTCGAGGAACTGGAGGCGATGCAGGCCGACCCGGCGCACGAGCCCAAGGGGCTGATCCGCGATCCGCAGAAGAACCGCGACGTGTTCCTGCCCTCGGCCTGTCGCGAGGAGATGGCCAAGGGCCTGCCGCGCCGGGAGCTCGCGGCGCATCCCTTGCTCGGCCCCTATCTCAAGGATTTCTTCGGCCAGGCCGGGCAGCCCGAGGCGGTGCGCGCGGCCTACGAGCAGGCGATCGGGCAGAAGGTGGAGGGCGCGCGCTTCTTCAAGGTGCACGGCGCGGCGGAGGACGCGCCGTCCCGGTCAGTGCCGGAACATCCTTAGGTCGAGCGCGCTCTCGTTGCCCAGCCACATCGCGTGGTCGGTGTGGTCGGCGAGGTCGTTGCCGGTCACGCCGTGCACGAACACGTCGAGGCCGTCGCGGTGGCTGTCGAGCCAGCCGATGACCGCGTCGAACTCGGCCGCGTCGAAGGCGAGCTGGCAGCTCCAGTGCGGATGCGGGCCGACCGGGCGCTCGTGCACCCGGCCCACCACCACCATCAGCTCGCGGCCCGCCTGCTCGCACAGCGCGCGGGCTCGGGCCACGGTGGCGGGGCCGAAATAGACGTGGGCGTGGTACTGCGGGTAGAGGTTCTCGGGGCGGCGCGGCATGGTGGGGCGATTGTGGCGCCGGCGCGGATCACCTGTCGTTGGGAAGGTCGTCGGGCAGGCGGAAGCTGCCGCTGTAGCGGAACACGTCGCCGAACCAGCGGTGGCGCAGCAGCATCCGCATGCTGAAGGCGTCGGGGTCGCGCGGGTCGGGCCGTTCCTCGACGTAGGCCGTGCCCAGCAGCAGGCCCAGCGGCAGCGGGATGCGCAGGCGGCCCAAGCGCCAGACGTAGCCGCGGTCGCGGAACACCAGCGCACCGTCCTCGGCGCTCACCGCCAGGCGCATGCCGATGCCGAAGCGCACGTACTCGATCACCAGCGCGCCGTCGGCTGCGTCGTGCTCCATGTGCGAGCGGAAGTGGAAGGGCGCGCGGCCCGCGAAGCGGAAGATGCGGTCCCAGTAGAGGTGCGGGTCGTCGGGCCGGCAGCGGTAGTGGACCTCGATCGGCACCTCGCGCCCGGTGTAGGGCACGAGGGCGCCGAACAGCCGGCCGAAGGGCATCAGCAGCGCGGCCCAGGGCGCATGGTGGACCTCGTGCATGGTGCCGCGCACGCAGACGTGGTCGTTCGAATGCGGGGCCATCGTGTAGTGGCGGCGGATCGCGTCGCCCAGCCGGTCCCAGGCGGGGCCGAGCGCTTGCTGGAAGACCGGGCGGGTGTCGTGGCTCATGGGCGGATCATGGGGCCGGTGTGCGCATCGGCGGTCGCCGTGGCTTCGCTGCGGGCCTTGTAGAAGCGCAGGATGTGCTCGGAGAAATCGCCGAGCAGGAACTGCGCGAGGCGGTCCGCGTACCAGTTGAAGCGCGTGCTGACGCGCCACGAGACGTCGAGCCGCAGCTCGGTGCCGCCGTCGCGCGGCACGAGCGTGTAGCCCGACTCGCGCAGGTCGAAGTAGTGGCCGCCGATCATCACGTGGTCGTCGAGCGCGCCGGCCGGGAAGGAGTCGGGCGCGAAGCGGTAGCGCCAGCGCACGTGGCGCGCCGGTTCCCACTCGATGACCAGCTCCTCGAAATGCACCTGCTTCTGCCAGCGCACCATGCGCACGCGGCCCTCGGGCGTCTCCTGGGTCACGCCCGACACCGGCATCGGCACGCCGATGCGGTAGGCCCAGGCATCGCCGAGCTCCTCGGGGCGGATCGCGCCCGCGTTGTTGATCTCGTGCCACACGCGCTCGGGCGGTGCCGCGATGAACAGGGTGCGCGCGGTGGACGAGAGGCGCTCGGGGTTCGGGAACTGCGGCTCGATCGCGCCCAGCACCAATGGCAGCACCGCGAAGCTGTAGAGCGCGGGCTTCGGCCAGTTCGTGACGCGGCAGACCAGCCCCATCGCGAAGCCGCCGAGGCTGCCCATGACGGCGAACACCGGCACGACCACGATCGCGCAGATCAGCCCCTCGATGAAGACGAACAGCGTGCCCAGCACGAACAGCGCGGTCGACAGCCAGGGCGCGACCAGGTAGTAGGTCCAGCTGCGGCGCTCGATGCGCTCGGCGACGTAGACCGTGACCGCGCCGCACAGCGCGGGTGCGAGGAAGATGAAGGTGCCCAGCATCGCCGAGTAGCCGTGGCCCGGCGCGCCGCTGAACGCGAGCCGCAGCACGAAGGCGATCGCCGCGCCGGCGAGCATCGGCCAGAACCAGCGAAAGGGCAGGCGGCGCTTCGGCGGATCTCCGGCGGGAGGTGCGGGGCCATCGATCGGAGCCAGTCCGGAGAACCGGGTGTCGTCGTCGGGTTCGTTGCGCATCGGGATCCTTCTCCTCTTCGGTGTGTGTGCGGGTGCGGGCTCAGTCGGCGCGCCGCGTGGCGCTGACCATGCAGTAGTCGAAGTTGCGCCAGAACATGCCCAGCGCGAGCGCGCAGTAGCTGGCCACGATGTGCTTGCGGCGCCAGGGGCTCAGGCGTCCGCGCGCCTTCCAGAGCTCGGCCAGCGTGAAGCGGGTGGCGAGCGCGGGGATGTGCAGCGCGCTCGGCGCGACGCGCCAGCGCAGCGAGCGCACGTCGATGTCCTCGAAGCCGTGTTCGCGCAGCGCGGCCACGAAGTCCGCGCGCACGGCCAGCGTCGGCACGGCCCAGCTGTCGGCCCACAGGCGGTGCAGCCAGCGCGCGAGGCGGCCGGGCTCGCGGCGCAGCAGGAAGCCGTCGACCACCACCAGCCGCGCGCCGGGCTTGAGCAGGCGCGCGGCCTCGCGCACGAAGTCGGCCTTGGCGGTGCCCTCGGCATAGCAGGCGCTCTCGAGCGCCCAGGCGCCGTCGGCCTGCGCGGCCGGCAGGCCGGTGCGCGTGTAGTCGGCCTCGAGGTGCGCCATGCGGTCGGCCACGCCGGCCTGGGCGTCGAGGCGCGCGGCGATGCGGTTCTGCACCGGCACGTTGGTGACGGTCACGGCATAGAGGCGGCGGTCGTCGCCGACCAGCGTGCGCGCGGTGGCGCCGGCGCCGCAGCCCAGGTCGAGCACGCAGTGGCGGCCGTCGGCCGTGGGGCGCTCGCCGAGCCGCAGCGCGCGGCCGACCTCGCGGTTCATCTCGACCAGCATGCCTTCGCGGCGCAGCGGATTCAGGCCCGCGCGCCAGTAGCCGAAGTGCATGTTGTAGCTGGGGCTCCAGGCGCCATAGTCGGTGGCGACCTCGGTGAAGTAGTCCTGCGTGTCGGCACGGCTGACCGGGGCCGAGGCATCGGCGGCGTGCGGCAGGCGGAAATCGGGCTGGAAGACGCTGGGCATGCGATGAACTCCTCGTGGGGAAGGCGGTGCGGGTGTCAGAGCCGGCACTGGCCGTCGGCGCAAGTGCGCGAGGCCTTCGCGGCCGGGCCGGCGAGCAGGGTCACGAACCAGCCGGGCAGGCGCTGGCGGTTGCGCGCCAGCGCGGCATAGGCGCGATCGGCCAGCGGCGCGACCAGCGGCAGGTCGAGCAGGGCGCCGCCGCTGGGCAGGCCGACCGCCTCGCGGCAGGCGCGGATCGCGTGCACGCCGACCTGCACGCGGCCGGCCGCATCGACCACGTGGATCGCGGTCATCAGGGCCTCGCGCGGCGCCGGGCCGGCCTCGAAATCCGGCGGAGAGCAGTCGACCAGAACGAGCCGCGCGACCGCGTCGCGCGCCTTCATCGCGCCCATTTCGGCGCTGCACAGGCGGCAGGTGGCGTCGTAGTAGACGGTCAGCGGGTAGGCGATGGCGGTGGAGCGGGACATGGTGTTCTTCGTTCTCGATATTTCTGTCAAAACAGAAATAAATGGGCAAAAAAAGAGCCGGCCTCAGATCATCGGCAGGCTCGCGTGGTGAGCGTCGGGATCGTCCTTGCCGGCGGCGGGCGCGTCGCCTCGGACGAACTTCTGCACGCTCGCGCCCAGCGTCAGCACCTTGTCGAGCGTGCCGGGCGACAGCCGCAGCATCTCGTCGGCCCAGGTGGCGAGCTTGGCCATCAGGTCCATGGTGGAGCGGATGCGGTCCTGCGCATCGGCCGATTCCTTCTGGAAGTCGGGGCTCGCGACGATCTCGCGCAGCATGCGGATGGTGGGGTCGAACTCGCGTTCCTTGCGCTCGCGCACCACGGTGCGGAACAGCTCCCAGACGTCGACGCTGGTCTCGAAGTAGTCGCGCCGGTCGCCCAGCATGTGGGTGACGCGCACCAGGTTCCAGGCCTGCAGTTCCTTCAGGCTGTTGCTCACGTTGGAGCGCGCCACGCCCAGGGTGTCGGACAGCTCCTCGGCATGGATCGGCTTGCCGTGCACGAACAGCAGCGCATGGATCTGCGAGACGGTGCGGTTGACGCCCCACATGGAGCCCATCTCGCCCCAGTGGAGGACGAACTTGCGTTGGATGTCGGTGAGTTCCATGCGCTGGAGTCTAGGACTTCCGAAATTTCTGTCAAGAAAGAAATTAAAAAATTGCCAAAGGCTGAGCGAATGGTGAAATACTGTATGTTTAAACAGTATCGAGATCGCGAAGGAGTCGCGCCATGCCACCCGCCGCCCACATCCCCATCCATGCCATCAAGGGCCGCGGCGCCGCCACGCGGCTCGCGCACCGCTTCTCGAAGGACGAGCGCGATGCCTTCGACGACGGCTGGGGCACGCTCGAGGAGAACGCCGCCGAGGCCGACGAGCTCGAGCCGCTGGCCACCGAGGTGCGCTTCGAGGACGTGAAGTCGGCCATGAACGAGAACGACTCGCCCGACATCTACTTCGACCGCTCGATCAACCCCTACCGCGGCTGCGAGCACGGCTGCATCTACTGTTTCGCGCGGCCCACGCACAGCTACCTCAACCTGTCGCCGGGGCTGGACTTCGAGACCAAGCTGATCGCCAAGCGCAACCTGGTCGAGGTGCTGCGCCGCGAGCTGGGCCGCAAGAGCTATCGGCCCAGCCACATCGCGATCGGCACGGCCACCGACTGCTACCAGCCGATCGAGCGCGAGCTGCGCATCACGCGCTCGCTGATCGAGCTGCTGTCGGAGGTCAACCACCCCTTCGGGCTGGTGACCAAGTCCAGCGCGATCGAACGCGACCTCGACCTGATCGCGCCGGCCGCCGCGCGCGGCCTGGCGGCGGTGTACGTGACCGTGACCACGCTCGACGGCGAACTCGCGCGCAAGCTCGAGCCGCGCGCCGCGGCGCCGCACCGGCGGCTGCGCACCATCCGCACGCTGGCCGAGGCCGGCGTGCCGGTGGGCGTGAGCGTGGCGCCGCAGATTCCGTTCGTGACCGAGGACATGGAGCAGGTGCTCGAGGCGGCCTGGGAGGCGGGCGCGCGCAGCGCGTTCTACACCATGATCCGGCTGCCCTGGGAGGTGGCGCCGCTGTTCAAGCAGTGGCTGGCGCTGCACTACCCGCAGCGCGCGGACCGCATCATGGCGCGCATCCACGACGTGCGCGGCGGCAAGGACTACGACGCCGACTTCGCCACGCGCATGAAGGGCACCGGCCTGTGGGCCGACCTGCTGCGCCAGCGCTTCGAGAAGGCGACCGCGCGCATCGGCTTCAACCGCGAGCGCATCGCGCTCGACCTCAGCGCTTTTCGGCCACCTGGCGCGCCGGGGCAGGGCAGCCTGTTCTAGCGGCGAGCGCGGCGTCCGCGCCGCTGTCTCCGCACCAGTCGCCGCCCAGCGCCTTCACGAGGAACACCGAGGTCAGCAGGCGCTGCCCCTGCAGCTGTGCGGCCTGGCGTTCCACCGTCAACAGCGACTGCTGCGCGGTGATCACGTCGAGGTAGGTCGAGGCACCGCCCTCGTAGCGGCTGTTGGCCATGTCGAGCACGCGCCGCGCGGCGGCCACGGCCGACTGCGCCTGGGCGGTCGCGCGCTCGAGCGCCGCGAGGCCGTCGATGCCGTCCTGCACCTCCTGCATCGCGGTCAGCACCACGCGGCGGTAGTTGCCGACGGTGGCGTCATAGCCGGCCTTCGCGAAGTCCACGCCCGCGCGCACGCGGCCGCCGTCGAACAGCACCTGCGTGGCCGACACGCCGACCGACCACAGAAGGCTGGGCGCATCGAACAGCGACTCGATCAACCGGCTGTCGACGCCGACCGTGGGCGCGATCAGGATGCTCGGATAGAAGGCCGCGGTCGCCACGCCGATCTGCGCATTGGCCGCGGCCATCGCGCGCTCGGCCGAGGCCACGTCGGGCCGGCGCTCGAGCACGTCGGAGGGCACGCCCAGCGGTACCGCGGGCGGGCGGATCTCGCGCAGGTCGGTCGCCAGCGCGAACGAGGGCGCGGGCGTGCCGGTCAGCGTGGCGAGCGCATGCTCGTACTGCGCGCGCTGCTTCTTGAGCACGTCGACCTGCGTCAGCGTGGTCTCGAGCAGCGCCTGCTGCTGCGCCACGTCGAGGCCCGAGACGGCGCCCAGGTCGTGGCGCGCCGTCACCAGCTCGAGCGCGCGCCGCTGCAGCGCGATCGAGCGCGTCAGCACGTCGAGTTCGATATCGGTCGAGCGCAGGTTGAAATAGCTGCTCGCCACGTCGGCCGACAGCAGCAGCCGCGTGTTGGCGAGGTCGGCCGCGGACTGCTCGGCCGAGGCGGTGGCGCCTTCCACGCTGCGCTGCACGCGGCCCGCGAGGTCGAGCTCGTAGCTGGCGTTGAGCGAGAGCGCGAAGTCGTTCTGCACCGTCGACGAATTGGCGGTGTTGTAGTTGGTCAGCGGCCGGTTGGCCGAGATCTTGAGCCGCGAAGCGCGCGTGCCCAGGCCGAGCTGCGGGTACTGCGCGGCCGAGCTCGAGGCCAGCGTGGCGCGCGCCTGCGCGAGCCGCGCGCCGGCAATGGCGAGCGTGGGGCTGCCGGCCACGGCCCGCTCCTGCAGCGCGTCGAGCTGCGCGTCGCCGTAGCGCTTCCACCACGGGCCCTTGTCGGCGATGTCGTTGGGCGTGCCTTCGCGCCACGGCGCCTCGAGCTTCCAGCTCACGGGCAGCGGGGTTTCGGGCGCCTTGTAGTCGGGGCCGACCGCACAGCCCGCGGCCAGCATCACGGCGGCGAGCGCGATTGCCGCGAGGGCGGGACGGCGCATGCTCACGCGGGTTCCTTCTTGGCCGCCGCCGGTGCTGCAGCCGGTGCCGCGCCGGGCTTGGCGCCATCGGCCGGCGCATCGGGCGCCACCGCGACCATGTCGCCATCGGCCAGCGAGTCGGAGGGATTGAGCACCATGCGGTCGGTGCCCGCGAGCCCGTCGACCACCTCGACGTTCTCGCCGTAGTTGCGGCCCAAGGTCACGGGGCGCAGGCCGACGCGGCCCTGCGCATCGACCACCGCCACGCGCGTGCCTTCGGCACGGAACAGCAGCGCATTGGCCGGCACCGTTAGCGTGCCGCTCGCGGCCAGCGGCAGCTCGACCTGCACGTAGGCGCCCGGCAGCAGCACGCCGTCGCGGTTGGGCAGCGAGACCTCGACCTGCATCATGCGCGTCGTGGTGTCGATGGCGCCCGCTGTGCGCGCGACCTGGCCGCTGAACTTCTGGCCGCGCAGCTCGGCCTGCGTCACCACCACCGGCTGGCCGGCCTTCACGAGCTGGGCATAGGCCTGCGGCACGTTGATGTACACGCGCAGCGGATCGGTCTGCGCCAGCACGAACAGCGCGCGGCCCGCGCCGCCGCCGGCACCGGCATCGATCAGGTCGCCGGTGTCGACGTTGCGCCGCGTGATCACGCCGGCAAACGGCGCGACCACGCGCTTGAAGCCCTCGGTCTGCTTCAGCCGCTGCACGTTGGCATCGGCGGCCGCCACGTTGGCGGTGGCCTGCGCGACGGCGCTGCGGCGCTCGTCGAGGTCCTGCTGCGAGACCACATCCTTCTTGCGCAGGTTCTCCCAGCGCGCCGCCGTGCTCTGCGCGAGCTCGAGGCCCGAGGCCGCCTGGTTGCGCGCGGCGATGGCCTGCGACAGCTGCTGGTCGATCTCGGGCGTCTCGATCTCGGCCAGCAGTTCGCCCTTCTCGACGCGGCTGCCGATGTCCTTGGTCCAGCGCTTGAGGTAGCCGCTGGCGCGCGCCGAGATCGGCGACTGCACGTAGCCCTGCAGCGTGCCCGGCAGCGCCAGCTTCTGGCCCGCCGTGGGCGTGCGCGGCAGCGCGGTCTGCACGTATTGTTTGGCATGCTCGACCGTGCTGGCCTGCAGCTCGCGTGCGTTGGCGATGCGTACGAACACCGTGCGTGCCGCGCCGAGCGCCAGCAGCACGAGCACGATCAGCACCAGCCAGCGGGTGCGCCGCACGATCTGGCGCCGCCGCAGCAGCTCGGGGCCGTCGCCGTCGTCGGCGGCGATGGGGTGGATGGCCAATGCCGAATGGCGTTGCTCTGTCATGCGCTGTACGGCGCGGGGCCGTTTCCGTGGCGGGCCGCGCGGCCGTGGGAGGGCTCGGCGCGCGGCAGGTACAACAAGTCGAACAGGGTGTCGAAAAGATCGGATGGCGCGGGCATCGCTCAGTGCTCCTGCGCGGTGGCGCCGGCCGGCGGATGGGCGCCGCCGCGCGCGGCGCGCCGGTGCGCGAGCCAGCTGTGCACGCCCGCGTAGACCGCGGGCACGAAGAACAGCGTCGACACCGTCGCGAACAGCAGGCCGCCGATCACGGCGCGGCCCAGCGGCGCGTTCTGCTCGGCGCCTTCGCCGAGGCCCAGCGCCATCGGGATCATGCCGATGATCATGGCCAGCGCCGTCATCAGCACCGGGCGGATGCGGGTGGCGCCGGCCTCGAGCGCGGCCGACAGCGGCGGGATGCCCGCGGCCAGCCGTTCGCGCGCGAAGGACACCATCAGGATCGAGTTGGCCGTGGCCACGCCCATGGTCATGATCGCGCCGGTGAGCGCCGGCACGCTCAGCGTGGTGCCGGTGATGAACAGCATCCAGGCGATGCCCGCCAGCGCGGCGGGCAGGGCGGTGATGATGATCGCGGCGTCGAGCCAGGACTGGAAGGTCACGACGATCAGCAGGTAGACCAGCACGATCGCCATCGCCAGGCCCACGCCCAGGCCGATGAACGAGGACTGCATGGTCTGCACCTGGCCGCGGATGTCGACGCGGCTGCCGCGCGAGAGCTTGGGTCGCATCTCGTCGACCAGCGCTTGCACCTTGCTCGCCACGCTCGCGAGGTCGGTGCCCTGCACGCTGACGTAGACGTCGATCACGGGCGCGATGTTGTAGCGCGACTGGATCGCCGGCTGGCGCGCCGCGCGCGCGTCGACCAGGTTGCCCAGCAGCTGCTGAGCGCCGCCGGGTGCCGCCGCCGCTCCGGCCGCGCCCACCGGGATGTTGAGCAGCGAATCGAGCGAGTCGACGTTGTACTGCGGCGTCTGCACCGCGATGCTGTAGACCACGCCGTTCTGCGGATTGAGCCAGTAGGCCGGCGCGGTCTGCGAGCTGCCCGACAGCGCGATCAGCACGTTCTGCCCCACGTTGGAGGCGGTCAGTCCGTACTGCTGCAGCCGCGAGCGGTCCATCGTCAGGTCCACCGAGGGTCCGTCGAGGCGCTGGTGCACGTGGGCGTCGACCGCGCCCGGGATCTGCCGGATCGCCTTGGTGAGCTCGGCCGCGCGCGCCGCGTTGCCCGCGATGTCGTTGCCGCTGAACTGCACGTCGATGGCCGCCGGCAGGCCGAAGTTGAGGATCTGCGTGACGATGTCGGCCGGCTGGAAGAAGAACTCGATGCCCGGGAAGCGCTTGGGCAGCTCGGCGCGCAGCGTGGTCACGAACTCCTCGGTCGGCCGGTGGCCGTCCTTCAGCGACATCAGGATCTCGGCGTCGAAGGTGCCGATGGTGCCGGCGTTGCTGTAGGAGAGGTTGATGCCGCTGTTGGGCACGCCGAGGTTGTCGAGGATGGTCTCGAGCTGGTCGGGCGGCACCAGCTCGCGGATCGCGGCCTCGACCTGGTCGGTGAGGCGCGCGGTCTCCTCGATGCGGGTGCCGGTGGGCGCGCGCATGTGCAGCCGGATCTGGCCGGCGTCCACGGTCGGGAAGAAGTCGCGGCCCAGCGCCGGATAGAGCAGGCAGGACAGCAGGCAGAAGCCGAGAAAGACCGCGATGAAACCGCCGCGGCGCGACAGCATGGCCGACAGCAGCAGCGTGTAGGCGCGGCGCACGCGCTCGAAGCGGCGGTCGAAGGCGCGGTACACGCGCTGCAGCGCGCTCGGCTTCGCGTTCTCGTCAGGCTGGCCGTGCACGCCGCCCATCAGCAGCATCACCAGCGTGGGCACCAGCGTGCGCGACAGCAGGTAGGAGGCCAGCATCGCGAACACCACGGCCTCGGCCAGCGGCACGAACAGGAAGCGTGCCACGCCCGAGAGGAAGAACATCGGCACGAACACGATGCAGATGCACAGCGTGGAGACGAAGGCCGCGTTGCCGATCTCGCCGGCGCCGACCTCGATCGCCTCCTTGAGCGGCGTGCCCATGTGCAGGTGGCGCTCGATGTTCTCGATGGTCACGATCGCCTGGTCGACCAATATGCCGACCGAGAGCGCGAGCCCGCCCAGGGTCATCAGGTTGAGCGTTTCGCCCAGGCCGTAGAGCACCAGGATCGAGGCCAGGATCGACAGCGGGATGGTCAGGCCGATGATCAGCGTGCTGCGCCAGTTGCCGAGGAACAGCAGCACCATCGCGGCGGTCAGCGCGGCGGCCAGGATGGCTTCGAACACCACGCCCTTGACGGCCGCCTTCACGAACACCGACTGGTCGAACAGCGGCGTGATCTTGATGTCCTGCGGCATGGTCTGCGCCGCCACCGGCAGCATCGCGCGCAGATTGGCCACGATGTCCAGCGTGGAGGCGCCGCCGTTCTTGAGCACCGACAGCAGCACGCCGCGCACGCCGTCCTGGCGCACCACGTTGGTCTGCGGCGAGAAGCCGTCGCGCACGTAGGCCACGTCGCGCACGTAGACGGTGGCGCCGTTCACGGTGCGGATCGGCAGGTCGTTGAGGCCCGCGATCGCATCGGGCGAGCCGTTCATGCGCACGCCGTACTCGGTGGCGCCGAACTTGGCGGTGCCCGAGGGCAGGATCAGGTTCTGCGTGTTGATCGCATTCACCACGTCCGACGGCGACAGGCCGCGCGCCTGCAGCGCCTGGGTGTCGAGGTCGACCGAGATCAGCCGGTTCTTGCCGCCGTAGGGAAAGGGGATCGCCGCGCCCGGCACCGTGATGAGCTGCGGGCGCAACTGGTTCACGGTGGCATCGAACAGCGAGTTCTCGGAGCGCGTCGGGCTCGACAGCGCGAGCTGGATCACGGGCACGCTCGAGGCCGAGTACTTGATCACCAGCGGCGGCGTGATGCCCGGCGGCAGCTGCCGCACCTGGGCCTGCATCGAGGCCACCACCTGCGAGATCGCCATCTCGATGTTGGCGGTGGGCTGGAAGAACACCTTGATGATCGACACGCCCGCCAGCGACTGCGATTCGATGTGCTCGATGTCGCTGACGGTGGTGGTCAGGCCGCGCTCCACCTGGCCCGAGATGCGCTGGCCCATCTCCTGGGCCGGCAGGCCGGTGTAGTTCCAGATGACGGACACCACCGGGATGTTGATCTCCGGAAAGATGTCCGTGGCCATCCGCAAGAGGACGAAGGGCGTGGCCAGCACGATCAGCATCGCCATGACGATGAAGGTGTACGGACGACGCAACGCGAGCTGAACCATGGACGGGTCTCTCTGCTTCCGGCGAAAAAAGGTTTCGCATCATAAGGAAGTAGTTTTAAGTTTGTTTAACTTGGTTACTGAATCCTTTCGATGCGCTTTTCGGGGCGCTTGGGGCGCTTCCGATGGGCAGGGAAGGGCGACGCATGGAGCGTGCCGGGCGGGCGGTCTTTGCATGCGTCGGCAGCGGGCGCGAGCTGCCGCTGAGGCTGCTCGGCCTGCCGGCGGGAGTCAGCCGGGCGGGTCGAGCGCGAGGCGCAGCCGGCTGACGTTCGGGTTGCCCGCATCGCGCTGCACCTTGAAGCCCAGCTTGCGCGCCAGCGCGATCATTGCGAGGTTGTCGTAGAGGGTGATGTCGGCCAGCTGCCGCACACCCGCATCGCGCGCCGCCGCGATCAGCGCGCGCATCAGTTTCTCCGCCAGTCCGTGGCGCTGCCAGGCATCGGCGATCACCACCGCGAACTCGGCAATGCCGGCCGTCTCCGGCGTGTCGCCGCGCACGTAGCGCACCACGCCCATCTGCTGCCGGGCGCCGTCGACCTCGGTGGTGGCGATCAGCGCGAGCTCGCGCGCGTAGTCGATGTGGGTCATGCGCCAGAGTTCGTCGGGCTGGGGCTTGCGCGGGGACAACAGCCGGTGGTAGCCGGTGCGGTCGGACAGGCCCGCGACGAAGGCGGAGTGCATCGCGAGGTCGTCGGCATGGATCGGGCGGATGCGCACCGCGCGGCCATCGCGAAGCCGCCAGTCTTCGACGAGGTGCGCCGGGTAGGCGACGGGTTCGGCGGGGGCTGCCATCGCGGGCTTTGTGCCACGGCGGGGGGCCGCGGGTCAATGCGGTCGATCCCGGTTGCCTCGGGACACACTTGGTCTCACAAAAAAGAGAGTGAATGCTCTCAAAAATCCACAAAGCACAAACTTGGTGCGTGAACAAGTTAATGCTTTTTGCGTGTTTCTTGTTGGATAAGCGACTCAATGGCCGATTTCATCAGCGAATTCGCGATGTGATGAAGAATAATTGTTCATTCTTTTTTTGGCGTGAAGAGATGTTGCGGCAACGTCTTGCGAGCGCCGGGTGGTTTTTCAATCTTGCGGAAGGCTGAGATCGTTCATGTCTATCAATGGTGCGTTTCGTTTGAATTCGTTTGTCGGGCCCCTGGCCCGGCTGACCGTGCGACTGAGCCTGGGGCTCGGCGTGGTCATGGCGCTGAGCGGGGGCGGCCTGGCCTCGGCGCAGGGCGTGCAGGCCGCGCCCGTGGTGGCGGGCGCGGCTCAGGACAAGGGCGTGGCCGTGGTGCTCAAGCAGTCCAAGGTGATCAAGGACCCGCAGGGCAAGGAGCAGTTGGTGGAGGCCGCCTCGGTCAAACCGGGCGACATCCTGGAATACACGGCGACCTACACCAATCACACGGGTCGCAGCGTCAGCGGCCTGGTGGCCAACCTCCCGATTCCCGAGGGGCTGGAGTACCTGCCCAAGACCGCGAAGCCCGGCGCGACGCTGGTCAAGGCGGCGACCAAGGAGGGCGTCTTCGCGGCCGAGCCGCTGACGCGCCAGGTGAATGGCAAGCCGGAACCGGTTCCCTATGCCGAGTACCGCGCGCTGCGCTGGGAGCTGGGCCAGTTGCCCGCCAAGGGCGTGACCGCGGTCACTGCGCGCGCCAAGGTCGAGGAGGTGGTGCCTCCCGCCGCGCCCGTTGCCTCCGCGGTGACGGCCGAGCCAGCCAAGGCCGCGCGCGCCGCACGCTGAGTCCGCGCCGCTGACGGCCCCCGGCCTCGCGTCGCGCCGAGGGCCAGTCCTCTTTCTTTCCCCGTCCGCTTTTTCTTGCCGGTTTCCTTTGCTGGAAATCGCCGGTCGGGGTGCGTTCGTCTTTTTTCAGACCCTTAACCACCGAGGAGAAACCCCGTGATTCCTACCTTGTCAGCCCGTCGCGCCGGCCATGTGCCGCGTGCGTTCTGGGCGGGCGCCGCAGCTCTGACCATGAGCTTCCTGTTCGGAAGCTCCGATGCGCTCGCCGCGGCACCGCCTGCCAACACCATCATCGGCAACCAGGCTTCGGCCACCTACCTCGACCCGAATGGCGCCAGCCAGCTCGCGACCTCGAACCTCGTGCAGACGACGGTGCAGCAGGTCGGCTCGTTCAACCTGGACGGCCGGACCACGGTCACCACGGACGTGATCAACAAGAAGATCGGCGCCGCGGGTGCGATCGTCTATGCGCCCCACGTGCTGACCAACACCGGCAACGGCGCCGACAAGTTCACCATCACGATCGACACGACCACGGCACCGCCGAACGGCTTCTCGAAGATCGAGGTGTTCGCCGATGCCAACGCCGACGGCGTGCCCGACAGCACCAATGCACTGTGCTCGGTCACGCCGGGCGCCGTCTGCACGGTGCCCGCGCAGACGGTCGCGGGCGGCAACGGCACCTTCCCGTTCGTCGTGGCGTACTCGATTCCGAGCACGGCGACGGCGGCCAACTTCACGTCGCCGCAGCCCGCGACCATCAACGCGGTGCCCGCCACGCTCGATCTCTACGAGCTGGCGAACCAGAAGGTGGCCGACGTCGACCACGTGGTGCTCACCACCGATGCGGCCTTCAACGCCTCCAAGAGCCTGAGCGTTCCCGCGGTCAGCTGGGTCGCCAACGGCGGTGTCTGGCCCGCGGCCAGGACCAGCGGTCCGCGTTCGACGGCCTCCTGCCCGGCAACGATCGCCGGCGCGACGTCGAACGATCCGAACTGCCTCTACACCACCTACACGCTGCGTTTCAACAACACGGGTGGCGCGGCCGGCAAGTTCTACATGGCCGATACCTTGCCGAGCGGCTTCACCTACGTGCCGGGTTCCGCGGTCTGGAGCAACGCGCCCGGTACCGCGCTGGGTGACGGCGCGGGCGGCGATCCGGTCGGCATCGACTTCCTGGCGGACGGCCAGCGGCTGAGCTTCCTGGTGGCCTCGCTGCCCCCGAACGTGACGCAGACCGTGAGCTTCGTGGTGTTGATCAACAGCACCGCCGAAGTCGGTGGAACGACCACGACCAACAAGGCCGAGTACGTTCCGACCAAGGTGCCGGACGGCACGACGACGACCAACCCGCCGACCGATCCGACCACGCCGACCAACCCCTCGCCCTTCGAGGTGTCGGGCAGCTACGGCATCGTGCTCGGCTCCACGCACGCCTCGGCGAGCCCGGTTGCGTCGAAGGACGCCACGGCGGGTACGCCGCTCACGACGGATGCCGACCAGACGACCCTGGCCTCCGGCGTCGCGGGCTCCACGGTGAAGTTCCCGCAGACGGTGTTCAACACCGGCAACGCGGACGACACGGTGAACCTCACGGCCGACGTCAGCAAGTTCCCCGCGGGTTCGACCTTCCGCTTCTTCGCCGACGGTGGTTCCGCGCCGCTGATCGACACCAACAACGACGGCATCGTCGACACCGGTCCGATCCGGCCCGGCCAGAGCGTCAGGATCGTGCTGGCGGTCACGCTGTCGGCGCCCACGCCGCTGCCGAACGGACCGTTCGAAGCCATCGTTCTCGGTACCTCGAGCAAGGACAGCACCAAGTTCGATGCCACGCGCGACATCCTGACGAGCCTGATCGGCGTGCTGGTCGACCTGACCAATACCCCGACCGGTAACGGCACCTCCGGCAACGCGGGCAACGGCGACGTGGGCACGGGCCCGAGCCCGACCCCGACGACCACGACGACGACACCGGCCGGTACCCCCGCCGTCTTCAACCTGTTCATCAGGAACAACGACACCAAGGACAACGCCTTCAGCCTCGCGGCGAGCCAGACCAACAACTTCCCGGGCAGCCTGCCCAGCGGTTGGACGGTGAAGTTCGTGGCCGGCGGTGCCGCCTGCTCGGCGAGCGGAATGACGACGGTGAACGTGGCTGCCGGTGCGCAAATGGCGGTCGATGCCTGCGTGACGCCGCCCGCGTCGCAGGCTGCGGTCGACGCTCAGCTGATCTACTTCCAGGTGAAGTCGACCGGCCCGACCTCCACCGGCGCCGTGGCGATCGACACCAAGCTCGACGCGGTGAAGGTGATCGCGGCCGATACCTACGGTGCCACGCTGACGCCGAACAACGAAGGCCAGGTCGCTCCCGGCGGCTCGGTGATCTACGCCCACACGCTGACCATCACCGGCGCGCAGAGCTGCGGCACGCAGTTCAACGTCAAGGCGGTCCTGCCGGCTGCGGACGTGACCGCGGGCTGGACCACCGCGCTGTACATCGACAACAACGGCGACGGCCAGATCGACACCGGCGACACGCTGGTGGGCGCGAACGGCCAGGTCGGCCCCACCGTGGACCTGAGCGGTGGCAAGGCGCACAAGCTGCTCGTCAAGGTGTTCGCACCGGGCGGCGCGACGGCCGGTGCCACCGACACGGCGACGGTCACCGTGACCTTCCCGGACCAAGCGAAGTGCGGTACGCCCTCGGCGACCGACATCAGCACCGTCATCTCGGGCCAGATGCGCCTGATCAAGCTCCAGGCCAAGGACGAGGAGTGCAAGGGCACCATCGTGCCGAGCTCGTCGGCGGCACTCACGGTGAAGCCGGGCCAGTGCATCGTCTATCGCATCGTCGCGACCAATGAAGGCGCCTCGCCGGTGACCAACATGTCGATCAACGACGCGGTGCCGGCCTATACGAGCCTGACGGCCGCACCGGACGGCGCGCAACCGTCGGACCAGTGCGCTTCCGCGGGCGTGACGCCGGCCTTCGCGCAGGCGAACTACGCCGCGACCCCGACGTCCGTGTCCTGCGGCAGCGCGACCAACACGGTCGCGCCCGGCGGCAAGGCCACGCTGACCTTCTCGGTGAAGGTCAACAAGTAAGCGTCGGCTGAACGATGGGATCGGCGGGCTTCGGCCTGCCGGTTCCTTCTTCCTTCCAAGGCCGTTCGCCTTTCCCTTGCGTCCTCGTGCGAAGGCGCAAGGGAAAGGGAGCCCCTGTTCGTCTCCCATTCTTTTTTCTTCCGGCCCGTTGCCGGGCTTTCCAAGAGTTCACCGCATGTCGTCGACTTCCAAGCTCAGAGGCTCCAGCCTGCGATCGTGGCGCGGATTCGCTGCCGCGCTCGCCGCAGGCGTGGTGTTTCTGCTCGGCGGCATGGCACAGGCGAATGCCGCGGCCGCGCCGGGCGGCACGGTCATCCGCAGCATCGCCACCGGCACCTACGTGCCGGGCGGCATGGCGCAGACCGAGACCATCTCCTCCAACGAGGTGATCGCGACCGTGCTGCCGGTCGAGGCGCTGCTGCTCACGCAGGACCAGACGCTCAGCCGCCCGCCGGGCAGCATCGTCACGCTGAACCACCTGCTGACCAACACGGGCAACGTCACCTCGAGCTACACGATCGCGCTGGCGAACAACGCGGCCGGCTGCGCCGCCGACACGCTCGACCTGTCGGCGCTGCGCGTGCTGCGCGATGCCAACAACAACGGCGTGTCCGATCCCGTCGACCCGGTGCTCGCGCTCGACAAGCCGGGCGCGCTGACGCTGAAGCCGGGCGAGGCGGCCGCGCTGCTGGTGCAGGGCACGATCCCGATGGTGGCGCGCGGTACGGCCTGCCTCGGGCTGACGGCCACCACCGCGCTGCAGCGCCTGCAGGCCAGCAACCGCGACACCGTCGTCGTGGGCGATGCGGCGGCGCTGAGCCTCGTCAAGTCGGCGAGCTACCCCGGCTTCGTCGTGCCGGGCCAGACGCGCATCGACTTCACGGTGTCGGGCACCAACATCGGCGCGCAGGATGCGAAGCCGAGCGGCATCGTGGCGCCGACCAACACGCCGCTGCTCGTGGACCGCGTGCCGATGGCGCTGGTGTTGATCCGCGACAAGGTGCCCGAAGGCACCCAGTACATCGTGGGCTCGCTGCAGACCGCGGCGGCCGGCGCGATCAAGCTCTATCGCTTGCCGGGCGACGCGGAGTTCAGCTACCGCAAGGAGCGGGCAGAAGACGCCTCGGTCATCGAGGTCGCGATCGGCATTCCCGCGCCGCTGGTGCGCAACGGATCGATCGCGATGCAGTTCGCCGTGAAGGTCGATGCCGCCCCTGGCGACGACATCCGCAACACGGCCCAGGGCCAGTACGACGATGGCACGGGCCCGACGACGGCGCCGTCGAACACGGTGGTGATCGCCACCAGCCAGGCGCGCATCGGCGCGGCGAAGGCCGCCTCGGCGCCGCGGCTCAACCAGGGCGCGGACGGCAAGCCCGACGGCACCGCCAATGTGCGCTTCCGCGTCAACCTGCGCAACTACGGCGCCTCGTGGCTCCACGACGCGCAGGCCACCGACCTCATGGAGGGACCGGGCGAGACCCAGTTCGGCAGCTACACGGCCGCGGCCGTGCCGGCCGCGAACCAGTACACCATCGTGCCGGGCTCGGTCGCGATCGTGCCGGCGCCCACCGGCAACGGCGGCGGCCTCGTGGCGGTGGCGAACCCCGCCTTCAAGGGCACGGCGAACGCGCAGAAGCTGCTGGCCGAAGGCGCCGTGCTGCCCGCGGGCGCGCAGGTCACGGTCGAGTTCGAGGCGCGCATCAACTTCACGGGCCGCAGCGGCACCCTGCTCAACAGCGTGAAGGCCTCGGGCGCGTTGTCGGCCGGCGGCGCGGCCGTCGCCTTCGACGATTCGATGAATGGCGACAACCCCGACCCCGACGGCGACGGCAATCCCAACAACAACAGCGTGCCCACGCCGGTGTCGACGCAGTTGCCGACGCTGCTGCTGAGCAAGCAGGCCTCGATGGCGCGGCGCGTGGCGCCGGGCGTCTTCGAGTTCGACTACGTGCTCAAGGTCAGCAACACGGGCGCGGCCGCCGCGCCGAACCTGCGGCTGATCGACAACCTCAACTGCAGCTTCGACATGGACAAGGCCGAGGGCCAGGTCGCGTCGTGGGAGCTGGTGGGCCGGCCGAAGGTGGCGGGCGGCCGCCTGGTGGCGGCGCCGGGCTTCACGGGCCGGGCCACCTGCAACCGCGCGCACCACGACAGCGCCGATCCGTTCCAGTTCCCCACCGAGGTCGCGCTGAGCCTCACGGACGGCAGCCGCGCGCTCGAGGCCGGCCAGAGCGAGCAGCTGAGCTTCACCGTGCGGGTCACCGAGAAGCCGGCCGCGATCGGCAGCCGGGTCGCGCTGAACAACAAGGCCTGGGCCGCGGCCTTCGAGCAGAACACGGTCAACGTCACGCCGCGCTCGGTGGTGGCCGCCGCCATGGCCACGGTCCGGTCGCTGCTCGTCGATCCGCAGGGCGTGGTCTACAACGCGCTCACGCGCCAGCCCGTGGCCGGCGCGGTGGCGACCTACGCGCGCCAGTCGTGCAGCAGCGGCGCGACCACGCCGATCACCGCGGCCGAACTCAACGGCGGCACGTCCGGCCTCTACACCTTCAACCCCGACGGCAGCGTCTCGATGAGCACCGGCGCCGACGGCGCCTACCAGTTCCACATGCAGCCGCCGCCGGCCGGCGCGATGTGCAGCTACGGCCTGAAGGTGGCGCCGCCCGCGGGCAGCGGCTACGTCGCGCCGTCGCAGCTCCTCCCCGCGACCGCCGGCAGCTTCGCCAGTTGCGGCGCCGTGGTGCCCAACCCCGCGGCGCCGCAGAACGGCGAGCCCACCACCCACTACCTCCAGCTGCGCACCGGCACCCACACCGACGGCTCGGCCTGCGAGGTCGCGAACAACCACATCCCGCTGGATCCCGGCAACATCCTGGGCCTGGTGCTGCGCAAGGACGGCAGCAAGCGGCAGGCCGAGTTCGGCGACTTCGTCGACTACGCGCTCACCGTCACCAACAAGACCGGCTTCCCCGTCACCGGCGTGACCTTGAGCGACACGCTGCCGCCGGGCTTCGCCTACGTGGCCAACAGCGCGCGGCTCAATGGCGCCATCGTGCCGAACCCCGCGGGCGGTGCCGGCCCGGGGCTGCGCTTCGACTATCCCGCGCTGGTCATCGCGCCCGACCAGTCGGCGATGGTGCGCTATCGCGTGCGCATCGGCGTCGGCGCGCCGACCGACGGCGACGCGATCAACCGCGCGCGCGCCAGCTCGGGCCCGATCCAGTCGAACCTCGCGAGCTGGACGCTGCGCGTCACCGGCGGCGTGTTTGCCGACGATGCCTTCGCCTTCGGCAAGGTCTACATGGACTGCAAGCGCGACGGCAGGCAGCAGGGCGCCGACGAGATCGGCGTGCCGGGCGTGCGGCTGTACCTGGAGGACGGCACGCATGTCGTGACCGACGTCGAGGGCAAGTGGAGCCTCTACGGCCTGAAGCCGGTGACGCACGTGCTGCGCGTGGACCAGCTCACCTTGCCCGCGGGCGCCCGCCTCGAGATCCTCGACAACCGCAACGCGGGCGCGCCCGAGAGCCGCTTCCTCGACCTCAAGAAGGGCGAGTTCCACAAGGCCAATTTCGTCATCGCCAACTGCGACGACAAGGCGGTGCTCGACGACGTGGCGGCACGGCGCGCCGCGATCGCGGCCAAGCCCGACACCGAGGCCGAAGCCCAGGTGCGGCTGCGCCTCGATCCCGAGGGCCGCGTGGTGCCGGCCGGCGATCTGCGCGGCCTGCCGGCCTCGGGCCAGGCGCTGGCCGGCGGCAGCACGGGCACGGTGCAGACCACCTCGGTACCGCTGATCGCGCTGCCTGCGCCGCCGGCCAACCCGAGCACCTTCGTCGGCGGCGCCGGCGGCTCCATGGGCGGCACGCTCGGCAACCAGCTCGGTGCCAATGCGCCGCTGGGTGGCACGCCGTCGACAAGTCCCGCCGGCAGCCTGTTCGCGCCGGTCGGCGGCACCCCGCCCGCGCGCCCGATCGGGCTGGGCGGCGCGATGCTCGAGCCGCGCAACCTGCCCTTGCTGGCGCCGGCCGCGCCGAGCCCGGTGGAGCTCGAAACCCTGCTGCCGCAGATCGAGAACAACGCGCTGGGCTTCCTCGACCTGAAGGACCGCGACACGGTGGCCGGCACCTCGATCAACGTGCGCGTCAAGGGCAGCGATGCGGCGGGCTTCCGCCTGAGCGTGAACGGTGCCGCGGTGGAGGATCGCCGCGTGGGCAAGAAGTCGCAGCTGCCCTCGAAGCAGCTCGCGGCCTGGGAGTACATCGGCGTGACGCTCAAGCCCGGCGCCAACACGCTGCGGCTCGAGGCCGTGGACGGCTTCGGCAACCTGCGCGGCGAAGCGCGGGAGATCACCGTCGTCGCGCCCGACAAGCTCTCGGCGATCGAGCTCGACCTGCCCGCGTCGGCCCAGGCCGACCTGCGCACGCCCGTCGTCGTCACCGTGCGGCTGGCGGACGCCGCCGGCGTGCCCGTCACCGCGCGCACCCAGCTCACGCTGGAGGCCGACCGCGGCCGCTGGCTGGCCGAGGACCTGAACCCCGAGGAACCCGGCACCCAGGTCTTCATGGAAGGCGGCCGCGCCGAGTTCCGGCTGCTGCCACCCGGCGAGCCCGGCGACGCGCGCATCCGCGTCACGGCCGCGAACCTAGTCAAGGAAGTGCGTCTCGCGCTGACGCCCGAACTGCGCCCGATGATCGGCGTGGGCATCGTCGAGGGCGTGCTCGACCTCACGAAGCGCGGCAAGTTGCCGCTGGGTGCGATGCCCGCCGGCGCGGCCTTCGAGTCGGAGCTCACGAGCCTCGGCAACGAGGGCGGAAGCAGCCGCGCGGGTGGACGCGCCGCCTTCTTCTTCAAGGGCGCGATCAAGGGCGAGTACCTGCTGACCGCGGCCTACGACTCCGACAAGCAGCGCAAGGGCCGCCTGTTCCGCGACATCCGGCCCGACGAGTTCTATCCGATCTACGGCGACTCCTCGGTCAAGGGCTTCGATGCGCAGAGCACGCAGAAGCTCTATGTGCGCATCGACAAGAACCGCTCCTACCTGCTGTACGGCGACTTCACCACCGCCAGCAGCACCGAGGTGCGCAACCTGAGCCAGAGCAACCGGTCGCTCACGGGCCTGAAGCACGTCTACGACGACGAGCGCGTGCGCGCCACCAGCTACGTCTCGCGCACCGCGCAGACGCAGCAGGTCGAGGAGTTCCGCGCGGTCGGCACCTCGGGGCCGTACTACCTGAGCGGCAGCAATGGCGAGTTCGTCGAGAACAGCGAGCAGGTCGAGATCGTGGTGCGCGACCGCAACCAGCCGAACATCGTGCTGCAGCGCACGGCGGTCACGCGCTTCGTCGACTACACGGTCGAGCCGCTGACGCGGCGCATCCTGTTCACGCGCGCGATTTCCTCGGTCGACCAGAACCTCAATCCGCAGTCGATCCGCGTCACCTACGAGGTCGACTCGGGCGGGCCGAAGTTCACCGTGGCGGGCGTCGACGTGCAGCTCAAGGTCGCCGAGACCGTGCAGGTCGGCGTGGTGGTCAGCACCGACCGCAACCCCGAGAACAGGCGCAAGCTGCAGGCGGTCACGGGCATTGCGCGCATCGGCGAGAACACCACCGTGGCGGGCGAAGTCGTCGAGACGCAGTCCGACGAGAAGGGCAGCGGCCATGGGGCGCGCATCGAGGCGCGCTACCAGGACGAGAAGCTCGCCGTGGTGGCGCTCGCGACCAGGACCAGCGAAGGCTTCGACAACCCCGGCGCGAGCTCCTCGGCGGGCCGCACCGAGGCTTCGGCGCGTGCCGAATACCGCATCGACCCCACGCTGGCCGTGCGCGCCGAGGCGCTCTACAGCAAGGACGCCGCGCAGACGGACGAGCGCAAGGGACTGACCCTGAGCGCGCAGAAGAAGCTCGGCGAGCAGACCGCGGTGGAAGTGGGGCTGCGCCATGGCCAGAGCAACGAGGCGATGGGCTCGAACTCGGGCTTCGACTACGGCCAGATCTCCACCTACAACGCGCAGACGAGCAGCAGCATCGGCGCCAACAGCGTGACCGTGCTGGGCGCGGCCGTGGCCGCCAACGGCGTCGACACGCAGACCCTGACCACCCTGCGCGCGCGGCTGTCGACGCAACTGCCGTGGGTGCCGAACGCACAGCTCTTCATCGAGGGCGAGCAGGACCTGAAGCACAGCGACAAGCGCGTGCTGGCCATCGGCGGCAACTACGCCGTGACCGACAAGACCCGCGTCTACGGGCGCTACGAACTGATCTCCTCGCTCTACGGCCCCTATGCGCTCGACAGCGCGCGCAACAACAACACCGGCATCGTCGGCATCGAGAGCAACTACATGGAGGGCGGTCGCGTGTACAACGAGTACCGCCTCGCCGACGGTGCCGACGGCCGCGGCGTGCAGGCCGCGATCGGCGTGCGCAACACCGTCAAGCTCACCGAGCGCATCAGCGTGACCGGCGGCATCGAGCACACGCGCAACCTGGGCGGCTACGCCAACAGCGGCAACAACGGCACCGGCTATGCCGGCGGGCTCGGGCAATCGACCGCCGTCACCAGCGGCATCGAGTACATGACCGACCGGCTCAAGACCAGCGGCGTGTTCGAAGTGCGCCGCGGCGACGACGCCAACACGCGGCTGTTGAGCGCGGGCTTCGCCTACAAGCTCGATCCTTCGTGGAGCCTGCTGGCGCGCAGCATCATGAGCAGCAGCCAAGGGCAGGGCACCAACGCCGGCAACGAGCGCCACCTGCAGCGCCACCAGATCGGCGTGGCTTATCGCCCAGTGGACGACGACAGCTGGAACGCCCTCGCGCGCTACGAGCGCCGCTCGCAGAACGTGGTGGGCGCGGGCAACGCAGCGGGTGCACTGCAGGGCAGCAGCGTGTTCGGTGCCGACAACGGCGCCAGCCTGCCGGGCAGGACCAGCGCCGACATCGTCTCGGCCCACCTCAACTACAACCCCGCGCCCGGGCGCGTCGTGATGGCGCGCTACGCGGGCAAGCTCAGCCGCATGAGCGACAGCCTGCTCGCGAGCACGTACTGGGCGCACCTGGTGCAGGCGCGCTACACGCAGGACATCAACCAGGACTGGGACTGGGGCGTGCAGGCCGGCCTGCTCTACGGCAAGGGCGGCGGACTGCAGAAGACCTTCGGCTTCGAGCTCGGCTATCAGGTCTACAAGAACCTGTGGCTGTCGGCGGGCTACAACTTCGTGGGCCTGAACGACCGCGACCTCACGGCCAACGAATACACGAGCAAGGGCGCCTACGTGCGGCTGCGCTTCAAGTTCGACGAGACCACGCTGGGCTTTCCGTCGACGAGCGGGGCCATGCCCGCAGCGGCCGCGAGCCGGGACACCGGGGCGACCAATGGGCAGCGGTGAGCCGATGGGCACGCCAGATCATCGAGGATTCATATGAAGGGATTGGTCGCATTCGGCATCAGGCCGGTATTGCCTTGGGTCAGAAAGGCTGCCGCAGCTTTGCTGGTACTGGCTTGTTTCCTGTTCGCCGCAGTGACGGCACGGGCGCACGAGCAGATCCTGCAAGTGGATGCGTCCGGGCTTCAGGGGATCATGCCGTCGGGTGTCACCGTGACGGCATCGATGTCCCGCCCAGACCTGTTGTACTTGCGACCAGGAGGTGGCAAGTTCAACGGCCTGCCGCCCTCGGCCTATTCGCCGAGCAGCATCAACCTGTCCAACGTATTGGGGGGGTTCTATGTATTCTCCTACCCACCTTCAGGCAGTGAACAGAACCGACATTCGCCGGACCCGAATGCCAGTTTTCCATTGGGAACGTTGACGATCACTTTCAGCCGTCCTGTGACCAATCCCAGAGTTCACCTTTCCTACATGGGCACATGGATCAAGTATGGCCCCTATACGGGCGATCAGACTTACTACCAGTACGCCTCGCTGATGCTCGAATTGATGAACGGAGCCACGGGCGGCAGCGGCGATATGACGCTGGTGTCCAACTACCTGAAGATCGAGGACCAGAATGGCCCGGCCCCGCAAGGATTGCGCATCAGCCCGGCGATCGCCCGGACCAGCGAGGGCTGCAATCCCGACGCATCGGTGAGTGCCGGTTGCGGTACCGTCATTTTCAACGGCACCTACACGCAGCTCACATTCAAGACCACCTTGAACCGGACGGCCTGCGATCTTGGTTGCACCTTTCTCGTGGACGACACCCCGGGGAAAGGTCCCGCGATCTTCGACGAGTTCAAGTTCACCGTCAGCCTGGACGAGGACCTCGGCGACGCACCGGCCAGCTATGGAGGCGCCGGCCATGCCATCGGCTCCGGGCTCGTGCTGGGGCGGAACGTGACGATCGATGCGACCGACGCGGTCTTTCCCGATCTCGCCGCCGCCACGCCCCTGGCAAGCCCGGCGGCGGATCGCGATGCGGATGACGCCTTGTCCGGGCCCCTTTCCGATGTCATGGGCGAGGCCGTCCACGAGATCAGGAACATTCCCGTCAGCGGCAACACGGCCGCCGCCAACCTGTGCGGCTGGATCGACTTCAACCGCGACGGCGTTTTCAACGACGCGACCGAGCGCGCCTGTACCGTGGTGCCCGCGGGCGCCGCGAGCGGCAATCTCCGCTTCGACGTGCCTCCCGGCGCGGGCTATGTCGCGGGCAAGTCCTATGTGCGGCTGCGGCTGAGCTATTCCCCCCTGCCCAGCGCGAGGGGCGGCGCCGACAGCGGCGAGGTCGAGGACTACCGCATCACGCTGCTGCCGCGCGTGCGGCTGGCCAAGAGCCTGGCGCCGGACTCGGATGCCGGCAGGTTCGATCTCGCCATCGACCCCACGATCCGGCCCGATGGCACGACCGGCACGGCGACCCTGGCCGGTGCCGGCCATGGCGGCGCCGTGCCCAGTGCCACCGGCTTCGCGACCGTCGGCCTCGGCGCCCAGATCACCGTCAGCGAAACGGAGGCCGCCGGTACGACGGGGCGCTATCAGTCGTCGCTGCGTTGCGTCAACCGCGCCGACAGGGAGGTCCTGAACCTGCCGGACGCCATGAGCGGCAAGTTCACCGCCATGGTCAGCGCGAGCATCGGTGGCAACGACACGCCCGCGACGCAAGGCAACATCGACGACACCGACATCGTCTGCACCTTTTCCAACACCCGCGTGGCGACTGTCAGCTTCGGAAAGTCCATCGGCAGCGCGTCTGAATCGACCTCCCCCAGCTTTGGCTTCTCCTTCTCGGGGGTGAGTGGGGCCGTTGATGAAACGATCACGGTTCCTGTAGAGCCGGGCCTCTACGGTGATGGAAGCAAGAACTGGACGCAAGGGACTCTGCCAATCATCCCCGGGGTCGATCTGGTGGTCACGGAAAAAACCGTTCACCCGGGCTGGCCGCTCTATCCATCCACGAACCCGGTGGACGGTGGGTGCAAAGACGAGAACGCGGGTGTCGACGGCAACACCAATCCGGTCGATATCTCCATCTTGTGGAGGATTGAAGGAAACAAATTCATACTGGACAAGAAGTACATTTTTCCGAACTCGATATTCGGCTGCTACATCGACAACTATCGGCCGTCATTCGGATTGATCAATCGCATCGTCGGTGCGCCGTTCGACGCAGGAAAATTTGACCTGAGCTTTTCGGGCGTCAATCTTCAGACTTTCAGCGAGACGGGGACTCCCTCCGTGAAGGACGTCGGTGACAGAGGGCGGACGGGCCGGTTGGGCATCGATGTCAGCACGACGATGACTTTCAAGGCGGCGGCAGGGACAGGAACCGCCTTGAGCAACTACACCCAGACTTTTTCGTGCGAGGGCTACGAGAAGCTTTCGACGAGCAACCTGGCCAATCCTTCGACTGGCGTCTACACCATGACGTCGCCGGCGAACACCGTCACGGACATCGATACCCGCGAGAAGATGTGCACGGTGACCCACACCGTCAGGCCGCGCGTGCGCATCGTCAAGAACTCGTTGGGCGGCACCGGCACCTATGACTTCCAGCTCACGGGCACGGTGGTCGCGAACGCCACCGACAGCGTGACCACGAGCGAGTCGAACGTGCCCATGCCGTCGAAGACCGCGCACCACCTCGGCACGCCGGGCACGGCCATCCGCATCACCGAAACCGCGGTGCCCGATGTCACGACGCAGTCGGTCTGCGTGAACGGCGAGGGCCGCACCGTGGCCGGTACCGGCACGGTGGCGCTTTCCGCCGCGGACATGTCGGCCGGCGCGCTCTGGACCTGCACCTTCACCAACACCCATGCCCGCGTCAGCACCATCGTGAGCGGCCGCGTGTTCCTCGACAACGGCACGGGCGGCGGCACGGCCAACGACGGCGTGGCCAACGGCGGCGAAGTTCCGCAGCGCGGCGTGAGCGTGCGCCTGACCGACTGCGCCGCCGCCGTGCATGCGAGCGCGGTCACCGACGCGGCGGGCAACTACACCCTGCCCGTGCCCGGCGGCATGGCGAAGGGCGCGGCGATGTGCGTGGAGCAATTCAACAACCCCGCCGCGCGCGTGTCGACGGGCGCCTCGGTGGGCGGCGTGGCCCTGCCATCGGGGGCCGCGGTGGCCGCCGGCACGGACACCTACACCTATACGCGCACCGGCACGCCCGACCGCATCGCGTTCGCGTGGAACGGCGTCGGCCATGCCGAGCTGAACTTCGGCGACGTCGACAACGGCAGCTTCGCCGCCGACGGGGCCAAGACCGGCATGCCCGGCAACAGCGTGACCTATGGCCACGGCTTTGCCGCGGGCACGGCCGGGAAGGTGCGCTTCGGCATCGCGAGCGAGACCGCCACCCCCGATGTCGGCGGCTGGAGCGTGCAGGTCTTCGCCGACGCGGGCTGCACCGGCAGCCTGCAGCCCGGGGCGGCGCAGCTCTATCCGCCGGCGGGCGCGGGCCAGGCGGTGGCCTTCGAGGGCCGGGTGTGCGTGATCGTGAAGCAGTTCATTCCCGCGACCGCGCCGCTGGGTGCCCGCAACAAGGTCGTGGTGCAGGCCGAGTTCGACTACGCCAACGCCTCCCCGGCGCTCAGCGGCCGCTACACCCTGCAGGACATCACGACCGTGTCCGATGTCGCGCTGGAACTGCGCAAGGAGGTGCGCAACGTGACCCAAGGGGTCCTGACCTTCGGCCTGAACAACCGGGCCAAGCCGGGCGAAACGCTGGAGTACCGGATCACCTACACCAACAACGGCGACGCACCGATCCGCAACCTCGCGGTGAACGACACCACGCCGGCCTACACCAGCTTCGTCGGCGCGACCGCGGGGGAGACGCCCGCGACGCTGACGGGATGCATGAAGAACACGCCGGCCAATGCCGCGCCGGCGCCGGCCGTGGCTTGCACCGAGGCACAGCCCGCCGGCAAGGCCGGGCCGGTCGACTGGCGCTTCAACGGCTTCGTGGCGCCGGGCGGATCCGGATCGGTGCTGTTCCAGATCAAGGTGGATTGAGGCGGGCGCCGGCGGTCCGGCGCTCGCAAAGGGCGGCCCTCAGCCGATGACTTCCGGCCACTCCGTGTGGAAGAACTGCCCCTCGGGCTTGTCCACGCGCTCGTAGGTGTGGGCGCCGAAGAAGTCGCGCTGCGCCTGCAGCAGGTTGGCGCTGAGGCGCTCGGTGCGGTAGCTGTCGTAGTAGGCCAGCGAGGCGCTGAAGGCCGGCACCGGGATGCCGTTGCTCACGGCCAGCGCCACCACCTCGCGCCAGTTCTGCTGGGTGCGGTTCAGCAGGTCCTTGAAGAAGGGATCGAGCATCAGGTTGGCCAGCGCCGGATCGGTGCGGAAGGCGTCGGTGATGCGATTGAGGAAGCGTGCGCGGATGATGCAGCCGCCGCGCCAGATCGCCGCGATGCGGCCGAGGTCGAGGCCCCAGCCCTTCTTGTCGCCCATGGTCTTGATGAGGTCGAAGCCCTGGGTGTAGCTGATGACCTTGGAGGCATAGAGCGCGTCGTGCACCTTGGCCACCAGCGCCTTCTTCTCGAGCGAGAGCTCGACCTTCGGGCCCTGCAGCAGCTTGCTCGCGCCCACGCGCGCCTTCTTCTGCGACGACAGCACGCGCGCCTCGACGGCGGCGTTGATGGTGCTGATGACCACCGCGTTCTCGGCCGCGTTGATCAGCGTCCACTGGCCCGTGCCTTTCTGGCCGGCCTTGTCGAGGATCACGTCGACGATGGGCTTGCCCGTTTCCGGGTCCTTCTGTTCGAGCGCCTTGGCGGTGATCTGGATCAGGTAGCTCTGCAGCTCGCCGTCGTTCCACTCGTTGAAGATCGCGGCCATCTCGTCGGTCGTGAAGCCGGCGGCCTTGAACAGGCTGTAGGCCTCGCAGATCAGCTGCATGTCGCCGTACTCGATGCCGTTGTGCACCATCTTCACGTAGTGGCCGGCGCCGCCCGGGCCGATGTGGATCACGCAGGGCTCGCCATCGACCTTGGCCGCGATGCTCTCGAAGATCGGCTTCATCACCTCCCAGGTCGAGGCCGGGCCGCCCGGCATGATCGACGGGCCCTTGCGCGCGCCTTCCTCGCCGCCCGAGACGCCCGCGCCGATGAAGCGCAGGCCCTTGCTCGAGAGGTAGGCGTCGCGGCGCTCGGTGTCGGTGTAGAGGCTGTTGCCGCCGTCGATGACGATGTCGTCCTTGTCGAGCAGCGGGATGAGCTGCTCGATCACCTGGTCGACCGGCGCGCCGGCCTTGACCATGATCTGGATCTTGCGCGGCTTGGCGAGGCTCTGCACGAATTCCTCGAGCGTCTTCGCGCCCACCAGCTTCTTGCCGGGGTTGGCGGCGATGAAGGCCTCGGTGGTGGCTTCGGTGCGGTTGTAGACGCTGACCTGGAAGCCGCGGCTTTCCACGTTCAGCACGAGGTTCTGGCCCATCACGGCCAGCCCGATCAGTCCGAAGTCGCTTTGTTTGGTGGTGGTCATGGCCTGGGTGTTTCCTTCCGGGTGCGCACGCCGGCGGCGGCCGGTGCGCGGGGTTGATGCAGCAGGCCATTGTGCCGACCGCCCGCCGGCCGCGCCGTCAGCCGCCGCCTATAACCGGACCGCCTTCCCGGGCGAGCCCGCTTGGCAAGCCTGGCCGGCTTCGGTATGTTGCAGCCGACCCATCCACGGGGAGACCCCTCCATGCCCATCCAGCCCCACGCCGAAGCCCATCGTCCGCCGGCCGCGATCGAGCGCTGGTCCACCGACGCGGTGCCGCCCGCGCAGCGCCTGGACTACTGGGTCGGCGCGGTCTGCGAGGGCTTCCTCGAGATGGAGGTGACCAGCCCGCAGGCGCGGCATTTCGACGCCACGCTCGAATCGGCCCCGCTGGGCACGCCGGAGCTCGGCATCGGCGTCAACCGCGTGCGCGGCAGCGCGCAGGACGTCTACCGCACGCGCCGTGCCATCGAGCGCAGCCGCAGCAACTTCTACTACCTGCTGTGCAAGACCGACACCGCCTGGAGCGTCGAGCAGGAAGGGCGCAGCGCGCGCATGCTGCCGGGCGACGCGGTGCTGGTCGATTCGCGGCGCAGCTATGCCTTCCATTTCGTGCAGTCGGCCGACACCATCTCGCTCGAGCTGCCCACGGCCTGGGTCGAGTCCTGGCTGCCCGACGCGCCGGGCCAGCTCGCCTGCCGCATCGACGGCAGCGCGGGCTGGGGCAGCGTGCTGAGCCGCTTCGTGCAGCAGCTCACGCCCGAGGCCGCGAGCGCGCCGCCGCTGCCGCCGCGCCTCTTGGCCGACCAGCTCGGCGGGCTGCTCGCGCTGGCCACCGGGCCGGGCGTGGCCGCGGCGGTGGAACCGGGCGCGCGCGCCGCGCTGCGCCGGCGCGTGCTCGAGGCCACGCGCGAGCGCCATGCCGAGCCCGGCCTCACGGCCGAGGCGGTGGCGCGCGAGCTCGGCATCTCGCAGCGCAGCCTGCACCGCTGCCTGGCCGACGGTGGCGCTACCTTCGCCGCCACGCTGCTCGACTGCCGCATGCAGGCCGCGCGGCGCATGCTCGGCGACGCGCGCTTCGACCGTCTTGCGGTGGCCGAGATCGGCTTTCGCTGCGGCCTGGCCGATGCCTCGCACTTCGTGCGCCTGTGCCGCCAGCAGCTGGGCGCCACCCCGGGTGCCCTGCGGCTGGCGCGAATCGGCCATCGTGCTGGCGGCTAGCGGCCATCGGCGCGGCGCCGGGCTTCCTACAGTCGCTGCGTTCACCGCACGCAACCCCGCACCCATCGAGGAGACCCCCATGTCCGACACCTATGTCCTGATCCACGGCGCCTGGCACACCGGTGCCGAAATGGAGGCCGTCGCGAACGGCCTGCGCGAGGCCGGCCACACCGTGCACTGCCCCACGCTCGCGGGCAACCGGCCCGGCGACGACCGCGCGAAGATCGGCCTGGCCGACGCGATCGATTCGGCGCTGCAGTACATCGAGGAGAAGAATCTCTCGCAGCTGCGGCTCGTGGGCCACAGCTATGGCGGCATGGTGATCACGGGCGTGGCCGACCGCCTCGCGCAGCAGCCCGGCAGGATCGCGCGGCTGGTCTACGTGAACGCCTTCGTGCCGCAGCCCGGCGAGTCGCTCAACGACATGGTGCCGCCGCATTACGTGGCGCTGTTCGACGCGGTGGCGGCCGCAAACAATCAGGCCGTGACCTTGCCGTTCGAGATCTGGCGCGATGCCTTCATCAACGACGCCGACATGGCGCTCGCGCGCTCGGCCTACGAGCAGCTCAACCCGCACCCGTACCGCACCTTCACCGACAAGATCGTGCTGAGCCAGCCGATGGCCGCGCTGCAGGTGGGCAAGTCCTACGTCAACTGCCAGCAGGACATCGCGCTGCCGCACAGCCTGCCGTGGCATCCGCGGCTGTCGGAGCGGCTGGGCCTCTTCAGGCTGGTCGAATGCCCGGGCAGCCACGAGATGTTCTTCTCGAATCCCAAGCGGCTCGCGCAGGCGATCCTCGAGGCGGGGCGCGACTGATCAGTCGCGCGGCAGCAGCGCGTCGAACACGCGGATCGACGCATAGGCATCGTTGGCCGCATAGCGCAGCTGCGCCTCGCTGAGCCGGTGGCTGGCCCAGTTCGAGGTCGTGGCCTTGCGCGACTTCGTGAAGCGCTGGCCGAACACCAGCGCCACGGCGGTCTTCACGCCGACCGAGCGGCGGTAGCCGCGGCGGCGGAACTCGTCGTCGATGTCGTAGACCGCGCGCGGCTCCACCTTGAGCTTCTGGCGGATCAGCGAGAGATCGCTCGAGAGGCCGAAGCCCACCTTGCGCAGCGCCTCGGAACCGATCAGCGCGCCCAGCACCTCGTTGCAGTCGCTGCGATGCAGCTGGAACAGCCACGCGGTCTCGCGCGTGGCGAACTGCACCAGGTGCGGGCCGGTCGAGACCTCGTTCTTGGCGAAGGTGGGCTTGGACTCGGTGTCGAAGCCGACCACGCCCGCGGCCAGCAGCGCGGCGGCCGCGCGCTCGGCATCGTCGCGCGTGGCGACCAGCACGATGTCGTTCAGGCCCAGGCCCTCGAAGGGTTCGAGCAGCGCGATCTCCTCGCGTTCGGGCAGCGGGGGCAGGGGTGTGCGGGTGGTGTTCAACGGGGCGCCGCCTTCCGGGCCGTCTTTGCCGGGACGGTCTTCTTCGCGGCGGCTTTCTTCGCCGCCACCTTCCTGGCGGGCGCCTTCTTCGCCGCCGCCTTCTTCGCGGCGGCCGCCTTGCGCGCCGCCTTCGGCACCGTGCCCGAGCGCAGCGCGGCCTCGTAGGCGCGCCGGCCCCACAGGGCGGCTTCCTCGCGGTCCTCGAACAGCTCGGGCGGCGCCTCGCGGTAGGACATCGGCATCTGCTGGCCCTGTCGTTCGTAGGTGAAGGGGGCGAGGTTCAGGCGGTCGAAATGCGCGGCGCTCTCGGCGTCGGATTTCAGGTAGAGCGTGTCGCGTATCACCAGCGCGAACATGCGGTCCTCGTGGTAGATGCCGAAGCCGCTGAACATGCGGCGGATGTCGATGCGGCCGAAGCGCTCGAAGGTCTCGTGCAGGCTGTCGGCGAAGGCGTTCTTCATGGTGTTCAGGCCGTGATCTCGATGCGGTTGCCGTCGGGGTCGAGCACCACGCTCTCGTAGTAGCCGTCGCCGGTGCGGCGCGGGCCGTCGAGCAGCGGGTAGCCGTCGGCCTGCAGCCGGCGGCTCAGCGCGTCGACCGCTTCCTCGGAGCCCACGCTGATCGCGAGATGGGTCCAGCCCATGCGCTGGGCGCCGGGCTCGGCCGTCACCGGAGAGAGCGTGCTGGTGGTCATGGCCTCGATGCGGGCGCCGTCGCCCAGGCTCAGGAAGCAGGAGGCGAAACCCTTCGCGGGATTGACGTAGCCCTCGCCCGCGGCGGCGCCGAAATAGTCGACGTAGAAGCGCTTGCAGCGTTCGAGGTCGGTGGTCCAGAGGGCGATGTGGTCGATGCGCATGGTGGGGGAGATGGCAGGTGGTTTCAGGCCTTGCGCCAGGGCGCGCGCGCCGGGTACCAGTGGTAGCTGATGCGTTCGCGCCCGCTGGTCGGATGGCGGTCGACCGTGCCGCGCGCGAGGCCGTAGCGTTCGTAGAAGCGCTGGGCCGCGGTGTTGGTGAGCGCCACGTGCAGCCGCCAGCCGGTGGGCATGCGCACGCAGGCCTCGTCGAGCAGCGCCTGGCCCAGGCCCTGGTTGCGCAGGTGCGGATCGACGAACAGCTGCGCCACGTACTCGCGCCGGTCGTGCAGCACCATGAAGGCCAGTGCCTGCGCGTCGCGCTCGGCGATCACCACCTCGGCCGGCGCCACGAACTCGGTGCGCACGCGCTGCAGCCAGTGGGCGATCGGTTCGATCACGGGCGTGCCCGGATGCGAGGCCGCCCAGGCCCGGCGCCAGATGCCGGCGAGCACCATGTTCTCCTCCGCCGCGCCATCGCGCAGCCGCAGGTGGAAGGCGGGCGTCTGGGCGTCGGACATGGCCGTTCGTTCAGCCCCGCAGCACCTGCGCGTGGTGCGCCAGGTGGTCGGCCATGAAGCTCTGGATGAAGTAGTAGCCGTGGTCGTAGCCCGCGTGGCGCCGCAGCGTGAGCGGCTGGCCGGCGGCGAAGCAGGCGGCCTCGAAGGCCTCGGGATGCAGCTGCTCGGCGAGGAATTTGTCGGCCAGGCCCTGGTCGACCAGGATGCCGTGCGGATAGGGCGCCGCGACCTGCGACTGCATCAGCGCGCTGGCATCGTGCGCGAGCCAGGCCGCGCGGTCGTCGCCGGGTTCGCCGAGGTAGCCGCGCAGCGCCTTGTCGCCCCAGGGGCACTGGGTGGGCGCGCAGATCGGCGCGAAGGCCGACAGCGAGAGGAAGCGCCCCGGATGGCGCAGCGCCAGCGTGAGCGCGCCGTGGCCGCCCATCGAGTGGCCGAAGATGCCCAGGCGCGCGGTGTCGATCGCGAACTGGCGGCCCACCAGCGGCAGCAGCTCCTGCACGATCCAGCTCTCCATGCGCCAGTGGGCGGCCCAGGGCGCCTCGGTGGCATCGAGGTAGAAGCCGGCGCCGATGCCGAAGTCCCAGCTCGCGCTGGCGCCCGGCAGCGCTTCCACGGCCGCGCCGCGCGGGCTGGTGTCGGGTGCGATCAGCGCGAGGCCGAGGCTGGCGGCCATGCGCTGCGCGCCGGCCTTGATCGCGAAGGTCTCCTCGTTGCAGGTCAGGCCCGCGAGGTACAGCAGCGCCGGCACGCGCTCGTTCGCGGCCTGCGGCGGCAGGTAGACCGAGAAGCGCATCGGCAGGCCGATCTCGTGCGAGGCCTGTTCGTAGAAGCCCTGCACGCCGCCGAAGCAGTGGTGCTCGGACAGGGTCTTGAGCAGATCGGTCATGCGGCGCCCCGCACCAGTTCGAGCACCGCGTTGGCGAAGGCGCGCGGCGCCTCCTGCGGCAGGTTGTGGCCCGCGCCCGGCACCAGCCGGTGCGAGCGCGGTCCGCTGAAGCGCGGCGCATGCGCCGATGCGTCGGCCGGCGGTCGCACGCCGTCGTCGATGCCGTCGAAGGTGATCGCGGGCACGCGGATGACCGGCTGCGCGGCCAGCTGGCGATCGATGTCGGCATAGGCCGGATCGCCCGCCACCAGGCCGAAGCGGTGGCGGTACGAATGGATCACCACCTCCACGAAGTCGGGATGGTCGAAGGCCGCGGCGCTGCGCTCGAAGGTGGCGTCGTCGAAGCGCCAGGTCGGCGACCACAGCTTCCACAGCAGCCTGGCGATGGCCTTTCGGTCCTTCCGCAGGCCGGCGCGGCCGCGTTCGCTGTGGAAGTAGTACTGGTACCAGAGGCTGTGCTCGTTCTCGGGCGTGTCGGGCTCCATCGCGCGGGCGATGTTCTGGATGTTGTAGCTGTTGAGCGATACCAGCCCCGCGCAGCGCTCGGGCCAGAGCGCCGCCACCACGCAGGCGGCGCGGCCGCCCCAGTCGTAGCCGGCGAGCACGGCGCGCTCGATCTCGAGCGCATCGAGCAGCGCCAGCAGGTCGGCGCCGAAGGCCGCCTGTTCGCCCGAGCGCGGCGTGTCCTTGCTCAGGAAGCGCGTGCCGCCGTAGCCGCGCATGTACGGCACGATGGTGCGACAGCCCTGCGCGGCCAGGATCGGCGCGACTTCGGCGTAGGTGTGGATGTCGTAGGGGAAGCCGTGCATCAGCAGCACGGGCGGTCCGTCGGCCGGGCCGCTCTCGTGGTAGGCGACCTCGAGCACGCCGGCTTCGATGCGGCGCAGGGGCTCCATGCGTTCCATGGTCGGCACCCGCGGCGTCAGTAGAGCACCACGCCGCGGATCGACTCGCCGCGCTTCATGAGGTCGAAGCCGTCGTTGATCTTCTCGAGCGGCATGGTGTGCGTGATCAGGTCGTCGATGTTGATCTTGCCTTCCATGTACCAGTCGACGATCTTCGGCACGTCGGTGCGGCCGCGCGCGCCGCCGAAGGCCGAGCCTTCCCACTTGCGGCCGGTGACCAGCTGGAACGGGCGGGTGCTGATCTCGGCGCCGGCCTCGGCCACGCCGATGATGATGCTGCGGCCCCAGCCCTTGTGCGTGCACTCGAGCGCCTGGCGCATCACCTTGGTGTTGCCGATGCACTCGAAGCTGTAGTCGGCGCCGCCGTCGGTCAGCTGCACGATGGCGTCGACCACGTTCTCGGTGTCCTTCGGGTTGATGAAGTGCGTCATGCCGAACTTGCGCGCCATGGCTTCGCGCTCGGGGTTCAGGTCGACGCCGATGATCTTGTCGGCGCCCACCATCTTCGCGCCCTGGATCACGTTCAGGCCGATGCCGCCGAGGCCGAACACCACCACGTTGGCGCCGGCTTCCACCTTGGCCGTGAAGATCACCGCGCCGATGCCGGTGGTGACGCCGCAGCCGATGTAGCAGACCTTGTCGAAGGGCGCGTCCTCGCGGATCTTGGCCAGCGAGATCTCGGGCGCGACCGTGTAGTTGCTGAAGGTGGAGGTGCCCATGTAGTGGGCGATGGGCTTGCCGTCGAGGCTGAAGCGGCTGGTGCCGTCGGGCATCAGGCCCTTGCCCTGGGTGCCGCGGATCAGCTGGCACAGGTTGGTCTTGCGCGACAGGCAGAACTTGCACTGGCGGCATTCGGGCGTGTAGAGCGGAATGACGTGGTCGCCCTTCTTGAGCGTGGTGACGCCGGGGCCGACGTCGACCACGATGCCGGCGCCTTCATGGCCGAGGATGGCGGGGAAGATGCCTTCGGGGTCGGCGCCCGAGAGCGTGTAGTAGTCGGTGTGGCAGATGCCGGTGGCCTTGATCTCGACGAGCACTTCGCCGAACCGGGGGCCGTCGAGGTCCACGGTTTCGATGGTCAGGGGGGCTCCGGATTTCCAGGCGACGGCGGCTTTGGTTTTCATGGCGTGTTCGGGGGAAAGGGGGGAGGAGGGAAGGAATGGGGGCCGGCAGGCGGCGCGAAGCCCCAAGGATACTCAGGCGGGGCCAGCGGGGAAGATACCCGACATGCCGATGAACCCGGGCAGGTGTCGGAAATCCCAGACCCAGTGCCGCAGGGCGGGAAATTCGTCGAGCGAAATGCCGCCTTCGCCGGCCAGCGCCACGTAGGGGAAGCAGGCCAGGTCGGCGATCGTCGGCTCGGCCGCCGCGGCCAGCCAGCGCAGGCCGGCGCTCGCCTGCTCGGCCAGGTGGTCGTCGAGCACGCGGAACACGGCGCGCGCACCGGCGCGGCAGGCCTCGATGTCGAGGTGGCGGTAGCCCAGCGCGTCGTGCAGCCGCGCGGCCGAGGCGGTGCGCGTGATCTCGTCGGCCGTGGCGAGCCACATCGCGACCTGGCCGCGCAGCTTGGCATCGTCGGGGTACCAGCGCCGCTGCGTGTCGTGGCGGCTCGCGAGGTAGACCAGGATGGCCTGCGCATCGCGCAGCACGAAGCCCTCGTCCTCGATCACCGGGATCTGGCCGAGCGGGTTGAGCTGCGCGAGGAACGCGGCCGACTTGTGCGCGCGCCCCGGGTAGAAGTCGACCGGCACGGCCTCGTAGGGAACGGCCAGCCAGGCCAGCAGCTGCCGCACCTTGAAGCAGTTGCCCGAGAGCGTATAGTCGTGGAGCCTGAGCAGCGTCGTCATGTGGCGGCCCTCGTGCCGAAGCGCATGCCGCGTTCGCGCAGCCAGCGGCGGTAGGTGACGGAGGTGGTGTCGCCGCGCGTCGGCGTCTCGGCGCGGCCTTCGAGCGGCATGCGCTTGAAGGCGTGGTTCTCGAGGATCGGCTTGTCCTGGCCGAAGATCGTGTGCTGGAACGCGATGAGCTCGGCGTCGCTCGACACGTCGTCGAAGTAGGCGAGCACCGTGTGGGCGATCACGTGCTCGTCGTCGAGCGGCTGCAGGAACAGGCCGATCGCGTCCTGCGCCTCGGGCCGCAGGCTCGACTTGTAGAGCATGGCCGAGAAGGGCTGCATCACGCGGTAGGTGTAGCGCACGTCGGCGCCGCTGTCGTGCGCGGCCGAGGCGCGCGGCTGCCAGAAGCGGCAGTCGGTGGCCCAGATCTCGCCGGTGGCGGGCTCGATCGCCACCTCGTACCGGGCGACCTCGGTGTGCGGCACCTTGCCGAGGTAGTCGGCATGCACGAAGGGAAAGTGCGCCATGTCGAGGAAGTTCTCGATCACGCGCAGCCCCGACACCGCGACGCCGATGCCGCCGCAGTCGACGAGGCGGCGCCCGGGCTCGGTGTACTCCGGAAACTCGAACAGCGGGCGCGCGGGCCGGCCGCTGGGGCAGACCCAGAGGTAGCCGTGGCGCGATTGCACGGAAAGCGGCTGCGTGCCGAGCCGGCATTGCGGCGTGCCATCGGCCTCGGCCCACAGCGAGAGCGTGGCGCCGAGCAGGCAGGTGCCGTAGGGCTGCCGCTGCGAGCGGCCGGCGAGCGCGCTCGCGGGGCCGACGACCAGCCAGTCGTCGAGCATGTTGGGGTCGTCGGTGACGAAGGGCATCGTGCTTCCTTCAGGTCTCGGGTTGTTCGATGTCGCCGCGCAGGGTTCGCGCGGCCGCGTGCAGGGTCCTCATGGCCTCGGAGCCCGGGGCGGCCCCGGTCCACAGGTGGATGAAGGCCAGTTGCGGTTGCGCGTCGAGCAGCAGCGCGACGGTCGGCGTGCCGCCGAGCGTGCCGCGCCAGGCGCCCGGGGCGGCGCCGGCCGCGAAGCCCAGCCGTGGGAGTGCCTCGCGCACCTGTTGCGCGCCGGCGCGCAAGGTCAGCGTGCGGCAGAAGTGCCAGCCGGCCGGCACGGCATCGGCCAGTGCCTGCGGCGCGGGCGGCGCCGCGTCGCCCTCGTGCGCCAGGTTCACCCACAGCATGCCCGCCGCGTCGACCGCGCCGAACACCCTGGCGCAGACGTTGCGCGGCGCGGGCATCGCCGGATGGGCGGGAATGCCGACGCACTGCCCGTTGCCCGCGGCGTACTGCCAGCCGTGGTAGGCGCAGGAGAGGCGGTTCTCGACCACCTGGCCGAGCGTGAAGCGCACGTTGCGGTGCGGACAGCGGTTCTCCCAGGCCTGGGCCGCGCCGTCGGCCGAGCGCCAGAGCGCGAGCTCCTGGCCCTGGGCGAAGCCGGCGACGATATTGGCGCCGGGGCGCAGCCCGGCCGAAGGGGCAACAGGGTGCCATGGGTGGGAGGGGGCAGCGGTGGAATTCGTCATCGGGTTCTCCGTGGGGCAGGGCAGGTGCCAGACCATAATGGCGGCCCGTCCGACGCGTGCTGCCAGCCCGATCCATCATGAAGAAAATCCTCGTCCTCAACGGCCCCAACCTCAACCTCCTGGGCACGCGCGAGCCCGAACAGTACGGCCGCGACACGCTGGCCGACGTGGAGCGCCTGTGCCATGAAACGGGCGCGAAGCTCGGCGTGGCGATCGAGTGCCGCCAGACCAACCACGAAGGCGTGCTGGTCGACTGGATCCAGGAGGCGGGCCGCGAGGTGGCGGCCGGCACCATGCTCGGCGTGGTGATGAACCCGGGGGCCTACACCCACACCTCGATCGCGCTGCACGACGCCATCAAGGGCGCGAGCGTGCCGCTGATCGAGCTGCACATCTCGAACGTGCATGCGCGCGAGGAGTTCCGCCACCGCTCGTACATCTCGCCGGCGGCGCGCGGGATCATCGTGGGGCTGGGCGTGAAGGGCTACACGCTGGCGATCGCCGCGCTCGTGCCCTGAGCCCCGGCTAGTACAGCGCCCGCGGCGCCGAGGCCTTCCAGCTGCGGCTGATGCGGCCCTGCGCATCGACGCTCTCGAGGTGCACGTCGAAGCCCCACAGCCGCGCCACGTGCTTGAGCACCTCCTCGGCATCGTCGTGCAGCGGCAGGCTGTTGCGCTGGGTGTGGCGCAGCGTCAGCGAGCGGTCGCCGCGCATGTTGACGTTCCAGACCTGGATGTCGGGCTCGCGGCTGCCGAGGTCGTACTGGCGCGACAGCGATTCGCGCAGCGCCTGGTAGCCGCTGTCGTCGTGGATCGCCGAGACCTCGAGCTCCGACTCGCTCTGGTGGTCGCGGATCGCGAACAGGCGGAAGTCGCGCATGGTCTTCGGGCTCAGGAACTGGCCCACGAAGCTCTCGTCCTTGAAGTTGCGCATCGCGTAGTCGAGCGTGGCCACCCAGTCGCTGCCCGCGAAGTCGGGGAACCAGCGCCGGTCCTCGTCGGTGGGCTTCTCGCAGATGCGGCGCAGCTCGGTGTACATCGCGAAGCCGAGCGCGTAGGGGTTGATGCCGCTGTAGGCGCGGTGGCCCACCGGCGGCTGGAAGATCACGCCGGTGTGCGAGCTCAGCCACTCCATCATGAAGCCGTCGTCGAGCTGGCCGCGGTCGTACATGGTGTTGAGCAGCGTGTAGTGCCAGAAGGTGGCCCAGCCCTCGTTCATGACCTGGGTCTGGCGCTGCGGATAGAAGTACTGCGCGATCTTGCGCACGATGCGCACCACCTCGCGCTGCCAGGGCTCGAGCAGCGCGGCGTTCTTCTCGATGAAATAGAGCAGGTTCTCCTGCGGCTCGAGCGGAAAGCGCGGCGCCGATTCCGAGCCGGCGTTCTGCTCGCTGCGCCGCGGCAGCGTGCGCCAGAGGTCGTTGACCTGCTGCTGCATGTGGCGCTCGCGCTCGGCGCGCTGGGCGCTTTCCTGCGCCAGCGAGCGCTTCTGCGGCCGGCGGTAGCGGTCCACGCCGTAGTTCATCAGCGCGTGGCAGGAGTCGAGCAGCTTCTCGACCTCGTCCACGCCATGGCGCTCCTCGCATTCGGCGATGTAGTGCCGCGCGTAGACCAGGTAGTCGATGATCGAGGACGCATCGGTCCACATGCGGAACAGGTAGTTGCCCTTGAAGAAGCTGTTGTGGCCATAGGCCGCGTGCGCGATCACCAGGGCCTGCATGGCCATGGTGTTCTCCTCCATCAGGTAGGCGATGCAGGGATCGGAGTTGATCACGATCTCGTAGGCCAGCCCCATGTGGCCGCGGCGGTAGTTCTTCTCGGTGGCGATGAACTGCTTGCCGTACGACCAGTGCCTGTAGATCATCGGCATGCCCACGCTGGCGTAGGCATCCATCATCTGCTCGGCCGTGATGATCTCGAGCTGGTTCGGGTAGACGTCGAGGCCGTAGCCGCGCGCGGTGCGCGCGATCTCGGTGTGGTAGCGCTCGATCAGGTCGAAGGTCCAGTCAGAGGGACTGGGCAGCCGCTCGAGCTTGCCTTGCGGGATGGTGGCGGCGGTCGGCAGCGGCGGTGCCGAAGGAGGGCGGTCGGCGGGGGTCATGCGCTGGCTCCTTCCTTCTTGAAGAGGTCGCGGAACACGGGGTAGATGTCGCTCGCCTCGGACACCTTGCGCATCGCGAAGTTGGGCTCGATGCCCTCGAGCTGCGCGTACTCCTGCCACAGGTTCTGCTCGGTCTCGGCCACCTGCACGTAGGCGTAGTAGCGCACCTTCGGCAGGATGTTCTCCTCGAGCAATTGGCGGCAGCGCCCGCTGTCCTGGTGCCAGTTGTCGCCGTCGCTGGCCTGCGCGCCGTAGATGTTCCATTCGCCGCTGGGGTAGCGCGCGCGCACGATCTCGTCCATCAGCACCAGCGCGCTCGACACCACGGTGCCGCCGGTCTCGGTGGCGTGAAAGAACTCGTCCTCGCTGACCTCCTGCGCCTGCGTGTGATGGCGCAGGAACACCAGGTCGATGGTCTCGTAGTGCCGCGTGAGGAACATGTACAGCAGCATGAAGAAGCGCTTGGCCATGTCCTTGCGCGCCTCGTCCATCGAGCCCGAGACGTCCATGAGGCAGAACATCACGGCCTTGGCGCTGGGCACCGGCGTCTTCACGCGGTTGCGGTAGCGCAGGTCGATCGGATCGATGTAGGGCACGTGGCGCGCGGTGCGGCGCAACTCCTCGATGCGTGCCTCGGTCTCGGCGATCTCGTTCTGGATGAAGGGCTGCGTGGCCTGCGGATGCGCCCTCAGGTGCAGCAGGTGCGCCTCGAGCCGGCGCAGCTCCTTGCGCGGTTCGCCGCCGAGCGCGATGCGCCGGGCCAGCGCGCCGCGCATCGAGCGCACCACGTGCAGGTTGTTGGGCGTGCCGTCGCTGGTGAAGCCGGCGCGGTGGCTCTTCCATTCGGGCACGTCGGCGATCTGCGTGCGGATCAGGTGCGGCAGCGCGAGGTCGTCGAAGAACACGCGCATGAACTCCTCGCGCGTGAGGTGGAACACGAAGTCGTCGTTGCCCTCGCCGCTGTCGCTGGCCTCGCCGCTGCCCGAGCCGCCGCCCTGGCCGCCCTCGGGGCGCTTGATGCGGTCGCCGCGCACGTACTCCTGGTTGCCCGGGTGCACGTACTCGCGGTCGCCGCCGCGCGCATGGCCGAACACCGGCTCCGACACATCGTGGCGCGGCAGCGTCACATCCTCGCCCTGTTCCAGTTCGCGGATGTTGCGGCCGCTCACGGCTCGCCGTACCGCCTCCTGGATCTGGCCGCGGTAGCGCCGGAGAAAGCGCTCGCGGTTGCCGATGGACTTGTTCTTGCCCGAGAGCCGGCGGTCGATGATCTGCTGCAGGATGGCCACGATGGTTTCAAAGCTCCTTGCAAAACGATGGGCGTTGGCGTGCTCCGTTGGCGGTGCGCGCTACGAGCTCTTGCGCACGCGCAGGTACCACTCGCACAGCAGGCGCACCTGCTTGGCGGTGTAGCCCTTTTCGACCATGCGCGTGACGAAGTCCTCGTGCTTCTTCTGCTCGTCGGCGCTGCTCTTGGTGTTGAAGCTGATCACCGGCAGCAGCTCCTCGGTGTTGGAGAACATCTTCTTCTCGATCACCGCGCGCAGCTTCTCGTAGCTGGTCCAGGCGGGGTTGCGGCCGTTGTTGCCGGCCCGCGCGCGCAGCACGAAGTTGACGATCTCGTTGCGGAAGTCCTTCGGGTTGCCGATGCCGGCGGGCCGCTCGATCTTCTCGAGCTCGGCGTTGAGCGAGGCGCGGTCGAAGACCTCGCCGGTGTCCACGTCTCGGAACTCCTGGTCCTGGATCCAGTAGTCGGCATAGGTCACGTAGCGGTCGAAGATGTTCTGGCCGTACTCGCTGTAGCTCTCGAGGTAGGCGGTCTGGATCTCCTTGCCGATGAACTCGGCATAGCGCGGCGCCAGCAGCTCCTTGATGTAGCTGATGTACTTCTGCTCGACCTCCTGCGGGAACTGCTCGCGCTCGATCTGCTGCTCGAGCACGTACATCAGGTGCACCGGGTTGGCGGCCACCTCGGAGCTGTCGAAGTTGAAGACCTTGGAGATGATCTTGAAGGCGAAGCGCGTGGAGACGCCGCTCATGCCCTCGTCGACGCCCGCGTAGTCGCGGTACTCCTGGATCGACTTGGCCTTGGGGTCGGTGTCCTTGAGGTTGTCGCCGTCGTAGACCTGCGACTTGCTGAAGATGCTCGAGTTTTCGGGTTCCTTGAGCCGCGTGAGCACCGACAGCTGCGCCATCATGCGCAGGGTTCCGGGTGCGCAGGGCGCCTGGGCCAGCGAGGAGTTGCGCACCAGCTTCTCGTAGATCTTGATCTCCTCGGACACGCGCAGGCAGTAGGGCACCTTGACGATGTAGATCCGGTCGAGGAAAGCCTCGTTGTTCTTGTTGTTGCGGAAAGCCTTCCACTCGCTCTCGTTGCTGTGGGCCAGCACGATGCCGTCGAACGGGATCGCGCCGAAACCCTCGGTGCCCTTGAAGTTGCTTTCCTGCGTGGCGGTCAGAAGCGGGTGCAGCACCTTGATCGGCGCCTTGAACATCTCAACGAACTCCAGGAGGCCCTGGTTCGCGAGGCACAGGCCGCCCGAATAGGCGTAGGCGTCCGGGTCGTCCTGGGCATAGGTCTCGAGCTTGCGGATGTCGACCTTGCCGACCAGCGAGGAGATGTCCTGGTTGTTCTCGTCGCCGGGCTCGGTCTTGGCCACCGCGATCTGGCGCAGCACCGAGGGGTAGCGCTTCACCACCTTGAACTGGCGGATGTCGCCGCCGTACTCCTCGAGCCGCTTGACGGCCCAGGGCGACAGGATGCGCTGCAGGTAGCGGCGCGGGATGTTGTATTCCTTCTCGAGGATCTCGCCGTCCTCGGCCGCGTCGAACAGGCCGAGCGGCGATTCGTTCACCGGCGAACCCTGGATCGCGTAGAAGGGCACGTGCTCCATGAGCTGCTTGAGGCGCTCGGCGATCGAGCTCTTGCCGCCGCCGACCGGGCCCAGCAGGTAGAGGATCTGCTTCTTTTCCTCCAGCCCCTGCGCGGCGTGGCGGAAATAGGACACCACCTGCTCGATGGCCTCCTCCATGCCGTAGAACTCCTTGAACGCCGGGTAGATCTTGATGACCTTGTTGGCGAAGATGCGCGAAAGGCGGGAGTCGTTGCGGGTGTCGACCAGTTCGGGGTCGCCGATGGCCTTGAGCATGCGCTCGGAAGCCGTGGCGTAGGCCATCGGATCCCGTTTGCAGAGTTCCAGGTAGTCCTGCAGTGAAAGGACCTCTTCGCGAGTGCGCTCGTAACGCGCTGCAAAGTTGCTGATCACATCCATGGTCACGCCTCCGTCAAGTCAGCGGGCCTTTAAAGCCCGAAATCCTGCAGTCCGAAAGCGTCGCATCTTTTGAAAAAGGTGTGGCCGCCCAGGGCTGCATGCCTTGGAAAACTCCCTTAAACACAATCTGCACAATCAGCATAAAGCAAAGAGTGCACCCGGGAAATAGTTGTTAATTCAGAACCACAGTCACGAGTAAAGTTCAACAAAAAAATCGTGCACGAGTTTGCGAATTCCAGCTAAATTCCCAGGTTCCGCAAACCGGTTCGGGTAAACCAGTCTGCCAGTGAAAATACCTATGGCAATCGACATATGCGTCCTTTGCGTGTTTTAACGGCAAGCACCTCCTATTGAGCCCGTTGACTCAAAAAAACAACGCTGTCCTTCAATAACGCGGCAGCTTCGGTTTGGGTTTATTGCTCATTCAAAAAAAATCTAAAAGCAATCTGCGCGCCATCTTTTGATGAGCGCGGCGCGCGCCGCGGCGTGGGAAAGCGCGCCAGTTGCGAGTCGGAGGGAAGCGGAAGAAGGCGCCGTTGTGGTGCGTGGCACCGAAGGCGTTCGAGGGGCACCGTTCGCGTGCGTGGCCGCAAACAAAAGGCCGCAGGGGGCCTCGAGGCCGTGGCGCACCCCTCGTGCGCCACGGTTCAGCACGGCAGGGCCGTGCGTTTCGTCCTCAGCTGAAGAATTCCTTGGCCTTGTCGAACCAGCCCTTGTCGGTGGGGCTGTGCTTCTCGCCGCCCTTCTTGAGCGACTCGTCGAGTTCCTTCAGCAGCTTGCGCTGGTGCTCGGTGAGCTTGACCGGGGTCTCGACGCGCACGTGGCAGTAGAGGTCGCCCGGGTAGCTCGAGCGCACGCCCTTGATGCCCTTGCCGCGCAGGCGGAACTGCTTGCCGCTCTGCGTGCCGTCGGGAATGTCGATGGCCGCGTTGCCCTTGAGCGTGGGCACGTTGATCTCGCCGCCGAGCGCCGCGGTGGTGACGCTGACCGGCACCACGCAGTGCAGGTCGTCGCCGTCGCGCTCGAACAGCTCGTGCTTCTTGAGCCGGATCTCGATGTAGAGGTCGCCGGGCGGCCCGCCGTTGGTGCCGGGTTCGCCGTTGCCGGTGCTGCGGATGCGCATGCCGTCGTCGATGCCGGCCGGGATCTTCACTTCCAGCGTCTTGTTGTTCTTGATCTTGCCCTGGCCATGGCAGGTCGCGCAGGGCTCGGGAATGATCTTGCCGCTGCCGTGGCAGGTCGGGCAGGTCTGCTGCACGCTGAAGAAGCCCTGGCGCATCTGCACCGCGCCCGCGCCGTGGCAGGTGGTGCAGGTGATCGGCTTGGTGCCCGGCTTCGCGCCGGTGCCCTTGCAGGTGCCGCAGTCGTCCCAGCTCGGGATGCGGATCTGGGCTTCCTTGCCCTCGGCCGCTTCCTCGAGCGTGATCTCCATCGCGTAGCTCAGGTCGCTGCCGCGGAACACCTGGCGGCCGCCGCCGGCGCGGCCGCGGCCACCGCCGCCGAACACGTCGCCGAAGATGTCGCCGAAGGCTTCCGCGAAGCCGCCGAAGCCTTCCGCGCCCGGGCCGCCGCGCATGTTGGGATCGACGCCGGCGTGGCCGTACTGGTCGTAGGCCGCGCGCTTCTGGCCGTCCGACAGCATTTCATAGGCTTCCTTCACCTCCTTGAACTTGGCCTCGGCGTCCTTGCTGGTGTCGCCGTGGTTGCGGTCCGGGTGGTGCTTCATCGCGAGCTTGCGATAAGCCTTCTTGATTTCGTCGTCGCTCGCGTTCTTGGGAACGCCGAGGGTTTCGTAGTAGTCGCGTTTGGTGGCCATGGCAGGTTCGGTCGGGCGGCGGGGCGGTCTTCGGGTCTTCTTCTGGAAACGGGTATCGATCGAAGCGAGAAAGGCTGGAGCACCCTTTCAGGTGTTCCAGCCCCGTTCGACCGAGCGGACGCTCAGTCCTTCTTCTTGACTTCCTTGACCTCGGCGTCGACCACGTTGTCGTCGGCCGGGGCGCTGCTCGCAGCTTCCGCGCCAGCCGAGGCACCCGGGCCGCCGGCGGCACCGGCCGCGGCCTGCGCGTCGGCGTACATCTTCTCGCCGAGCTTCTGGCTCGCGGTCATCAGCGTGTTGGTCTTCTCTTCGATCGCGGCCTTGTCCTCGCCCTTGACCACGTCCTCGAGTTCCTTGATCGCGGTCTCGATCTTTTCCTTCTCGCCGGCGTCCAGGCTGTCGCCGTGCTCGCCCAGCGACTTGCGCACGCTGTGGACCATGGCTTCGCCCTGGTTGCGGGCCTGCACCAGCTCGACCTTCTTCTTGTCCTCGGCCGCGTTGAGCTCGGCGTCCTTCACCATGTTCTGGATCTCGTCCTCCGACAGGCCCGAGTTCGCCTTGATGGTGATCTTGTTTTCCTTGCCGGTGCCCTTGTCCTTGGCGCCGACGTGCAGGATGCCGTTGGCGTCGATGTCGAAGCTCACCTCGATCTGCGGCGTGCCGCGCGATGCCGGCGGGATGCCCTCGAGGTTGAACTCGCCGAGCAGCTTGTTGCCCGCGGCCACTTCGCGTTCGCCCTGGAACACCTTGATCGTCACGGCCGGCTGGTTGTCTTCCGCGGTCGAGAAGGTCTGCGCGAACTTGGTCGGGATCGTGGTGTTCTTCGTGATCATCTTGGTCATCACGCCACCCATGGTCTCGATGCCCAGCGACAGCGGGGTCACGTCGAGCAGCAGCACGTCCTTGCGGTCGCCCGAGAGCACCTGGCCCTGGATGGCGGCGCCGACGGCCACGGCCTCGTCGGGGTTCACGTCCTTGCGCGGGTCCTTGCCGAAGAAGGCCTTGACCTTGTCCTGCACCTTGGGCATGCGGGTCATGCCGCCGACCAGGATCACGTCGTTGATGTCGCTCACGCTGATGCCGGCATCCTTGATGGCCAGGCGGCAGGGCGCGATGGTGCGCTCGATCAGCTCGTCGACCAGGCTCTCGAGCTTGGCGCGCGTGAGCTTGATGTTCAGGTGCTTCGGACCGGTGGCATCGGCCGTGATGTAGGGCAGGTTGACGTCGGTCTGGGCGCTGTTCGACAGCTCGATCTTGGCCTTCTCTGCGGCTTCCTTCAGGCGCTGCAGCGCGAGCACGTCCTTGCTGAGGTCGACGCCCTGTTCCTTTTTGAACTCGCCGATGATGTAGTCGATGATGCGCTGGTCGAAGTCCTCGCCGCCGAGGAAGGTGTCGCCGTTGGTCGACAGCACTTCGAACTGCTTCTCGCCGTCCACGTCGGCGATCTCGATGATCGAGACGTCGAAGGTGCCGCCGCCGAGGTCGTATACGGCGATCTTGCGGTCGCCCTTGTCCTGCTTGTCGAGGCCGAAGGCCAGCGCCGCGGCGGTGGGTTCGTTGATGATGCGCTTGACGTCGAGGCCCGCGATGCGGCCGGCGTCCTTGGTGGCCTGGCGCTGGGCGTCGTTGAAGTAGGCCGGCACCGTGATCACGGCTTCGGTCACGGCTTCGCCGAGGTAGTCTTCGGCGGTCTTCTTCATCTTGCGCAGGATGTCGGCGCTGACCTGCTGCGGGGCCATCTTCTTGCCGCGCACTTCCACCCATGCGTCGCCGTTGTCGGCCTTGGCGATGGTGTAGGGCATCAGGTCGATGTCCTTCTGCACTTCCTTTTCCTCGAACTTGCGGCCGATCAGGCGCTTGATCGCGTACAGCGTGTTCTTGGGGTTGGTGACGGCCTGGCGCTTGGCCGAGGCACCGACCAGCACTTCACCGTCTTCCTGGTACGCGACGATCGAAGGCGTGGTGCGCGCGCCTTCCGAGTTCTCGATCACGCGCGTGGTGTTGCCTTCCATGATCGACACGCACGAGTTGGTGGTGCCGAGGTCGATGCCGATGATCTTTGCCATGTTCTGTACTCCTGAAACCTGAAAAATATGTTGTTATGAACTTGTGGATAACCCGGGTCTATTCAAGGGAAGAAACGGGGTTTTCCTGTGGAATTCGTGTGGATGGGGAAGGGGGCGAGGCGGCTTACTTCGGAGCGCTGACGGTGACCAGCGCGGGGCGCAGCACGCGCTCGGCGATGGTGTAGCCCTTCTGCAGCACGCCCACCACGGTGTTCGGTTCCTGGTCGGCGGGCACCACCGAGATCGCCTGATGCTGGTGCGGATCGAACTTGCTGCCGGGGGCCGGCGCGATCTCGATCACCTTGTTGCGCTCGAGCGCGCTCTTGAGCTGGCGCAGCGTGGCTTCGGCGCCTTCGCGGATCTGCTCGGGGGTGGCGTCCTTGACGGCGAGACCGGCCTCGAGGCTGTCGGTCACCGGCAGCAGGCTCTCGGCGAAGGCTTCGACCGCGAACTTGCGGGCCTTGGAAATCTCGTCGTCGGCGCGGCGACGGGCGTTCTGCACGTCGGCCTGCGCGCGCAGGTACTGGTCGGCCAGTTCGGCGTTCTTGGCCTGCAGCGCGGCGAGCTCGCCCTGGGCCGCGGCCAGCGCGTCTGCCTCGTTGGCGGCTTGCGCGGCCTCCAGCTCTTCAGGGCTGGGTTCGCCGTGCAGGGTTTGCGAATTCGGGGCGGATTGTTGCGGATCGGACATCTTTGGAAGCGGATTGATCGATGGGCTGGAAACAAACGATTGCGGGCCAGTTGGGGCCCTCCGGAGGCTTTTCAAGCGAAAAAATGCGGCCGAAAAGGCCGCATGGGCATGAAAGATGGCCCCCGAGCTCCCTCACTTCGTGAGGTCGCTGCCCCCGAGGGGGCGTTTTCCATCTTGGGGCGGCCCGGCGATGAAAAAGGCCCTTCGCAGGGCCTTCGAGCCGAGGGCCCGCCGCTCGATCAGTGGGTGTCGAGCAGCTCGACGTCGAACTTCAGGGTGGCGTTCGGCGGGATCACGCCGCCGGCGCCGCGGGCACCGTAGCCCAGCGATGCCGGGATGATCAGCGTGCGCTGGCCGCCGATCTTCATGCCGGCCACGCCTTCGTCCCAGCCCTTGATGACCTGGCCGGCGCCGAGCGAGAACGCGAACGGGTCGTTGCGGTCGCGGCTCGAGTCGAACTTGGCGCCCTGCACGCCGTCGTTGTAGAGCCAGCCGGTGTAGTGCACGTGCACGTGGTGGCCGGGCTTGGCTTCCGCGCCGTCGCCGACGACGGTGTCTTCGTATTGCAGGCCGGAGGGAGTGGTGGGCATGGTGAACGCTCCTTGCGTCGGTATGTGTTCGCGAGATGAAAGAAAAGGCATCGATCCGGGGATCGAAGGCGCGGAGTTTACCGAGGCCGGAGGACGGCGCTTGCCGGACGGGGCGCCGCCGGGTTCAGTCCGAGATCGGCGGCGGGATCGGCGAGGAGGGCGGGGAGGGCGGTGGTGAGGCGGGCGCGGGCAGCGGCGGCGTGGGCGGTTGTGGACCGGGCGCGGCCGTCGGCGTCGCGGCCGCGGGCACCGCGGCGGCCGGTTGCGCCGCCGCCTTCTTGGCCTGGCCGAGCTGCCACTTGCTTGCGAAGGCCTGCAGGTCGGACAGCCGCTTGAGCAGGTCCTGGCCGCTGAGCGTGAGGCTGTAGCCGTCGCCGCCGTGGCTCACCACGCCGGCTTCGCGCAGTTCCTTGATCCGGGTGTTGAGGGTGTTGGGAGTGATGCCGCCGACGCTGTCCTGCAGCAGCCGGAAGGTCTGGGCATGGCCGTCGCGCAGGGCCCAGAGCACACGCAGCGCATAGCGGGCCTCGAGCAGCGCGAGCAACTGGCTGATGGCTGCGTTTTCCTTGGAACTCATCGTCATCATCTCCTCTGCGATCTGTGCTGCGCGGGAGGCCAGCTGGTGGGCAGTGCCTCGGCCTCGCTCTTTTTTGATGGTTGGCGGACCGCTCTCCGGCCTTCGCTCCGGCCGGGGACTATAGCTCAAATGATTGCGATGCTACTAGTTTTATAGCTATGGGCGTACGCTGCATGCGGCTCCAGAGACAAAGCGTCACATCTTCGAAAAATTCGCCATGGCTTCGCCCAGCCGGATGGGGCGCGTGGGCGCCCATTCGGAATTGAAGGCCACCGCGGGCGCGGGGAACAGCATGACGACGGTCGAGCCGAGCAAGAAACGGCCCATCTCCTCGCCCTTGCGCAGTTCGATCCGACGGTCGTCGTAGCGCCATTCGCGCAGCTCGCCCCCGCGCGGCGGGTTGACCACGCCGTGCCACACGGTCGCCATGCTGCCGACGATGGTGGCGCCGACCAGCACCAGCACGAAGGGGCCATGGGCCGATTCGAAGACGCAGACCACGCGCTCGTTGCGCGCGAACAGGCCCGGCACGCCGCGCGCGGTGGTCGGGTTGACCGAGAACAGCTCGCCCGGCACGTGGATCATGCGCAGCAGCCGCCCGTCGCAGGGCATGTGGATGCGGTGGTAGTCGCGCGGGCTCAGGTACAGCGTGGCGAAGCTGCCGTGCGCGAACTGTGCCGCGAGCGCCGCGTCGCCGCCCACCAGGGCCGTGGTGCTGTAGTTGTGGCCCTTGGCCTGGAAGATCTGGTCGCCCTCGATCGCACCGAACTGGCTGATCGCACCATCGACGGGACAGATCAGGTCGGCGTCGGCGAGCGGGCGCACGCCGGGCTTGAGCTCGCGCGTGAAGAACTGGTTGAAGCTCTTGTAGTGCGCGATATCGGGCTCGAGCGCCTCGTTCATGTCGACGCCGTATTTGTCGACGAAGCGCCGGATGATCCAGGTGGTGACCGCTCCCCGCTCCTTGCCCGCGACCCAGCCGGCGAAATTGGTCAGTGCCTGCTTGGGGAACAGGTATTGGGGCAGGACAGCGGAGCGATCAGACACGTGCGGAGCTTCTGGTTCTTGGATGGGAGGGGCATTCTATAAAGCGGGCCCGGCCCGGGGCGTAGGAAACTTCCCTCGGGATTTCGCGGGGGCGAATTGCGCGGAATTTCCCGGCCGCGGCCGCCGGGCGCTTTTCCGCTACTCGGCCTTGATCCCCGCCGCCTTGATCACCTGCGCCCATTTCTCGACCTCGGCCTTCTGGAAGGCCGCGATCTGCGCCGTGCCCAGGTCCGCGGGCTCCATGCCGAAGCCCTTGAGCTTGTCCTGCATCTCCGGGGTCGCGAGGATGGTGCGGATCTCCGTGTGCAGCCGCTGCACCACCGGCGCGGGCGTGCCCGCGGGCACGAAGATCGCCTGCCACGACACCACCTCGAAGTCCTGCAGCCCCGCGATGCCCGACTCGGCCACCGTCGGCACCTCGGGCATCGAGGCCAGCCGCTTCGCCGAGGTGACGGCGATCGCGCGCAGCTTGCCGCTCTGGATGTGCGGGCCGGCCACCACCGTGGTGTCGAACATCATGTCGACCTGGCCGCCGATCACGTCCTGGATCGCCGGGCCGCTGCCCTTGTAGGGGATGTGCGTGAACTTCACGCCCGACTTGTAGGCCAGCAGTTCCAGCGCCAGGTGCTGCGAAGTGCCGGTGCCGGCCGAGGCCGACGAGAGCCCGCCGGCCTTGGCCTTGCTGGCCTCGAGCACGTCCTTGAGCGTCTTGTGCGGGCTCGCCTGGTTCACCACCAGCACCACCGGGTTGGTGCCGATCAGCGTGACCGGCGCGAAGGATTTCTGCGGGTCGTAGCCGATCTTTGGGTAAAGGCTCACGTTGATCGCGTGCGAGCTGATGGTGCCGCCCACCAGCGTGTAGCCGTCGGGCGCGGCGCGCGCGCCGATCTCCGAGCCGACGCTGCCGCCGGCCCCGCCCTTGTTGTCGATGATGACGCTGGTGTGGAGCACCGGCCCGAGCTTCTGGCCGATCAACCGGCCCAGCACGTCGGTGGTGCCGCCGGCCGGGAAGGGCACGAGGTAGGTGATGGCCTTGCCCGTCGGCCAGTTGCCCTGGGCGAAGGCATGGGGCAGGGCGGCGAGCAGCGGCGTGGCGAGGGCGCTGCGGATCAGGGTGCGGCGTTGCATGGCGGTGCTCACGGCTTGATGTTGAGCTTGGTGATCAGCGCCTTGAAGTAGGCGTTGTCCTTGGCCAGCGTCTCCTTGAAGGCCGCGCCGTCGGTGTAGACGTAGCCCAGGTTCTGCTTGTCCATCACCTCGTGCATCAGCGGCTCGGCCGCGGTCTTGGCCGTGATCTCGCGCAGCCGCGCCATCACCTCGGGCGGCGTGTTCTTCGGCGCGCCCAGACCGCGCCAGGTGCCGATCGTGAGGTCGATGCCGCGCTCCTTCGCGGTCGGCACCTTCTCGAAGCCCTTCACGCGCTGGTCGGCCATCACCATCAGCACCTTGAGCTTGCCGCCCTGCACGTGGGTCGTCACCTCGGCCGGGCTCACGGCCACGGCGTCGATGTGGCCGCCGAGCAGCGCGAGCACCGCGGGCGCCGCGCCCTGGAACGGGATGTGGCCGAACTTGGTGCCGGTCTTGTCCTCGAGCGCGGCCGCGGCCAGGTGCCAGATCGAGCCGTTGCCCGAATTGCCGACGTTCACCTTGCCCGGGTCCTTCTTCGCGGCGGCGAGGAAGTCCTCGATCGTGTTCCAGGGCGAGTCGGCCTTCACCGTGATCGCGGCCGGGTCGGCATTGAGCTGCGCGATCGGCTGGAAGTCGTCGTAGTTGAACTTCGCCAGGCCCAGGTGCGGCAGCGTGAGCAGCTCGACCGTGAGCACCGCGAGCTTGTAGCCGTCGGGCTTGGAATTGATCACCTCGGTCCAGCCGATGGCGCCGCCCGCGCCGGGGCGGTTGACGATCACGATGGGTTGCGAGATGTACTTGCGGCTCGCATCCGAGAAGGCGCGCGCCAGGCCGTCGGTGCCGCCGCCGGGCTGGTAGGGCACCAGCAGCTCGATGGTGCGGTTCGGATAGTCGCTGGCCTGCGCCGAGGCCGTGGCGGCCAGGCCCAGCGAGAGCGCGGCCGTCGCCGAGAAGGCGGCGAGGCCGCGGAGGAAGTCGTTTCTGTTCATGTTGTCTCCAGTGGTTGTTGCTTCGAAAACTCAGGGCATGTACTGCCCGCCGTTCACCTCGATGACCTGCCCCGTGACATAGCCCGAGAGCTGTTCCGAAGCGAGGAAGAGAAAGGCGCCCACGCACTCCTCGGGCTCGCCGAGGCGTCCCATCGGGATGCCGGCCCTGAAGTTCTCGAGCATCGCGGGCGTGGAGAAGCGGTCCTGGAACGGCGTCTGGATCACGCCCGGCGCCACCGCGTTGACGCGGATGCTGTCGCCCACCAGTTCCTTGGCCAGCCCGTGGGTGGCCGTGCTCACGAAGCCCTTGGCGCCCGCGTAGAGGTAGGCGGCGGGGCCGCCGCCGGTGCGTGCCGCGACCGAGGTCACGTTGATGATGTTGCCGCCGCCCTGCCGGCGCATCAGCGGCACCGTCTCGCGGCAGAAGGCGAGCACCGAGCGCGCGTTGACATGCAGCACCTCGTCGAACAACGCATCGTCGAACTCGGCGATCGGCACCCGCTTGACCAGGCTGCCGGCGTTGTTCACGAGCACGTCGATGCGGCCGAACTCGGTGACGGTGCGCTGCACGCAGTCGCGGATCGCGGCCGTGTCGCGCACGTCGGCCTTGACCGCGAAGGCGCTGCCGCCGGCGGCGCGGATGGTCTCGACCACCTGGTTCGCGGCATCGGCCGAGCTGTTGTAGTGCACCGCCACGCGCATGCCGCGCGCGGCGAAGGCGATGGCCACCGCGGCACCGATGCCGGTGCTGGCGCCGGTCACGAGGGCGGTCTTGTTCCTGAGGTCTTCCATGGGGCTTGTCGTGGTTGGAGAAAAAAAGCCCGGCCGTCTCGCGGCGGCCGGGCGGTGGGTCACTTCGGCGCGATGCCCGCCACGCTCGGCGAGCGGTACTCGAGCACCCACTTGATCGTGAGCGGCGCCGCCAGGCTGAAGGCCGGCGTGCTGCAGCGGATGCTGGTCTTCAGCGCGCCGGTCGGCGTGTTGTAGTCGAGGTTCTCGCGCACGTCGACCGCCGCGCAGTCCTGCAGGCCCTCGACCGCGAAGCCCTGCACGTCGCCGTTCGCGAAGGCGAAGCGGTTGCCGCCGAGCGCGCGGGCACCGTCGGAGTAGCTGCCGAACTCGAGCTCGAGCTTCGCGATGTCGAGCGCGGCCGCGGGCGTGTAGGTGTCGACGCGCGTGATCCGGCCGGGTTCGAAGGTGTAGCGCGTGCTCGAGGTGATGCGCGGGTCCTTGATCGGGTCGTTGCCCGAGGTGGCGCGGTCCATCGCGTCCTGGTCGTAGCTCACGGTGAGCACCTGGCCGGCCTCGGCGATCTTCAGGTTCTTCTGGTAGGCCGCGGGGATCAGCGGCTGCGAACCGGTCGCCACGGTGAAGCGCGGCTGCAGCTGCGGCCACTGGGTGTCGGCCACGCCCGAGAGCATGTTGTAGGAGTGGGGGATCGCGAAGTAGGGGTTGGTGTGGTGATAGGTCTTCGCACCGTTGACCACCGGCAGGCTGATCACGCGCAGGCCGTCGCGGTAGGTCACCAGGCCGCGGTCGTAGGTCGAGGCTGCGCCGTCGAAGCCCGCGAACTTCGTGAGCGTGGCGCGCGGCTGCCTGTCGAGGTAGGCCAGGAAGGTCTGCGTCGACACCGGCGCCTTCTGCGCGTAGCCGGCCGACTTCCAGAGGTTGTTGGTGTAGATCAGCTGGTGCGACAGGCTCAGGTTCTCGCCGAGCACGCGGTCGATGCCGCGGTAGCTGTCGACGCGCCGGCCCTTCTGCCACATGTTGAGCGAACCGAGCTCGGCGTCGTACCAGAACTCCACGTACTTGGCCGTGACGCGCGTGGCAAAGGCATAGGCGATCTGCTTCTCCTCCTCGTTCAGCACGTTCATGTGCTCGGCCGCCGACAGGACCTCGGCGAAGGCCGTGTCGGCATAGCCCGCGAGGCTGCGGCCGTAGTCCACGCCGTTGCCGGCCGGGTTCAGCCGCACCTTGATCACGTCCACCGACTGGCGCAGCCAGCCCTTGAGCGAGGCCTCGTCCTCGGCCGACACCGTCATGCCGGTCTCGATCAGCCGCTGCATGATCTCGCCGATCAGCAGCACGCTGTAGCGGTCGAAGCGGCCGCTGCCGTCGGTCTCGTCGGAGAAGCCGAAGGCCGAGAAGGTCTTGTAGTGGTTGATCATCTTCTGCAGCAGCGCCTCGCTGGCCTCGGGGCCTTCCCAGCCCATGAGGTGGCGCAGGCGCGCGATGCTGAAAGCCACGCCGTAGTAGTTGGTCGGCAACCCGATCAGCGAATAGTCGGCAGGGTCGACGAAGGCAGTCCAGTTGAGTTTGGTCTTGAGCTTGTCGAGCGTGGCCGGCGAGATCGCGGCGCCGCTGCCCTCGAGCAGGCCGGCCTTCTTGAGCTTCCACAGCGCCGACATGTAGTAGTAGATGCCCCAGCTGTCGTTGGTCACGTCGATGGTCGCGTCGGCGATCTCGCGGTAGCCGTCGATGTACTCGCGGTACTTGGGGTCGGAGCTGGGCGTGTTCAGCAGGATGTACGAAAAACCGATCGCCACCTTGCCGGGCAGGAACTTGTCCTTGCTGCCGGGCGCGAACACCTTCTGCCCCAGCAGCACGGTGTCGAGCTTCTGCGCGCGCACCTGCGCGAACAGGCGCTCGATGGTGGGCAGCAGGTGGCTGCTCACGATCTCGTCCATCGGCGTGTTCGACAGCTTCGGCTGGGCTGCCTGCACCTCGGGCGGCACGGGTGTCTCGGGCGGCGGGTTGTTCGCCGCGGGTGGCAGCGGCACGAAGCTCGCTCCGCCACCACCGCCGCCGCCGCCACACGCGGCCAGCAGGGCAGCGCCGGCGATCATGCTCGCCACCAAACGGGTTCTTTGCATCCTCGGTCTCCTCTCTCGGTTGAAAGAAGGACGCCCGGCCCCCTTTGCCGGGTCGTCCGGAATACCCGCGCCTGCCTCTTTTTTCTCAGGTCACGGGAGCCGGGTTGAAGAGCACCAGCGCGTTGTGCAACTGCCAGTGCTCGGCCCAGGTTTTCTTCCGGCCGCTGGCGACGTCGAGCATCAGGCGGAACAGCTCCCAGCCCACCTCCTCGATCGTGGCGTCGCCATCGGCGATGCGGCCCGCGTTCACGTCCATCAGGTCGTGCCAGCGGCGCGCGAGGTCGCTGCGCGTGGCGACCTTGATGACCGGTACCTCGGCCAGCCCGTAGGGCGTGCCGCGGCCCGTGGTGAACACGTGCAGGTTGATGCCGGCCGCGAGCTGCAGCGTGCCGCAGATGAAGTCGCTGGCCGGCGTGGCGGTGTAGATCAGGCCCTTGTGCGTGGCCTTCTCGCCGGGCGCGAGCACGCCCGAGATCGGCGCCGAGCCCGACTTCACGATCGAGCCCATCGCCTTCTCGACGATGTTCGACAGGCCGCCCTTCTTGTTGCCGGGCGTGGTGTTGGCGCTGCGGTCGACGCGGCCCTTGCGCAGGTAGTCGTCGTACCAGGCCATCTCGCGGACCATGGCCTCGGCCACCGCGGGCGTGCTGGCGCGCGCGGTGAGCTGGTCGATGCCGTCGCGCACCTCGGTGGTCTCCGAGAACATCACGGTGGCGCCCGCGCGCACCAGCAGGTCGGTGCAGAAGCCCACGGCCGGGTTGGCGGTGACGCCCGAGAAGGCGTCGCTGCCGCCGCACTGCACGCCCACCACGAGCTCGCTCGCGGGCACGGTCTCGCGCCGGCGCGCGTTCAGCCGCGCGAGGTGCTGCTCGGCCTGCCGCATGACCGAATCGATCATCGACATGAAGCCCACGTGTTCGTCGTCCTGCAGGCAGACCACGTCGAGGTCGGCATCGCGGCCATCGGCGATCGGGATGCTGCCGGGCGGCAGCAGGCGCTCGGGCTGCAGCTTCTCGCAGCCCAGGCTCACCACCATCACCTCGCCGCCGAAGTTCGGATTGAGGCTGATGTTGCGCAGGGTGCGGATCGGCACGATCGCGTCGGGCGCGTCGATCGCCACGCCGCAGCCATAGCCGTGCTCGAGCGCGACCACGTCGTCGACGTTCGGGTACTTGGGCAGCAGCTCGCGCTTGATGCGCTGCAGCGCGAACTCGGTGACGCCGGCCACGCACTGCACCGTCTGCGTGATCGCGAGGATGTTGCGCGTGCCCACCGAACCGTCGGCATTGCGGTAGCCCTCGAAGCTGAAGCCCTCGAGCGGCGCCATCGGCGGCGGCTTGACGGTGGCGATCGGCAGGCCGTCGAGCTCGGGCGCGGTCGGCATGCGCATCACGCGCTCGTGCACCCAGCTGCCGCGCGGCAGCGCCTTCTGCGCATAGCCGATCACCACGTCGTAGCGCCGGATCGCCTCGCCCTCGGCGAGATCGGCCAGCGCCACCTTGTGGCCCTGCGGCACGTTGTCCACCAGCGCGAGGCCGTCGGCGAACACCGCGCCGGCCTTCAGGCCGCCGTCGTTGGCGACGATGGCGACGTTGTCCGCCGGATGGATGCGGATGTACAGCGGCGGGCGCACGGGCTCGGTCATCAGCGCACGACCATGAACATGCTCGGCAGCCAGGTCGAGAAGGCCGGCACGAAGGTCACGACGCCGAGCGCGAAGATCAGCGCGCCGTAGAACGGCCAGATGGTGCGCATCACCTGGCCCACCGACACGCCCCCGATCGCGCAGCCCACGAACTGGGTGGTGCCCACGGGCGGGGTGTTGAGGCCGAGCGCGCAGTTGATCAGCATCACCACGCCGAACTGCACCGAGCTCATGCCGTAGTGCTGCGCGATCGGCAGGAAGATCGGCGTGCACAGCAGGATGGTGGCCGCCATGTCGAGGAAGGTGCCGAGCACGAACAGGATGATGTTGATCAGCAGGAAGATCATCCACGGCGTGGTCGTGACCTGCGACAGCATCTGGCCCGTGAGCTCGGCCACGCCGTAGAGGCTGATCAGGTAGCCGAAGGTGCTCGAGATGCCGATCAGCAGCAGGATCACGCCGGTGGTGCGCACCGCCTTCGAGGCCGCCTTGATGAAGTGCTCCCACTTCAGCGTGCGGTAGAGGAAGATGGTGAGCAGCAGCGCGTAGATCACCGCGACCGCGGCCGACTCGGTGGCCGTGAAGATGCCCGACAGGATGCCGCCGAGGATCAGCACCACCACGAACAGGCCGGGCAGCGCGGCGGCGAAGGAGCGCCACACGATGTCCCAGCCCGGGAAGGTGCCCGCGGGATAGCCGCGCTTCACCGCCACCAGGTAGGCGGCCGCGAGGTTGCTGAGCGTGAGCACCGCCGCCGGCAGCAGCGCCGCGAGGATCAGCGCCGCGATCGACACCTTGCCGCCCGCTGCCAGCGAATAGATGATCAGGTTGTGGCTGGTGGGCATGAGCGCGCCGACCAGGGCCGCGTGGGTCGTCACGTTGACCGCGTAGTCGGCGTGGTAGCCCTCCTTCTTCATCATCGGGATCATCACGGCGCCCATGGCCGAGACGTCGGCCACGGGCGAGCCCGAGACGCCGCCGAACAGCGTGCAGGCCACCACGTTCGACATGCCGAGGCCGCCGCGCACGTGGCCCACCAGCGCGCGCGCGAAGTTGACGATGCGGTCGGCGATGCCGCCGTACAGCATGAGCTCGCCCGCGAAGATGAAGAAGGGGATCGCGAGGAACGAGAAGATGCCCATGCCCGAGGTCATCTGCTGGAAGCCGACCGCCAGCGGCAGGCCTTCGTAGAGCAGGGTGGCGAGCGCGGACAGGCCGATGGAGAAGGCCACCGGCACGCCGAGCAGCAGGAACAGCGTGAACGAGAGGCAGAGGATGAGGAGCGGGATCGTCATGATGGCGGCTTATCCCCAGGCGGGTTCGACTTCGCGGCCCTTGGCGAGCGCGATGATGTGTTCGATGGAAAACAGGACGATCAGCACGCCCGAGACGGCGGCGGGGATGTACTTCCAGCCTTCGGAGATCCACAGCGTGGGCAGCCGGTATTCCCAGACCGAATCGGCCAGCTCGGCGCAGTTCCAGGCCATGGCGGCGCCGAAGACCAGGATCAGCGCGTGGATCAGGTATTCCATCTTCAGCCGCAGCCAGTCGGGCGCGAGCACGAGGAAGGATTCGAGGCCGATGTGGCCGGCGTCGCGCACGCCCACGGCCACGCCGAGCATGGTGACGTAGAGCACCAGCAGCAGCGCGAGGCTCTCGGCCCAGGTCGGGGTGTTGTTGAGCACGTAGCGGCCGAACACCTGCCAGCTCACCGCGCAGATCACCGCGACGAGTCCGAGGATGCCCAGCCACATGCAGGCACGCGCGAGCGTGCGGCAGAGTTTGGTGTACATGAGGTCTTCCTTCTTTCTTCCTCCCCCTCTGGGGGAGGGCAGGGGAGGGGCAGGCGGCGCCTCCGTCGGGCGCCGCGGTGCCCCCATCCCGGCCTTCCCCCAGTGGGGGAAGGAGCCGATCAACAGGCCGATGCCGCGAGGCGGGTTACTTCGTGTCCTGCACCCGCTTCACCAGGTCCTTGAGCTTCGCGTCGGTGATGAACTTGTCGTACACCGGCTTCATCGCGGCCTGGAAGGCGGCCTTGTCGATGTCGATGATCTCGGCGCCGCCGGCCTTCACGGTGGCCAGCGACTTCACTTCGCGCTCCTCCCACTGCTTGCGCATGTAGGGCACCGATTCCTTGGCGGCCTGGCGGATCCAGCCCTGTTCCTCGGCCGAGAGCTTGTCCCAGGCGCGCTTGGAGAACAGCAGCATCTCGGGCGCCATCGAGTGCTCGGTCCTGGTGTAGTACTTGGCCACCTCGAACAGGCGCGCGCTCTCGTAGCTCGGATAGTTGTTCTCGGCCGCGTCGACCAGGCCGGTCTTCAGGCCCGTGTAGACCTCGCCCATGGGCATCGGCGTGGCGTTCGCGCCCATGGCCTCGATCATCGAGACCCAGAGGTCGGACTGCTGCACGCGCACCTTCAGGCCCTTCATGTCGGCGAAGCTGCGCACCGGCTTCTTGGCCGTGAACATCGAGCGCGCGCCGCTGTCGTAGAAGGCCAGGCCGATGAAGCCCTGCTTCTCGCAGGACTTGAGGATCTCCTCGCCGACCGGACCGTCGAGCACCTTGTGCAGGTGGTCGACCGAGCGGAACAGGAAGGGCATGGTGGGCACCTGCGTCTCGGCGCAGATGTTGTTCATCGGCGCGATGTTCACGCGCACCATCTGCAGCGCGCCGATCTTGGTCTGCTCGATGGTGTCCTTCTCGCTGCCGAGCGCGCTGTTGTTGAAGACCTTGATGCTGTGCTTGCCGCCCGACAGCGCCTTGAGGCGCTCGCTCATGAACTTGACGGCGGTGACGGTGGGGTAGTCGTCGGGATGGATGTCGGCCGAGCGGAACTCGGTGGCGCTGGCGGCCAGGGTGGTCAGCATGGCCGCGGCGCCGACTGCAAGTGCGATGAGTGTCTTCTGGAGTTTCATGTCTGTCTCGTCCTCTGATCGTTGGTTGTCGTGAAAATGAAAGCGCAAAGACTCAGGTACCCAATCAAGTGCCGTACATCGGCTCGGGAAATCCAGTGACGCCCGGCCGCAGCGCGAACACCCCGCCGGCCAGCGGCTGGTCCGACAGGTCGGTGTGGCCCGGCCGGATCGAGGTGACGAACAGGGTGTCGAGGCCCGCGCCGCCGAAGGCGCACATCGCGGGCTTCTTCACCGGCACCGCGAGCGAGCGGTCGAGCCGGCCCCCGGGCGTGAATCGGTGGACCAGGCCGGCGTCGTTGCCGCAGATCCAGTAGCAGCCCTCGGCATCCATCGCGGCGCCGTCGGGGCGGCCGGGCAGGGGCTTCATGTCGACGAACAGTCGGCGGTTCGACGGCGTGCCGCTGGCGGTGTCGTAGTCGAAGGCCCAGACGGCCTGCACGCTCGGGTGCGAATCGGAGAGGTACATCGTGCGGCCGTCGGGGCTCCAGGCCAGGCCGTTGGGCACGATCAGGTCGTCGAGGCGCAAGGCGGCGCTCGCGTCGCCCCGGCCGTGGCTGTAGAGGCGGCCGACGCGCGCGCCCGCGGCCATGTCCAGCAGCATGGTGCCGGCCCAGAAACGGCCCTGGCGGTCGCAGCGGCCGTCGTTGAAGCGCATCGCGGGAGCCGCGTGCTCGACCGGCGCGACCGACGTGGCGGCCAGCGTGCCGTCGGCCCGCGGTTCGAGCGAGAACAGGCCGCTCTCCATGCCCGCGATCCAGGTGCCGGGGCGGTCGGCGCGCGGCGCGATGCAGGCGATCATCTCGGGCGCGCTCCAGCTGGCATGGCCCTCGGTGGCGTGCCAGCGGTGCAGCGCGCGCGCCGGGATGTCGACCCAGTAGAGCGCCTGCTCGGCCGCATGCCAGACCGGGCTTTCGCCGGTGCCGTTGCGCGCGTCGAGAACGAGTTCGGCCTGCATGCTGGGCGTGCCGCTCAATCGCCGAACGGGCCCTGCGCCGTGAAGGCACCGCCCTGGTAGATCGCGTTGGGATCGGTGGGGGCCACCGGCGGCTGCTGCTCGATCTTGTCGCGGAACACCTCGGAGCCGTCCTGCGGCACGAAGCCCAGGTGCGCGGCCGCGCTGTTGTCCCACCACACGTCGCGGTTGGCCGACATGCCGTAGACCACCGTGTGCTTCACGCCGGGCGTGAACAGCGACTTCTCGATCAGCGTGGTGAGGTCGCGGTAGCTGAGCCAGGTGCTTATCATGCGGCGGTTCGCCGGCTCGGGGAACGAGGAGCCGATGCGGATGCTCACGGTCTCGATGCCCCAGCGGTCGAAGTAGAACTGCGCCATGTCCTCGCCGAAGGACTTCGACAGGCCGTAGTAGCCGTCGGGCCGACGCGCGGCATGGGCGTCGATGCGTTCGTCCTGCCGGTAGAAGCCGATCACGTGGTTCGAGCTCGCGAACACCACGCGCTTCACGCCGTGGCGGCGCGCGGCCTCGTAGACGTTGAAGACGCCCTTGATGTTGGCCTCGAGGATCTCCTCGAACGGCCGCTCGACCGACACGCCACCCAGGTGCACGATGGCATCGCAGCCCTCGACCAGCGCATGCACCGCGGCCTTGTCCGCGAGGTCGCAGGGCACCACTTCCTCGCTCGCGTCGGCGGCCGGCGCGAGCGCCGCGATGTCGGACACGCGCAGCACGTCCGCATAGGGCTTGAGCCGTTCGCGCAGCACCTTGCCGAGGCCGCCAGCGGCGCCGGTCAACAGCAGCCGGTCGAGTTTCTTGTTCGATTCCATCCGTCGCTCGTCCTTACAGCTTGGTGATGCGCTCGGGCAGGTCGCGGCCGTGGTACTTCTTGTAGATGGCGTTGAGCTTGCCGTTCTTCTGGTTCGTCACGACCCAGTTGTTGATCCACTCCTTGAGCTTGGGCTGCTCCTTGTTGAGCGCGATGCCCAGGTCGAAGTCCTTCTGCGAGAACTTCAGCTCGAGGTTCTTGGCCGGGGCCTGCTTGATCATTTCGCTGAGGTTCGAAGGCGTGCTCGAGAACAGGTCGATCTGGCCCGTGACCATCGAGGTGATCAGCGTGGCGTCGTCCTCGTAGCGCACGATCTCGGCACCCTTGGCCTGCTGGGTGGTCAGCGTGTCGTTGACGGTGGCGCGCGTCAGGCCGATGCGCTTGCCGTTGAGGTCGGCGTAGTCCGTGACCTTGATGCTCCTGGGGCCGCCCACGATGATGCTGATGACGGCGTAGGGCGTCGAGAAGTCGACCACCTTCTCGCGCTCGGGCGTGATCGACAGGTCGGCCACCACGATGTCGGCGCGCTGCGCCTGCAGCGTGGGCACGCGCGCGGCGTTGGTGACCGAGACGATCTCGAGCTTCACGCCCAGGTCCTTGGCCAGTTGCGCGGCAGTGTCGACGTCGGAGCCGGTGGGCTGCAGGTTGGCGTCGGCGAAGCTGAACAGCGGCGTGCCCATGGCGATCGCGACGCGGATCTTGCCGGCCTTCTTGATGTCGTCGAGCTGGTCGGCCATGGCGGCCTGTGCCACGCCGGCCACGAGGGCCAGCGCGATGCAGCTGCGGGTGAAGGCTTTGCCGAGTTTCATGAATATCTCCTGGTGTGGTTTGGTATGGGAGTAAAGAGAAAGACCCGGGCTGCCTGTTTACAGCCCGTTGTTCAGGAAGGCATGCAGCTCCGGCGTGCGCGGCGCGTCGAGCATCTCGCCCGGGCCGGTCTCCCACACGGTGCCCTGATGCATGTAGATAATCCGGTCGGCCACGCGCTTGGCGAAGGCCATCTCGTGCGTCACCAGCAGCATGGTCATGCCGCCGGCTGCGAGGTCCTCCATCACGCGCAGCACCTCGCCGGTGAGCTGGGGGTCGAGCGCCGAGGTCACCTCGTCGAACAGCATGACCTTGGGCGACATCGCGAGCGAGCGCGCGATGGCCACGCGCTGCTGCTGGCCGCCCGAGAGCTGCTCGGGATAGGCGTCGGCCTTCTGCTTGAGGCCCACCTGGTCGAGCACGCGGATCGCGACCTCGGCGGCCTCGCCGCGCGAGAGCTTCTTCACGTGGCGCAGCGCCAGCATGATGTTCTCCTGCACCGTGAGATGGGGGAACAGGTTGTAGCTCTGGAACACGATGCCGACCTCGAGCCGCAGGCGCTTGAGGTCGACCGCGGGATCGTCGACGCGGATGCCGCAGACCTCGATGCTGCCGCGGTCGATCACCTCGAGCCGGTCGATGCAGCGCAGCGCCGTGCTCTTGCCCGAGCCGCTGGCGCCGATGATGGCGATCATCTCGCCCTTGGCGACCTCGAACGAGACGCCCTTGAGCACCTGGTTCGCGCCGAAGCTCTTGTAGACCTGGTCCAGGCGCACGATGGGCGCGGCGCCCGGGACCTGCGCGGCACCGCCGCCGGCCGTGCCGACGCTGGCGTCCATGTAGGGGGTGCGCAGGGATTCAACGATTGGCGACATTGAGCTTCTTCTCCATCGCTTCGCTCCAGCGCGACAGCGGATAACACAGGGCGAAATAGAAAGCGCCGACCAGGAGGAAGACCAGGAAGGGCTGGAAGATGGTGTTGTTGATGATCTGGCCGGCGCGCGTGAGCTCGACGAAGCCGATCACCGAGGCCAGCGAGGTCATCTTGATGATCTGCACCAGGAAGCCGACCGTGGGCGGCAGCGACAGGCGCACCGCCTGCGGGATGATCACCAGGCGCAAGGTCTGCCAGCGCGTGAAGGCCAGGCATTCGGAGGCTTCCCACTGCGGCTTGGGCATGGCCTCGACGCAGCCGCGCCAGATGTCGCCGAGGTAGGCGCTGACGTAGATCATCATCGCGATGCCGGCCGCGATCAGCGAGGGCAGCGCGAGGCCGTAGACCGAGAGGCCGAAGTAGACGATGAACAGCAGGATCAGCAGCGGGATGCCCTGGATGCACTCGATGTAGACCAGGGCGAGCCAGCGCAGCCAGGGCCGCGGCGAGATGCGCGCGAGCATCAGGCCGAAGCCGCCGATGGCGCCGAGCGCGAAGGCGATGGCCGAGAGCACCAGGGTCCAGCCGATGGACTGCACCAGGTACATCAGGTGCGTGAAGGTGAAGTGGCCGATGCTCACGCTGCACCCCCATGGATCGCAACGGCGGCCGCTGCGGCCGGCTGCGCCTTGCCGGCCTGCGCGGCCGCGCGGCGCACCACGCGGCGGCGGCGGAACATGTACTCGCCGAGCGCCCAGGTCACGAGCTTGATGAGAAGCGACAGCACCAGGTAGAGGGCCGCGACCACAATGTAGGTCTCGAGCGAGCGGAAGGTGTCGGACTGCACGGTGTTGGCGATCGCCGTGAGTTCCTCGGCCGAGATCTGCGAGGCCATCGCCGAGGCCTGCATCATCAGCAGGAACTGGCTCGTGAGGGCGGGGTAGACCTTCTCGATCGAGGGCTGCAGCATCACGTGCCAGCCGATGCGCCACTTCGACAGGCCCAGGCATTCGGCCGCCTCGATCTGCCCGCGCGGCACCGACTCGAGGCCGGCGCGGATGATCTCGGCCGCGTAGGCCGCGATGTTGATCACCATCGCCAGCACCGCGGCCGCGAAGGTCGGCATGCGCAGGCCGAAGCTCGCGAGGCCGAAATACAAAAGGAAGATCTGGACCAGGAACGGCGTGTTGCGCACCACCTCGATGTAGATCGAGCAGGCGCGCGACAGCGGCCGGATGCGGCTGCGCTTGGCGAAAGCCACCAGCGTGCCCACGCACACGCCGATCAGCACGGCCAGCGCGGTCATCTTCAGGGTCAGCCATGCCCCGTTGACGAACACGGGCCAGTACGATGCCAGCGGAGAGAAATCGAGCGAATACTTCATGCGAAAGCCGCTTCCGGAACACCACCCGCGGCGGTGCGAAAAAGGCGCTTGGACAGTTTTTGAGTGATAGGTTATCTGTTGTCGTACAACTGACGGGAGATTATGATCGTGGGCATGGACCAGACGACTGCGGGTAATCCCTTGGTTTCCGATGCGCCGGAAACCGGCGCCTCCGCCGCGAAGGGCGGCAGCGCCTTCGTGGGGCGGCCGCGCCAGCGCGCGCGCGGACTGGCGCACGGCCTGGTGGAAGACCTGGGCGAGAAGATCCGCAGCCAGGCGCTGCGGCCGGGCGACAAGCTGCCGACCGAGTCGGCGATCATGCAGGCCTATGGCGTGAGCCGCACCGTGGTGCGCGAGGCGCTGTCGAAGCTGCAGGCCGGCGGGCTGGTGGAGACCTTGCACGGCGTCGGCACCTTCGTGCTGCAGCCGCGCCCGGGCGGGGTGTTCCGGCTCGAGCCGGGCGAGATCGCGACCTCGGTCGACGTGCTGGCCGTGCTCGAGCTTCGCATCAGCCTCGAGACCGAATCCGCCGGACTGGCCGCGAGCCGCCGCACCGAGGAGCAGCTGGTCGCGATGCGCCAGGCGCTCGACGATTTCGAGCACAACGTGACCGTCTCGGGCGATACCGTGGCGCCCGACTTCCGCTTCCACCTGCAGATCGCCCAGTCGACCGGCAACCCCTATTTCGCCGACATCATGCGGCACCTGGGCACGACGATCATCCCGCGCACCCGCATCAGCGCGATCCGCCACCAGGAGGGCGGGGCCTACCTCAGCCGCGTCAACCGCGAGCATGAAGAGATCTATGCGGCGATCGCGCGGCGCGACCCCGAGTCGGCCCGCGCCGCGATGCGCATCCACCTGACCAACAGCCGCGAACGGCTGCGCATGGCTCAGGAAGCGGCGCAGAAGAAGGCCGAAGCGGCCAAGTCCTCCGATAACTAGCCCCGCGAACGCCTTTTGGCGTTCGTGATGCTGGACAACTTGTTTTTCTAGTTGTACGATGACTGATAACTCGCAAGGCCAACGAGCGAGGCATCGACCATCGAGACAACTGGAGGCAGAGGATGACCATCAAACGCCGCGGCGCGCTCAGCGCCGCACTGGCCACGACGTTGGCCGCAAGCCTGCCGGGGTTCGCCCTGGCGCAAGCCAGCACCGCCGGCTGGCCCGCGAAGCCGCTGCGCATCGTGGTGCCGTACCCGCCCGGCGGTTCGTCGGACATCATCGCGCGCGCCATCAGCCAGCCGCTGTCGGAGGCGCTGAAGCAGCCGGTGATCGTCGAGAACAAGCCCGGCGCCAACGGCAACCTGGGCGCCGACTTCGTCGCCAAGTCCGCGCCCGACGGCTACACGCTGCTGCTGTGCGACGTGGGCGCGCTGGCGATCAGCCCCTCGGTCTACACCAGGCTGTCCTTCGATCCGTCGAAGGACCTGCGCGGCGTGACCATGCTGGCCTATTCGCCGCACCTGCTGGTGGTGCATCCGTCGGTGAAGGCCAACAACCTCAAGGAACTGGTCGCGCTGTCGAAGACCTCCGAACTGAATTTCGCCGTGACCGCCACCGGCAGTGCACCGCACCTGGCCGGCGTGGCGCTCGAGCGCGCGAGCGGCGCCAAGTGGACCTACGTGCCCTACAAGGGCGGCGTGCAGGCGGTGCAGGACACCGTCTCGGGCCAGACCCAGGTGCTGATGAACGGCATGCTCGCCACCCTGCCGCAGGTGCAGGGCGGCCGCCTCAAGGTGCTGGGCGTGTCCAAGGCCACGCGCATGCCGCTGATCGGCGACGTGCCGACCATCGCCGAGCAGGGCGTGCCCGGCTACGAATCGGGCACCTGGCAGGGCGTGCGCGTCGCGCGCGGCACGCCCGATGCCATCGTGCAGCGCCTCAACAAGGAACTGATCGCCGTCATCCGCACGGCCGACATCCGCTCGCGCCTCGCGGGGCAGGGCGCCGAGGTGGTGACCATGACCCCGGCCGAGGAGGAGCGCTTCTTCGACAAGGAACGTGCGCGCTGGGCCAAGGTGGTGGCCGACGCCAGCATCAAGCTCGACTGAACGCGCTCGCCGCTTCCAACCCTTTCTTCATTTCTTTCACTGGACGTTTTCTTCGATGAACCCGCAAGAACTCAAAAACATCATGGGCTCCGGCCTGCTCTCGTTCCCGCTGACCGACTTCGATGCCAACGGCGACTTCGACCAGAAGGGCTACATCGAGCGCCTCGAATGGCTCGCGCCCTATGGCGCCAGCGCGCTGTTCGCGGCCGGCGGCACGGGCGAGTTCTTCTCGCTGACCGGCGAGGAGTACCCCGGCATCATCCAGACCGCGGTCGACACCTGCCGCGGCAAGGTGCCGATCATCGCGGGCGCCGGCGGCCCCACGCGCTTCGCGATCCAGTGCGCGCAGGCGGCCGAGAAGGCCGGCGCGCACGGCATCCTGCTGCTGCCGCACTACCTGACCGAAGCCGGCCAGGACGGCATCGCCGCGCACGTCGAGGCCGTGTGCAGGAGCGTGAAGTTCGGCGTGATCGTCTACAACCGCGCCACCAGCCGCCTCAAACCCGACACGCTGGCGCGCCTGGCCGAACGCAACCCGAACCTGGTGGGCTTCAAGGACGGCGTGGGCGACATCGAGGCGATGGTCGCCATCTACCAGAAGATGGGCGACCGCTTCGCCTACCTGGGCGGCCTGCCCACGGCCGAGGTCTATGCCGCGGCCTACAAGGCCATGGGCACGCCGGTGTATTCGTCGGCCGTCTTCAACTTCATCCCGAAGACCGCGATGGACTTCTACAACGCCGTCGCCAACGACGACCTGCCGACCCAGCACCGCCTGCTGAAGGACTTCTTCATGCCCTACCTCGAGCTGCGCAACCGCGTGCCGGGCTACGCCGTGAGCATCGTCAAGGCCGGCGCCAGGATCGTCGGCCATGACGCCGGCCCGGTGCGCGCGCCGCTGACCGACCTCAAGCCCGACGAGGTCGCGCAGCTCGCCGCGCTGATCGAGAAGCTGGGTCCGCAGTAAGCGGCGCCGCTGTCGAAAGAGAAGCAAATACAAAACACCGGAGATGACGACATGCTGAAGAAACTGTTCCTCGTTGCCGCCGCCGCGGCGCTGTTCTCGGGTTGCGCCAACGTCATGCCCACGGGTGGCGGCAGCGCCTCCGATGCGGCCGACGTGGCCGCGGCCGCCGAGCGCCTGCGCATCGCGATGGTCGACCCGACCCGTCCCGCGCTGTCGGCGCTGGTGGCCGACGAGCTCAGCTACGGCCATTCGGGCGGCAAGGTCGACACCAAGGAAAGCTTCATCGCCGACCTGCTCGACGGCAAGTCCGACTTCGTGACCATCACCATCACCGAGCAGACCGTGAAGGTGGTCGATGCCCGCACCGCCATCGTGCGCCATGCGCTGGCCGCCGACACCAACGACTCGGGCAAGCCCGGCAAGGTGGCGCTGAAGATCCTCGGCGTGTGGCAGAAGCAGGGCGGCAACTGGAAGCTGCTTGCGCGCCAGGCCGTGCGCGCCTCCTGATCCGGGGCAGACACGCATGAAGCGCAGAGCATTGCTCGCGGCCGGCCTGGCCGCCGCGGCCTGGCTGCCGATGGCCACCTTCGCACAAGGCGACTGGCCATTGCAGAAGCCCGTGACCGTCATCGTGCCGTTCCCCGCGGGCGGCTCCACCGACATGGTGGCGCGCGCGCTGGCGCTGCAGCTGCAGACGAAGCTCGGCGGCAGCTTCGTGGTCGACAACCGGCCCGGTGCCACCGGCACCATCGGCACCGGCTTCGTCAAGCGCGCGGCGCCCGACGGCTACACCCTGCTGGTGTCCTCGCTCGGCGCCTTCGTCGTCACGCCGCACCTGCAGAAGAGCGTGCCCTACGACGCGACCAAGGACTTCGACTACATCAGCGTGCCCGTGCAGGCGCCCAACGTGCTGGTGGCCAACGTCGCGCGGCCCGAGAAGACCGTAGCCGAGGTGCTCGCGCTGCTGCGCAAGACGCCGGGCAAGGTCTCGTTCGCGAGCTCGGGCAACGGCTCCTCCGATCACCTGTCGGCCGAGCTGTTCTGGCAGCAGACGAAGACCGAGGGCGTGCACGTGCCCTACAAGGGCGGCGCGCCGGCGGTCAACGACCTGCTCGGCAACCAGGTCGACTTCTCGTTCCAGAACGTCAATGCCGTGCTGCCGCACATCCGCGCCGGCAAGCTGCGCGCCATTGCCGTCACCGGCGACAAGCGCTCGCCCGTGCTGCCCGAGTTGCCCACGCTGGCCGAGGCCGGCGTGAAGGGCGCCGAGGTCTATTCGTGGCAGGGCGTGGCCGCGCCGCGCGGACTGCCGCCGGCCACGAAGAAGAAGCTGGCCGATGCCGTGGTGGCCGCGATGCAGGATCCCGAGACCAGGAAGCGCATGCTCGAGCAGGGCCTCGAGATCGTCGCGAGCACGCCCGAGGAATTCACCGCCTTCCAGGCGCGCGAATGGACGCGCTGGAAGACCCTGATCGAAACCCGGCACATCACCGCCGATTGATCACGCCGATCGACAAGGGCCCCGCGGGCCCGCAGCCTTCAGAACCGACGCCAAAGCCATGACGCTCCCGGACTCCCGTTCCTCCACCCCCGTCGTCACCGAGATGCAGGTGATCCCGGTCGCGGGCCGCGACAGCATGCTGATGAACCTCAGCGGCGCGCACGGCCCCTTCTTCACGCGCAACCTGCTGATCCTCACCGACAGCGCCGGGCGCACCGGCGTGGGCGAGGTGCCCGGCGGCGAGAAGATCCGCCAGACGCTCGAGGACGCGCGTCCCCTGGTCGTGGGCCAGCCCATAGGCAACCACAACGCCGTGCTCAACGCCATGCGCCGCGAGTTCGCCGCGCGCGACAGCGGCGGGCGCGGCCTGCAGACCTTCGACCTGCGCGTGACCATCCATGCGGTCACGGCCGTCGAGGCCGCGCTGCTCGACCTGCTGGGCCAGTTCCTCGAGGTGCCGGTGGCGGCGCTGCTCGGCGAGGGCCAGCAGCGCGACGCGGTGCAGATGCTCGGCTACCTGTTCTACATCGGCGACCGCGCGAAGACCGACCTGCCCTACGACAGCGACCCGGGCGCCGACAACGACTGGTTCCGCCTGCGCCACGAGGAGGCCATGACCCCCGAAGCCATCGTGCGCCTGGCCGAGGCCACGCATGCGCGCTACGGCTTCACCGACTTCAAGCTCAAGGGCGGCGTGCTGCGCGGCGAGGAGGAGGTGGAGGCGATCCGCGCGCTGCACGAGCGCTTTCCGCAGGCGCGCGTCACGCTCGATCCCAATGGCGGCTGGCTGCTGGCCGACGCGGTGCGGCTGTGCCGCGACCTGCATGGCGTGATGGCCTATGCCGAGGACCCGTGCGGCGCCGAGGGCGTGTTCTCGGGCCGCGAGGTGATGGCCGAGTTCCGCCGCGCCACCGGCCTGCCCACGGCCACCAACATGGTCGCCACCGACTGGCGCGAGATGGTCCACAGCCTGTCGCTGCAGTCGGTCGACATCCCGCTGGCCGACCCGCACTTCTGGACCCTGGCCGGTTCGGTGCGCGTGGCCCAGCTGTGCCAGGCCTGGGGCCTGACCTGGGGCTCGCATTCGAACAACCACTTCGATGTGTCGCTCGCCATGTTCACGCACGTGGCGGCGGCCGCGCCGGGCAAGGTCACGGCCATCGACACGCACTGGATCTGGCAGGACGGCCAGCGCCTGACGAAGGCGCCGCTGCGCATCGAGGGCGGCTTCGTGAAGGTGCCCACGCGCGGCGGCCTCGGCGTGGAGCTCGACATGGACGAAGTCAAAAAAGCTCATGACCTCTACTTGAAGCATGGCCTGGGCGCGCGCGATGATGCGCAGGCGATGCAGTACCTGATCCCCAACTGGCGCTTCGACAACAAGCGGCCCTGCATGGTCCGCTGAGACCGCCGGTCTCACCCCTCATTCCGTTCTTTACGCAGCAACAAGGATGCATTCCATGCAGAACCACGACAACCTGATCGGCGGCGAATGGCGCGCCGGCGCGAGCTACAGCCCCAACGTCAACCCCAGCAACCTCGGCGACGTGCTGGGCCACTACACGCAAGGCGACGCGAGCCATGTCGAAGCGGCCGTGGCCGCCGCCACCGCGGCCTTCCCGGCCTGGGCCACGGGCAGCGTGCAGGCGCGCTCCGACGCGCTCGACAAGATCGGCAACGAGATCCTCGCGCGCAAGGAGGAACTCGGCACGCTGCTGGCGCGCGAGGAGGGCAAGACCAAGGCCGAAGGCATCGGCGAGGCCACGCGCGCGGGCCAGATCTTCAAGTTCTTCGCGGGCGAGTGCCTGCGC